>JBFMBU010000115.1:0-57191 GCA_040755035.1 Thermodesulfobacteriota bacterium
TGATAGGCAAAAACGCCGCCATCGGCCCAGTTTTTGGGGACATGGGTGAAAATATAAGTATAGATAGGGGATTTTTGTTTGGTGCTCATGGTCTTAAGAAGATTTCCCATGGCTCCCAAACCTGTGGAGGGAATTTCTCCGCCACCCATACCGGCCATATAAGGTACGTCGTTGTGCAACCCGGCAGCAAAGATATTTCCGATGGTATTCGGCAAATATAGGCCGTCAATGGTGAAGGCGCTGGTGTAGGAAGGAAGAGGGGGGTCACCTGGGGGTGCGGACTTTAAAACAGCATCCAGGACATCCTTCCAGGGCAGAGCCCGCAAGGCGGCCAATTCAACGGCCGGATTCGTGTCGGTAACCCCAGCTCTGATGGCCACATTCCTGCCCATCTGATGCGCCGTGGTTAAGGCGGTGCCGGTGGTACTGAACCCGGCTTCGCAAATGGCCCGGTGGAACAATCCTTTGGCTTCCGGGGAGGCAACCAGGAAGTTGGTCTTGGCTCCTCCGCCGGAATGCCCCCAGATGGTAACATTTTTAGGGTCCCCGCCGAAGTTGGCGATATTTCTCTTGACCCATTTCAGAGCGGCGATGAGGTCCATTTGACCGTAATTCCCGGACCCACTGTAACCTGACTCGGCAGACAGAGCCGGATGGGCCATATAGCCGAAAACACCGATCCGGTGCTGGACCGTCACCGAAACCACCCCGTGCTGGGGAAGAGGCGGGCAGTTGTCGGACACCCGATTCACCGATCCTATGGTGAGCCCTCCTCCATGAAACAAAACCATGACCGGCAAACGTTCATGGGCGTGTCGGGCCGGGGTCTGGATGTTCAGGTAAAGGACATCTTCGCTCATCCCCTCCAGGGGGATGCTGTCATAGACCGGAGAAGCAGGATAGGATTGGGGGGCCATGGGAGCAAACTTGGTGCATTCCCGGATATGTTTCCAGGGAATGACCGGTTGGGGCGGTTTCCAGCGCAGATTCCCGACAGGTGGGGCGGCATAAGGGATTCCTCTGTAAATCCTCACCTTATGCCCAATTTCACCCAGCATGGCCTCGTAGGTTTTATAATAAGGGGAATCGGGAGGATAATAGGTGGACCCTTTGACATATAGGGAGTCAATGGTTGTCCCGGAAACCCAACCCCCTTCGGTCCAGATAGGATCCACCAGATGGGACCCGAGGTTTCCTCCATACATAACGGCCGAGGCCTGACTTATGGGGATGAACATCAGACAGGTGGCTAAGATTAAAAAGAACCATTTCCCTCGTTGTTTTTCTTTTTTCTTCATGGTTGTCCTCCTTCTTTCATGGCAGAGTTAATGGACATAGGTTCCCTTTCCTACATGGATTGTTTTTTTTCCTTATCACCTCCCTTGCTCTTTAGGTTTCTGCAAACAAATTGCCCCCTTTTTTTAAGGCCTTAGTGGCTTGAGACGATCGTCTCCTTTCCTTAAAAATCAGGTTTCTCCTCCTTGGAGGAAAAAGACGCCATATGCCTATAAAAAGCTCAAGCCTTTTCCGGCAGGAAAGGCCTTTTACTGTTGGCGATCAAGTCTGTCAGCATCTCTCCGTTGGCCAGTCCCAGGATGCGTCCTTTCTCCTTGCCGCCCTCCAGGATTAAAATGGTCGGTGTTCCTATGACCAGGTATTTTTTCTTAAAGGCTTCGATGAATTCTTCCTGCACCAGACCCACTTTTATTTCTCGGTCGTGGTTTGCAGCGATTTCCTCGATGATTTTTAATTGTTGCGGAAACTGGTCGTCCCGGGGCATGCATAAAACGAGCACAGGTCTGGTTTCGGCCATCACCTCCCGGTCAAAATTTTCCGGTTGAATTCGGTAAATCAGGGTCATCAGCGTTCAGATCCGAACACTCCAAAGATCGAAAGAATGAAATATCATCTGCCAAACCCATTCTTTCTACCGTTGTCTCGCCATAAGGCATAAACGGATAGGATCAGACAGAGCACGTTGAATTAGTAAAAGGGTTAAGCCGGTTTGGTTAGGAAAAATTCCGATTGGGGTTGGTGCCCACCTCAGAGGGCAGGCCTTTCTGTATAAACAAAAATAGTAAGTTACAAGAACCATGCCCGGCAGGGATAGAAAAGATAAAATTGCAATCCTTTGTAATGTATTAAAAATATATTTTTAAAAATAAGGCCGGGACCTTAGAAAGGTGGGTCATGTCTCATAATGGGACAATCCAATATGAGACATGTCGACGGGGTTAGAGGGATTTAGGGGAAAATGCCTGATCCTGGATTTTACGATGCAGGGTTCGCCGGCTGATGCCCAACAAGCGGGCAGCTTTGGTTTTGTTCCAATGCGTTTGTTCCAGGGCTTCCAATATCTTCGGCAGATCGACCGATACCCCTGTTTGACCTCCCCTTCCGGAAAGGGGTGCTGGCAGGTTTTGTGTCCTGATTTCGATCGGCAAATGCTCCAGGGCGATAATCCCCCCTCGACAGAGCACAAAGGCATGTTCCAATACATGCTCCAATTCCCTTATGTTGCCGGGCCAGGGGTATTCCATAAAGAGTTTAAGGACCTCATTGGAAACCCCTTCGATGTTTTTTTTGAATTGTTGGTTGAAAACCTGGTTGAAGTAATCAACCAGCAGGGGCAGATCCTCAAGCCGTTGACGAAGGGGCGGCAAGGCGATTTCCATCACTTTCAGCCGATAGTAAAGATCCAGACGGAACTCTCCTTTCATGACTTTCTCTTTCAGTGCCCTGTTGGTGCAGGCCACCACCCGGACGTCGGCCTTTCGAGTCACCGATTCTCCAACCCTTTCAAATTCCTTTTCCTGCAGGACCCGGAGTAGTTTCATCTGGATGTAAGGGGAAATATCTCCGATTTCATCCAAAAGGATCGTGCCCCCCTGTGCCGCTTGAAACCGTCCCTGTTTGTCCCTGATGGCCCCGGTAAAGGCCCCCTTGACGTGACCGAAGAGCTCACTTTCCAACAAGCTCTCACTCAGGGCCGAGCAATTTACCGTTACCAAGGGTTTGAAAGCCCGTTGTCCGCTGTAATGCAGGGCCTTGGCCACCATATCTTTGCCCGTTCCGCTTTCACCGGTGATTAAAACGGTGGTTTCCAGATTGGCCAGGTCTTCCAGGAGCGCATATATTTCCTGCATTTTTTTGCTTCTGCCGATTATTTTATGAAACCGGTGCCTTTCCCTTAACTCCCTTTCCAAATCCTTGAGCAACGTAATATCCCTGATCACCAGGACGGCCCCCCTGAAATGGCCTTCCGCATCAAGAAGAGGTGAACTGGTCACGCTGACCATTTGTCTGGGCCGATGGGCATGACCGCATTCGGTCCGATACTCCTTGACCGTAATTTTTTTATTGAGGGTCTGTCTGAGGACTTCCATACAGGATTGCCGGCAATGATTCATACACCGGGTAAGCTTCCTGCCGGAGATATCCTTTATGGAGACCCCGCAAATGGTCTCCGTGGATTTGTTGACTTCCAGGACCTTTACTTCCGTGTCTACGGTAATGACCGCATCGTTGACGCTGCCGAAAATGGCGGTCAAGAGACTGCGATGTCCGGCCAGCTCTTTTTCCGCTTCCTTCCGCTGTTGAATATCGCTGGTGACCACTCGAAAGCCGGTGATCTCCCCGGTTTTATCCCGCATCAGGGTGATGGAATCCTCGATGAACCGCCTTTTTCCGTCCCGGCGAATGATTTCGTAACTGAATTTGGCAGGGGCACCGGTCCGATACACCTTGTTGTAAGCGCGGAAAACGGCTTCGGCCGTTTCCCGGTCCAGATAGTCCCGGTAGTTCAGGCCGGCACCTGCTTCCACAGAGCCCCCTAAAATTTTTGCGCCCCCTTGGTTGACGAAGGTAATATTCCCTTTCAGATCGACTTCGGCCAGCCCGTCCTCAATCTGTTCAATCATCTTTCGATACCTGTGCAGAAAAGACCGGTAGGCCCTTTCCACTTCCATAAACTTGTTGATATCGTTCAGATGACCGAAGTAGGTCACCTTGCCATCCACCAAGGTCCGGCTGCTGTCTGTACGCACCCAGACGGCGGAGCCGTTTTTTCTGATCATTCTAAAGACATGTTCGCTGGGGATTTCCAAGTCCTTTTCTTCCGGGAGTTCTTGGATTTCCAGATTATATCGTTCCTGGTCGCTTGGAAAAACCAGGTCTGGAAAAGATTTGCCGATCAGTTCATCGGGCTGATCATAACCCAGTATGGAACAGAAATAAGGATTGACATACTGTAGGCGGCCGTCTTGAATAATGTAGAGACCGACATGGGAGTTTTCACAAATCGACCGGTAATCCATTTCCAACCCCTGCCGGTTGGAAAGCAAGCCAGGGGTTGAAGCGGCGAACGATTTCTTGTTTTTCGTCTTCATTTTTTCCCTTCAGCCTTAAAGCGGGGCAGATGGCCGCTATTTTATTAAAATAATAAGTATAAAAACAGAGCTGCTTGAAATGTCAAGAAAAAGAAGAAAAAGGAATTCTTTTCTGATGCGGACCTTTTGTTGGGATGGATGATGCTATGGGTGCAAGGGAATATTGACAGGGTCAGATCAAACAGGTAAGGTGGGTCCATGGTGGGGAAATAAACGGCCCCAAGCGCAGCCGGCTCCTTCGGGGTCGAAACGGGAGATTTTTTATGATCATTATTTTAAAACCGACAGCTACCAAAAAGGACGCTGATGAAATCATCGCTCAGATCGAGGGCCTGGGCCTAAAACCGCTGTACATGCCGGGAACGGAAAGGACCGTGCTGGGGGCCATCGGTGACGAAAGGGTCATTGCTGGTCTGCATCTGGAAAGCCATCCCTTAGTGGAAAGGATCACCCCGATCCTGACCCCTTACAAGATGGTCAGCCGCGACCTTCACCAGGAAAACACCGTGGTTCAAATCGGCGGCCTTCCGGTGGGGGGAAGGCGACTGGTGGTCATAGCCGGTCCCTGTGCGGTGGAGAGCCGGGAACAGATGCTGGCCACGGCCCTGGCGGTGAAAGAGGCCGGAGGCCATGGCCTGCGGGGCGGGGCCTTCAAACCTCGCTCCAGTCCCTACAGTTTTCAGGGGTTGGGGGTGAAAGGGCTTCGTCTCCTCAAGGAAGCCGGTGAAGAGACCGGGTTGCCCATTACCACCGAAGTGGTGGAGGCCGGTGACGTTCCCACGGTGGAAGGGTTGGCTGACGCCCTGCAGGTGGGGGCGCGCAACATGCAGAATTTCAGACTCCTGACTAAATTAGGCCGCAGTCGCAAACCGGTGATTTTAAAGCGAGGGATGGCGGCCACGGTGGAAGACCTGCTCTTAGCCGCCGAATATATCGTCGCCGAGGGAAATCCCAACGTCATCCTCTGCGAACGGGGGATTCGCACCTTTGAAACGGCAACACGCAACACCCTGGACCTGAACGCCGTCCCCTTTCTCAAGCAGAAAAGCCATCTTCCGGTCATCGTTGATCCCTCGCACGGTACGGGTGTTCGGGATCTGGTGGCCCCCATGGCCAAGGCGGCCGTGGCCTGCGGCGCCGACGGCCTATTAATTGAAGTCCATTGTAACCCCAAAGAGGCCCTCTCGGACGGGCAGCAATCGCTCTTCCCGGACCAATTTTCAAAACTGATGAAAGAACTGCGTCCTTTTGTTAGAGCTGTGGGAAAAGAGCTTTAGCATGAAGATACCGTTCGTCGTTCATCGTTCGTCGTTCATCGTTCGGCGTTCGGCGAAAAACCTTTTTCATGCTTTGTAGTGCCCAACCGGGTCTGAGGGTTAACCATGTCCAACCGACCATTTCGGTAACCTCATCACCAATATCAGCCAGGAAATGCTGGCACATTGGAACAACATCTCGCTCGAAATGCGGATTACTGTTGGCGGTCAGGAGATATCGGGCATCCATCAAACCTATACCCAGGCCCGGCCCGGTCACCTACTGGTCCTGATCGGCAGTATGGGATATCTGGAGATCGCCTGCAATCTGGGACGGGCCTCTGATCTTTTGGGCTTTAAGGGGGGGGAGGAAATGAAAGTCAAGGTCTGGGTCGGCTGATCAGGGAGAAGATATTCCGGTCAGCAGTAATCCGCAATCCGAAATCCGAAATTTTATCCAATTTGCTTAGAATTTTATTTTTAAGTAACAAAGGGGATTAGTCCTCCTCACCCATTTCACTGACCACCTCTCTCTTGGTCTTCACCCAGGGCAACATGGGCAGGATGAGCAAGGTGATGACCACCAGGACGATGACCAGGGAAATAGGTCTGGTGAAGAAGATTCCGGCACCCCCGTTGGACATGATCAAGGCCTGGCGCAGGGCGTTCTCCATCATCGGTCCCAGGACCAGGGCCAGGACCAGGGGAGCGGCTTCGTAATTGAACTTTTTCATCAGATACCCCAATCCGCCGAAGACCAGCATCAATCCGATTTCAGCCACGTTATTGTTCAGGCTGTAAACCCCGATTAAGCAGAAAAGCAAAATAAGGGGGAAGAGCACGGGGTAGGGGATCTTTAATATTTTTACCCAAAGGCCGATCAGGGGCAGGTTCAGAACCAGGAGCATAATATTACCGATATACATGCTGGTCACCGCACCCCAGAAAAGATCCGGATGTTGTTGGATAAGCATGGGCCCGGGTTGCATGCCGTAAATAATCAAGGCCCCCAATAGCATGGCCATAACCGCATTGGAGGGGAGTCCCAGGGTAAACAGGGGGATGAAGGCCCCGCCAGTAGCGGCGTTGTTGGCCGATTCCGGACCGGCCAGACCTTCAATGACGCCGGTCCCGAATTTTTCCGGATGAGGGGAGACCTTTTTTTCCACGGCATAGGAAACAAAAGAAGAGATCACCGCCCCACCGCCGGGCAGGATACCCAGGAAAAAACCTATCACTGACCCACGAATAATAGGCCAGGTACTGTCTTTCCAGTCCTTCAGATTGGGCAACAGCCCTTTAATCTTGGTTTTAAAAACCTCCTGTTTCAATCCGGCCTCTACGTTCAGGAGCACTTCCGAGATGCCGAAAAGGCCCATGACCGCCGGAACCAGGCCCACCCCGTCATTGAGGAAAAAAAAACCAAGGGTAAAACGGGGGGTAGCGGTCATAATATCCATACCCACCAGACCGAGAAAAAGACCGAAGGCGGCCATGAGCAGGGCCTTGGGCATGGACCCGCCGGCCAGAAAGGTGAGGATAACCAGACCCAGGAGCATGAGGGCGAAATACTCCGGCGGCCCGAATTTGAGGGCCATTTCCGCCAGGGGCGGGGCCAGAAACATCAGGCCGATAATAGAAATCGTACCGGCGAAAAAGGAACCGAAGGCGGCCATGCCCAAAGCCGGACCGGCCCGTCCCTTGCGGGCCATTTGATATCCCTCCAGACAGGTGACCACCGAGGCCGCCTCCCCGGGGATGTTGACCAGGATGGAGGTGGTGGAGCCGCCGTACATGGCCCCATAATAAATGCCGGCCAGCATGATTACGGCCGAAACCGGAGAGACGTGAAAGGTGCTGGGCAGGAGCAAAGACATGGCTGCCACCGGACCCAAACCGGGAAGGACCCCTACCAGGGTCCCGATCAGGACACCGATAAAACAGAAAAAAAGGTTCATCGGCTCCAAGGCCACCTGAAACCCCAAAAGTATGTTGCCGAAAATATCCATGCTAAAATCCCAGAAACCCGGTAGGAAGTTGGGCTTTAAGCCACAGTTCAAAGATCAGGTATGAGGCCCCGGAGAACAGCAAAGCCCCTATCAGACATTTCACCCACGGTGTGGGTTCCATGACCCGCAGCAGAAAGGCGATTAAAAGAAAGGTATCCAACAAAAAACCGAAGATACGGAACAGGAGGGTATAGAGGACCAAGGCACCCATGACCATCAATACCTTGGGCCAATGGGTCTTGGCCCACAGAGCGCTGAAGGTGCCTCGGACATTGCCGGCATACTGCTGAAAAAAAACCAGGATCGCCAGACCGGTGATGGCCACCCCGGCCAGGAAAGGGAGAAATCCCGGGCCGGGAACGGATAGAGTCCCCAGCCCGTATTTTCTTGAAAAAAAGATAATGGCCAAACCGACGGCAAACCAGAAAATACTGGATCGCTGGTCGTTGTTTTTCATCGGCTTACTTTTTGAGACCGATCCCCAGACCTTTTATCAGTTCGCCTGTTTCCTGATAATCCCGTTGGATCAGTTTGGTCAGGTCCTGGCTGCCCAGATAGGCCGGGGGAAGGTCGAATTTATCCATGGCATCCAGGAAGGCCTTGGATTTCATGGCCTGGGCAAAGGCATTTTGCAGTTTTTCCACCACCGCCGGGGGCATTCCGGCCGGGCCCATAAAGCTTAATCCGGAATGGACTGAAAACTTGATCCCCTTTTCAATCAAGGTGGGGACGTTGGGAAAGGCCTTCATCCGCTGATCGGTACAGACCACCAAGAGCCGCAGTTTTCCGGCTAGGACGTGTTCTTTCCACTCCGGGGTCTGAGATACCACCTGGACATGTCCGCCGAGCAGGGCGGCCACGGCCTGAGTACCCCCGGCGAAGGGGATATGATCCCACTTGATCCCGTACCGTTTGGCCAGGTACTCCATTACTAAATGTTGACCGGATCCCAAGCCGGAGGTGGCGTATTTAATTTTGTTGGGGTTTTTCTTGGCGTAGTCCAGCAGTTCCTCCAGGGTCTTCCAGGGGGCGTCGGCGGCGACAACGATACCGTACTGATAGAGACCGTATTGCATGATAAAGGTGAAATCCTTCAGAGGATCATAGGGAACGGCCTGAAGATGAGGGATACGGCAAAAATTTGCTGTGGGTGCGTTGTATATAGTGTACCCGTCCGGTTTGTCCCCTTTGACCCGGCCCAGGACCAGGGTCCCGGAGGCCCCCACCTGATTGCTGCAAACTACGGGCTGTTTTAAAATATTGGCTACTTCCGAAGCCAGGGCGCGGGTAGTCAGGTCCGTCGATCCGCCTGCGGCATAACCGATCAGCACATTTATCGGTTTATTGGGATAGTCGGAGCCGAATACGGACCCGGAAACCAAGAGGCAGAGCATCAATGTTAACCCCACCCATATCCCTCTGTTTTTCATAACCCTTCTCCTTTCTTTACTGATTTTTTACTGATTCTTTACTGGATCTTTCCCGATTCTTTTCCGATTCTTTCCCGAACGAAATAATGGAAAGACTAACAAAATCTTTGACTCAATAAAGTATAAAGGGGAAAATTTGTCAAGGGGTTATTTATTTTAAACTTGTATGAATGGCAGTTATCTATATTTTTTCAGCAACCCGGTTCAAACCAGGAGATCAGGGAAGACCCATAAGCCGATGTCTCTTGGGAAAACCGATTCGGGTTCGGCCAAAGAATCCTTTACTTTTTCCGTATGATTTTATATTATTTTTAACTTTAGTCTGTTGTATCCGAAAAATGGGACCAAGGGGGAGAGGAAGACCTTATGAAAAATTTAGGCAATATCATGAATCAGGCCAAGATGATGCAGAACCGTCTGGCCCAGATTCAGGAGGAAATGGGCAATAAAACCGTTGAGGCCTCTTCCGGAGGAGGGATGGTGTCGGTAACCGCCAATGGGCGGCAGGAGATCTTAGCCATTAAAATAGAGCCCGAGGTCGTTAATCCGGCGGATGTGGAGATGCTTCAGGACCTGGTTCAAGCCGCGGTCAATGACGCCTTGCGCAAGGCCCAGGACCTGATGGCCCAGGAAATGGCCAAGGTGACCGGCGGGATCAAAATCCCTGGTCTTTTTTAACCGTGGGCACGACCTTATACCCGCCTCCGCTGGCCCGTCTGATCGCTTCCCTTTCCCGTCTTCCCGGGCTGGGGGAGAAAACGGCTACCCGGCTGGCTTTGCATATATTAAGGCGTCCCCAGGCTGAAGTAGCCGAACTGGCCCGCACCCTGACCGACGTCAAGGAAAAGATACGTTCCTGCTCTATTTGTTTCAATCTGACCGAAGAAGATCCCTGTCCCTTTTGCCGAAATCAAGGTCGGGAATCGGGCCTCCTTTGTGTGGTGGAAGGCCCGGGAGACCTTCTGGCCCTGGAAAAAGCCGGAGGATTCAGGGGGAAATATCATGTCCTGCAGGGCACGCTTTCTCCCATCGACGGGGTCGGTCCTCGGGATCTCCGTATCCGGGAATTAATGGAACGGCTGGATCAGGAACCCATCACGGAGGTTGTTCTGGCCGTCAACCCCACCGCGGAAGGGGAGGCCACCGTCTCTTTTTTACTGGAACAAATCCGAA
Organism: Thermodesulfobacteriota bacterium; assembly: GCA_040755035.1. Lineage (GTDB taxonomy): Bacteria > Desulfobacterota > RBG-13-43-22 > RBG-13-43-22 > RBG-13-43-22 > RBG-13-43-22. The sequence goes on from JBFMBU010000115.1 coordinate 10,257, forward strand.
ACAGGAAGCCGGAAATACGGTTGACACGGATCGCCTATGGGATTCCCATGGGCGGGGATATAAAATATATGGACAACTGGACCATCAAAACGGCTTTGGAAAGCAGGAGGGATGCGTAGTATCATGACCGCAGGTTTGAAAAAAGGGTCGGAAATTATAGTCGAGGTTTTGAGGGATGAAAATGTGGATGTCCTTTTCGGATTTCCGGGAGGAGCGGTTATTCCTTTATATGACGCCCTTTACGGATGTCCTATCCGGCACATCCTCACCCGTCATGAACAGGGGGCGGCCCATGCCGCCGACGGGTACGCCCGGGCCACGGGCAAAGTAGGGGTTTGTATTGCCACCTCCGGACCCGGCGCAACCAATTTGGTCACCGGCTTAGCCAACGCCTATATGGATTCCGTCCCCTTGGTGGCCTTAACCGGTCAGGTGGCCACTTCCCTGATCGGTAACGACAGTTTTCAGGAGGCCGATATTTACGGCATCTCCATCCCCGTCACCAAATATAATTATCTGGTTAAAGATATCAATGACCTGGCCCGAACCTTAAAGGAAGCCTTTTATATCGCCCGGACCGGTCGTCCGGGGCCGGTACTGATCGACCTGCCCAAGGACATCCAGGAAGGGCGGACAAAATACAAACCGGTCAAGGAAGTTCAGATCCCCAGTTATCACCCGACGGTCAAGGGGCATCCCAAACAAATCGAAGCCATGCTGCGGGCCTTGAAGGAAGCCGAAAGACCGGTAGCCTATGTGGGGGGTGGGGTCATTTCCGCCAATGCCACGGAGGAACTGACCGCTTTTATCCGATCGGCCAATATTCCCATCACCACTACGCTTATGGGCAAGGGGAGCTTCCCGGAAGACGATCCGCTTTATTTAGGGATGCTCGGGATGCACGGCACCCGTTATGCCAATTATGCCGTTTTTCACGCAGATTTGATTCTGGCCCTGGGGGCGCGCTTTGACGACCGGGTAGCCGGAGATGTAAAAAAATTCGCCCCCCAGGCCAAGATCATCCATGTCGACATCGATCCGGCGGAAATAGGAAAAAGGGTCAATATCGATATCCCTATCGTTGGAGACTTGAAAACCGTATTGGGGCAGATACGTGGAAAAACAAAGGGGGGAGAACGGAAAAGATGGCTGGAAAGGATCAACCAGTGGAAGGCGGAATACCCTTTAGCCTATCAAAAAGAAGGGGAACTCAAACCCCAATATATTTTGGAATGTATCAATACCATCCGGGATCGCGACCTGATCGTGGCCACTGATGTTGGGCAGCATCAGATGTGGGCCGCCCAGTATGTGACCACCCGGAAACCCCGCTCCTTTATCACCTCCGGCGGTTTGGGGACCATGGGTTATGGTTTTCCGGCAGCCATCGGCGCCCAGGTGGGTTGTCCGGACAAGACCGTGATCCTGGTTTCCGGAGACGGCAGTTTCCAGATGAATATTCAGGAACTGGCCACGGCCCGGACCTACAATATAGCGGTTAAAATTTGTTTGTTCAATAACGGTTATCTGGGCATGGTCCGTCAATGGCAGGAACTGTTTTGCGAAAAGCGCTATTCCCAGACCCATTTTGAGTTCAACCCCGATTTCGTCAAAGTGGCCGAAGGTTACGGCATTCAAGGTCAAATCGTTTATAAAACAGAGGAGGTCCTGCCGGCTTTGGAAAAAGCCCTCTCGGTCCCGGAACCCTATTTGCTCGATTTCCGGGTGGCCCCGGAGGAAAACGTGATTCCCATGGTTCCGGCCGGTAAGGGGATCAGTGAATTTATGGATGTAAATTAAAAAAAATTAGAGGATGGTAAAATGCGCCAGGTCGTTTCCGTTTTGGTTCGCAATCACCCCGGGGTCCTGTCCCACGTGGCCGGCCTCTTCGCCCGTCGGGCCTATAACATTGAGAGCATCGTAGCCGGGATCACCGAGCGTCCGGACATCACCCGCATCACCTTGGTGGTGACCGGGGATGAGGCCATATTAGAGCAGGTTAATAAACAACTCCGAAAATTGATCGATGTTATCGGAGTCATCGATTTAAAATATTCCCAGTCCATCACCCGGGAACTGATCCTGATGACCGTCTTCCTTCCTCCGGAAAAACGGGTGGAATTGATTCAGGTGGCCAATTCCTTCGGGGCCACTATCGTCGATATCTCGGATCAAACCGCCACCCTGGAGTTTTCCGGCAACGAACGCCGGATCAATACCCTGCTAATGGCCCTGGCGCCCTTCAAGATCAAGGAGATCGCCCGGACCGGATTGATTGCTCTGCCCCTGGAGAGCGTTGTCAGCGACAGCCGGGAATTTTTGGCTTAAGAAGAAGCCACTTTGTTCTTGACATCCCATTTTTTCTTATGCTAAAAAGATTACTTTTGTAAAAAATCCTCTGAGGATCGTTAAGGAATACTAAAATGATCGAAGTTCGATTTCATGGGCGAGGCGGTCAAGGAGCCGTAACCTCAGCCGAATTGATAGCTTTGGCGGCTATTGAGGAAGGGCAATATGCCCAGGCTTTCCCCCTTTTTGGCCCGGAACGCCGCGGCGCACCGGTAGTGGCTTTTTTACGGGTCAGTTCTTCCCCGATTCGTATCCGTTCCAAAGTCTACGAACCGGATATCGTAGTGGTGCTCGATCCGACCTTATTAGATATTGTGGATGTTTCCGCCGGTTTGAAAGCCCAGGGGACTCTGGTTATAAATTCGGCTAAATCCCTGGCGCAGCTTCGGGAAGTCATCGGATTTAAGGGCCGGATGGCCCTGGTGGACGCCGGCAAGATCGCCATGGAAGAGATGAACGTACCCATTACCAATACCACCATGCTGGGGGCCTTGATCCGGGCCGCCGGAATTACCTCTTTGTCGTCCATGGAACAGCCCTTGAATAAACGTTTTGGGAAGATCGCCGAAAGAAATAAAAAGGCCATGAAAAGGGCCTATGAAGAGACTATGATCAAGGAGTAAACAGCGTGGCAAAAATAGAGGCCCTTCACCCCTGGAAAGAAGTCCCTTTGGGTTGCGCCATCCCGGAAGCCGGAAATGCCAGACAATTCAAGACCGGTGACTGGCGTTCCAATTTCCGTCCCCGGACCGACTATGAAAAATGCATCAAATGCGGATTCTGTTGGATCTATTGTCCGGATATGGCCTACAGCCTGAGGGAAGACGGTTATTATGACTGGAACGGCAATTATTGCAAGGGATGCGGAATTTGCGCCCGGGAGTGTCCTAAAGAGGCCATTCAAATGATTTCGGAGGAACAATAATTATGTCCGGTCGAAAAGGGATGGAGGTTTCCATCGCCGTTGCCGAGGCCGTTAAGTTGGCCAATGCAGATGTTATCGCCGCTTATCCCATAACCCCTCAAACCCATATCGTGGAACACCTTTCCGAACTGGTGGCTGATGGGGAGCTGAAAGCCGCCTTTGTCCCGGTGGAATCGGAACACTCGGCCCTGAGTGCGGCCATGGGAGCGGCTGCGGTGGGGGCCCGGGCCTATACCGCTACCGCCTCCCAGGGGCTGGCTTTGATGCACGAAATAATGTTTATTACCTCCAGTATCCGTCTCCCACTGGTGATGACCGTGGTCAATCGGGCCCTTTCAGCCCCTATCAATATCTGGAATGATTTGAGCGATATTATGGCCGAACGGGATTGCGGATGGATTCAACTTTTCGCCATCAACGGTCAGGAGGCTGTGGACTTGACTCTTCAAGCCTTTAAAATCGCAGAAGATCCCCGGGTGCTGCTTCCGGTAGCCGTCAATCTGGATGGCTTTATTCTAAGTCATGTCATAGAACCGGTGGATATGCCGGAGCAGGAAATGGTCGATCGATTTCTGCCGGTTTTTAAACCCACCCTGCGTCTTGACCCGGATAATCCTGTTACTATCGGCGCCTTCGGCAGTCCCGATGTCTTCATCGAAGTCAAAAAACAAATTGAAGAGGCTTTAATCGGGTCTCAAAAGGTGGTGGCCGAGGTCTGGAAGGATTTCGAAAAACAGTTCGGTCGAACCTATAAACCGGTGGAGAGTTATAAGACCAAGGGGGCGGAGACCCTGCTGGTGACCATGGGCAGTATTTCCGAAACAGCTATGACCGCTGTAGATGTCATGCGGGAAAAAGGACAGAAGGTGGGTCTGATCCACATTCGCCTCTGGCGCCCCTTTCCCTTTAAGGAGTTTTTCCAGGCCATCCGGGAGGCCAAAGTGCTGGCTGTGGTAGACCGGGCCCTGTCCCCGGGCGGGCCGGGAGGGCCGGTAGGGTTGGAAATCAAATCCGCTCTCTTTGATAAAAAAGAGCACCCCTATGTGGCCGAATTTGTGGCCGGTTTGGGGGGGCGGGATCTGACCGTGGAGGTCTTTTCCGAGATGTCGGCCAAGGCCGAAAAATATGCCAAATCAGGCAAAGAAATGCGCTATGAAATGATCGGGGTACGTGAGAAATGATTGCTGAAGACTTGAAGGATTTTAAAAGATTTACCCCCAAGACTCTGCCTCAAGAAGAACCTTTTGTCTTCGGACATCGGGCCTGCCAGGGGTGCGGTGAGGTCTTGGCTTTAAGACTGGTGGCCAAAGCTATCGGCAGCCCCATGATTGTGGTCAGTGCCACGGGCTGTATGGAGATCATCTCTTCTCCCTATCCACAGACTGCCTGGGCCGTACCCTGGATTCATGTAGCCTTTGAGAACACCGCCGCCGTCGCCTCCGGTATAGAGGTGGGGTTGAAAACCTTAATGGCCAAAGGGAGAATTCCGGAGAAGAAGATAGCTGTCGTGGCCTTTGCCGGGGATGGCGGAACAGCCGATATCGGTCTTCAGTCTCTTTCCGGGGCTATGGAACGGGGGCATGATTTCGTTTATGTCTGTCTGGATAACGAGGCCTATATGAATACGGGGATCCAACGATCCAGCTCCACCCCTTACGGGGCCATGACCACTACCTCACCGGCCGGCAAAATGACCCCCGGGCAGACCACCTGGAAAAAAAATCTGGCGGCTATCATAGCCGCCCATAATGTACCCTATGTGGCCACGGCTTCTCCGGCCTACCATCTGGATCTGATGAATAAGGCTAAAAAGGCGGCTATGATCAAAGGCCCGGCCTATCTCCATGTCTATTCCCCCTGCCCTACGGGTTGGAGGCATGGTACCGATCTGGCGATTGAAGTCAGCCGGCTGGTAGTGGAAACCAACATCTTCCCTTTGTTCGAAGTCATCGAAGGCAATTACGTGGTCCGTAAGAACAACAGACCCAAAGCGGTGGAAGACTATTTAAAAGGACAACGCCGGTTCAGCCATCTGACCCCGGAACTGATTCAAACTATCCAGAAACGGGTGAACGAGGAATATGAGCGGTTGTTAAAATTGGAGGGATTGTCCGCAGCAGCAGAGTCAAAAACAGACCCTAAAGAAGAATAATTTGATTTAGAAACGGTTTTGCGTTATATTCCATTCCGCAATCCGCAATCTAACATCAGAAATTACTATATTCCCCGGTAGCTCAGTCGGTAGAGCGGGTGGCTGTTAACCACTTGGTCGGCGGTTCGAGTCCGTCCCGGGGAGCCAGAAAAAAAATGAGGCCCGTTCGTTTAGATCGGGCCTTTTCTTTAGGAGCCCAATACTTAAAAGGGGACACTTCCCATAGTTATTGACATCGCCCTGTAGTTGAGATAGGGATATTGCAGGCCAGGAATAGCACGGGTATGGGTTGTAAATTATCCGCATCATGTTACCCGGCGAGGGAACAATAAGGAGATGGAACAACTGATTGAGGATTTTGAAAAGTTTGAAATGGAAATCACAGGCCAAGGGGAACAGGAAAAATGGCATGCCCTGGTCCACGAAAAATTGAGACCTATCCGTTTACCAGGCAATCATTTAAAAGGAGGCCCGCTATGCAACTAAGCCCTAAGACCAAAGTGGATGAACTGCTTTCCGCCTACCCCTTTTTGAAAGATTTTTTAATTCAACTGAATCCCCATTTCAAGGCCTTGGACAATCCCTTGGTCAGAAAAACCCTGGGGAGGGTAGCCACCTTGAGTAAAGCGGCCATGATCGGAGGGATGGATCTCGATACCCTGATGAAGGCCGTGGCCCGGGAGATAGAAAAAGAGACCGGCCAGGAGATCAGCGTCGAAGTCCTTGTAAAGAGCCCGGTCCCCACCGGTTCAGAGGATCGTATAGCGGCCCTGAAGGAAATCATCAAAGACCTTCATAAGGGCGAAGACCTCAAGGTGTTGAAACAACGGTTCCTGGAGCTGGTCAAAGACGTGGCCCCTTCGGAAATCGCCCAGATGGAGCAACAGTTGATCAGCGAGGGGATGCCGGAAGAAGAAGTGAAGAGACTCTGCGATGTCCACGTGGAGGTCTTCAAAGAATCGCTGGAGGAAAAAACCGTTCCCGGTCTGCCGGCCGGTCATCCGGTGCATACCTTTATGCTTGAAAACCGTCGGGCCGAGGGCTTCATCAGGCAGATTCAGGCCCTGCACGATATCCAAAAAGAAAAAGATATATTCCTGTCCCTCCTGGAACAGCTCTCCTCCATCCAGATTCACTATCTGAGAAAGGAAAATCAGCTTTTTCCCATACTCGAGGACCGCGGGATTTCCGGCCCCTCCAAGGTAATGTGGGCCATCGATGACGATATCCGGGCCTTGTTGAAGGAGGTCACGGAAAAAACCAAGGCCGGGACGGTAGCCTTGGAAGAAGTAAAAAAACTGATCCAGATGGTAAACGATATGATTTACAAAGAGGACCATATCCTTTTCCCCATGGCCTTGGAAACGCTGGTGGAAGAGGAATGGCAGCGGGTCAAGCACGGCGAAGAGGAAATCGGCTTTGCCTGGCTCGAATCGGTGGAAAAATGGAGTCCCTTCGAAGAGGCCTATCAGGAAAAGCTTCCTCAGGACAAGGTCGGCAGCCTGGCTTTGGATACCGGGATGCTATCCCCGGAGCAGATCAATCTTCTCCTGACTCATCTGCCGCTGGATATTTCTTTTGTCGATGAAGACGATAAGGTGGCCTACTATTCAGCGACAGAAGACAGGATATTCCCCAGGAGCCCCGGGGTGATCGGCCGGACGGTCCAGAATTGTCATCCGCCGAAAAGTGTTCATATTGTGGAGAAGATACTCCAGGAATTCAAGGACGGCCGGAAGGACAGCGCCGATTTCCATATCCAGCTCAAAGGGCGTTTTATTCAGATTCGTTATTTTGCCGTCCGAGACGGCAAAGGCCAATACAAAGGGACCCTTGAAGTCAGCCAGGATGTCACCTCCATCAGAATGCTTGAGGGGGAAAAAAGACTGCTGGATTGGGAATGAGCAGGGTTTTCATTGCCCGAAGGGCCTGACGGTAGGAGGAAGACAAGTCGTCTTCCTCCTGTCCCGCCTTTGTCGGTGGCAAAAAAGGATTTTTCCGTTTTTAATAAAACTAAACTGATACGGATAAAGGAGTCAGGATTCCGAATCAGGAATTTCTCCTATCTTTTAGATAACCAGGGTTATCCCTTGGCCGCCACGGTATTGCCGAAGGCCAGGGCTTGTGCTAATTCTTCATCACTCGGCTGCCACATCGCTTTCAGCCCCTCTCCGATTAATTCAAATCCGGCCTTTGATAAATGATCGTTCAGGATGTTTACACTCTCCCCGCTCCAGCCGTAGCAGCCGAAGGCCGCGGCTTTTTTGTTTTTAAACTTCAGACCGGTTATCATTTCGATCAGCGTGGCCATAGCCGAAAGGATCCCTTTATTGATGGTCGGGGAGCCCAATAGAATCATCCTGGACTTGAAGATCTCGGTGATCACATCGTTGATGTCACTGCGGGAGACATTAAAGAGCTTGACCGTCACCCGGGCGTCTTTTTGCTTAATGCCTTTGGCGATGGTCTCCGCCAGCTTCCTGGTGCCGTTCCACATGGTATCGTAAATGATGGTGATCTGATTTTCCTGGAAATCCGCGGCCCATTCCAGGTATTTTTGGGCGATTTGCAGCGGGTTGTTTCGCCAGATCACCCCGTGGCTGGGACAGATGGCATTGACCGGCAGGTTCAAACCAACCACTTCATTGATTTTTTTTGTAACCAGGGGGGAGAATGGGGTAAGAATATTGGCATAATATTTTATCGCTTCCTCAAAAAGCTCCGATTGAACAACCAGATCATTGAAGAGGTGTTCGCTGGCAATATGCTGACCGAAGGCGTCGTTGGAAAACAGGATAGCGTCATCGGTCAGATATTCCATCATGGAATCCGGCCAATGGAGCATCATGGCCTCGACAAAGACCAGATCTTTTTTCCCCAGGGACAGCTTGTCGCCGGTTTTGACCACATGGAAGTCCCAGTCCTGATGATAATGGCCCTTGAGCGATTTGACACCGTTGGCGGTGCAATAGACCGGTTTGTCGGGAATTCGGCGCATCAGCTCCGGCAAGGCCCCGGAATGATCCATTTCGGCATGATTGGCGATGACATAGTCGATCTTATTGAGATCAATTTCCTTTTCTAAGTTGGCCACAAACTCTTTGGCAAAGGGCATCCAGACCGTATCGATGAGCGCGATCTTTTCATCCCGGACCAGATAGGCATTATAGGACGTGCCGCGATGAGTTGAATATTCCTCGCCATGAAACTTGCGCAGTTCCCAATCAATTTTGCCCACCCAGTGGACGTTAGGCGTGATTTCAAATTTCATAAGGCACCTCTTTCTTTTGGGTTTATTTATCTCAGTCTCTTTGTTAAATTTCCAATTCGGAAGGATCCCAATTCTTCGAAAAAGTATAGGAAAAGAAAAAGAGGCGGTCAAGGAGAAAATTAGCGGAGGTCAGGTTAAAGGGACTGCAGTTTGGAGCAAAGGGGCAAGGAAATTTCAGAAATTTAATGGGGTAACTATCTCCAGGTAAGGTTCAAGGGCTAAGGTTTAAGGCCAAAACCATGCAACTTAAAGCGGGGTTGGGGGATGGATACTTGGTCCGATTTGTGGCCAATTTCTCCAAGTCCCGCCAACCCGAGGCAAAGGGATTACTTTAATTTTACCCCAACGGCTACAGAACCCAAGTCTGTTACCAATAAATCGTCGTCGATTTCAATGGGGTCTCCCAAAATCGCCCTTAAGTCTTCTTCCGGGGTGCTGATGGGCATAATATTGAAGTTCTTGACCAGCACATCTAAAACATTGGGTGTAATGAAGGCCGGCAAAGAAGGCCCTAAGCGGATATTTTTGATCCCCAGATAAAACAGGGTCAAGAGAATGGCTACGGCCTTTTGTTCATACCAGGAAAGGATCATGGACAAAGGCAGATCGTTTACCCCCACGTTAAAGGCCTTGGACAAGGCCACGGCGATCTGGATGGCTGAATAGGCATCATTGCATTGGCCGATGTCCAGCAGTCTGGGGATGCCGCCGATGTCTCCCAGGTCTTTATCAAAAAAGCGGAACTTGCCGCAGGCCAGAGTCAGGATCACTGTGTCCTTGGGGGTCTGTTCCACGAATTTCGTATAGTAATTGCGCCCCGGTTTGGCGCCGTCACAGCCGGCCACTAAAAAGAAATGACGGATGTCTTTATTCTTGACGGCTTCAATGACCTTGTCGGCCACGCCTAAAACCGCATTGCGTCCGAAACCGGTGGTCACTTGCCCGCGGTCGATGTCCTCAGCGTATCCAGGTAGGGCCAGGGCCTTTTCAATCAAAGGGGTGAAATCTTTGTTTTTGATATGAACGACCCCGGGCATCCCTACCAATCCGGTGGTGAAGAGATTCCCCTGATAGGATTCTTTGGGTTTCTGAATACAGTTGGTGGTCATCAGAATAGCCCCTGGGAAATCGGCAAACTCTTTCCCCTGGTTAAACCAGGCGGTTCCATAATGGCCGTAAAAATGAGAATACTTTTTCAATTCAGGATAGCCGTGGGTGGGAAGCATTTCCCCATGGGTATAAATAGTAATCCCTTTCCCTTCGCTTTGTTTCAGGACCTCTTCCAGGTCCTTCAGATCATGACCGGAAACCAGAATGGCCTTGCCCTTCTTGGCCCCCAAAGGTACTGCTGTGGGCACCGGATGCCCGTAGGTCCCGGTATTGCCGGCATCGAGCAGTTCCATGGCCCGCAGGTTGTTTTCGCCGCATTTCAGGACCAGCCCGACCCAGTCATTCAAGGTCAGGTCTTTGTTCAAAGTTGCGGCCAGCCCTTCCTGAATAAAATAGTACACGGCATCGTCCTCCTGCCCCAGGATATGAGCATGGTCGGCATAGGCGGCCACTCCCATGAGACCGTAGGTCAGGGTCCACTGGAGGGAATGGATGTCTTTATCCACCGAGGGGTCGGAATTAATCCCCACCCCTTCGCCCTGGTGAACCATCCCGTTCAGAGTGGATTCCGGTATAAAAACAGCCGGACCTTCGCTGAATTGATTCTGTCCCCCGGCAGCCTTGATCTTTTCTTTCAAGGTTTCTCTCCAGGATACCGTCTGATTGATCCATTCCAAAAATCGGTTCGGATCAAAATCAACATTGGTCAAGGTGGAAAAGAGGGCTTCACAAACGAAGATGTTGACCTTAGGTTCGTTCACCCCGAGTTTACGGCCTTCAATGGCCACATGGGATAAGCCCCTCAAGGCATAAATCAACAGGTCTTGCAGGGCGGCCACATCCGGCTGCTTTCCGCAAACCCCGATTTTGGTACATCCTTCTCCTTTGGCAGTCTGTTCACATTGGTTACAAAACATCATTTTTTCGTTCTCCTTTTTCGGTCAGATTTTTTCACTCAGCATGCGCTTGATGGGCCTTAATATAATCATTTTTTTTCTTTCGCCATTGATTTAAGTCAAGAATTATTATTTTTTTTCGGGAAGACTCCGGCTGCCGGGATTTCTCTCCCCCAATGTGGCCAAGGTGCCCACGATTCATAAAATCGGGGCACCATGATAAGGAGAATCGGTCCTGGAAACAGTCAGGGTCAACAGGGCCTTGCCAAGAGAGAATCTGCAGGGTATATTAAAGCAGGGTATATTAAAGCGGAATATCAAAAAATGATAGGAGGAAGAGATGAAAGGGAATAAGTTACCGAAAGGATTGGGGATCATTTTACTGGGGTGGATGTTTTTCCTCTCCTTACCGGTCTCGGCCGGGCTTATTGATGATATGGTCCTGCTGGACCGGGATTATATACCGGCTCTGGCGTTGACCAATCAGCCGGATAAACCTGAAATGCAGGTGAAGGAGGCCTTCAGCCGCCTGGAAAAAGCCTGGGAACAGTTTCAGAAGTCTCTATCCAAAGCCGACAGGGAGACCCCGGTTCTCCAAACGGCCTTAAAAGAGGCTGAAAAGAATATTCAGGAGGCAAAAAAAATGCTGGCCCGGGGCAAACGCCATGATGCCCATGAGGCACTGGAAGGCCTAAGAACCGGGTTCTGGAAGGCCAGAAGCACCATGGGCATCGATTATCTGCCCGACCACTTGACCGCTTTTCATGATCCGATGGAAGGGTTTTACGATAAAGCGGTGGCCATTAAGCAATCCGGCGGGGATCCCTCCTCCTTGAAACCCCTGCTCTCCCACCTTTCCACGCTATGGTCCGAGGTGGAAAAGAGGAATTTGGATCGGAGACTGTTCGGGTTTAATGAAGAGAAAGCTTCCAACTATGAAGACATGGTGAAGCAGGAAGGAAAAATTCTGGTTCAGCTTTCCCAACTGCTTGCCTCGGGAAACCAGGAGGCCTTGGTCAAGACCGCCGGTTCTTTAAAAGGCAACTTCGCCCGCCTATATCTCCTTTTCGGTAATTTCTCCGGATTATAAGGGAAGGAGAGGAAGAGAATCCTTTTATTTATAAATAATAAAAAATAAATCAATAGGTTATGCTTTTTAGCCCTTTACCCCCTTTTTGTCTGGACAATCCAGACAGCTTGGGCTAATATACTGTCCATGCAACGCTTTTCCTTAGCGACATCTCTTTAACTCTTCGATTTTACTTAAGGAATTCCCCGGTGTTGTCCAACGCTTAATCCCTGTATGCCAACAGGCTTTTTTTAAGGAGGCATATATGAAGCCGCTATTCACACCCCAGCAATTACGGGGCCGATTTGATTGCTTTAGTCACTTTAACCGCTCTGACGCTATTTGTATGAAATATTGTGCCTTGAATATCCGATGCGCTTTGGCCAAAAGGCAATGGTTTGACCTGGAAATGGTTGACGACTATTATCCATCCGTTATTTCAACAGATTTTGATCAGGGGCTGGAATAAGTTCCCGGCATTTTTCCCCTGCCAGACCTTTCAATAAAAAAACTTTAGAGCGGGATTTTTCTCCTTTCAGCAGCACCACTTCCGACTTTTTTATCCCGAACCAGCCGGCCAGAAAGTCGATACAATGCTTGTTGGCCGCTCCTTCCAGCGGTGGGGCCTGAACCAGTAACTGCAAGGCATCCCGGTATTGACCGGCCCAGGTTGTTTTTTTGGCCCCGGGCCGGACCCATATCTGGATAGTAGTCCCTTGAAGAACGGGTTTTAAAAAAGGTGGGTAAGGGGAGGAATAAAGAGCGGGAGGGGATTTTTTTATTAAGACCATCTAACCCAATCGGTAACCCAGTTGAATCAGGGTCTTTATCAAGAATTCCTGCAAAAAGATAATAACCAGAAGGATCAGCAGGGGAGAAAAATCAAACCCCCCCCAATTCAGCGGCAGATAACGACGCATAGGCCTTAACACCGGTTCCGTGACCCCATAGAGGAAGCGGACAATCGGATTATAGGGATCAGGGCGGACCCAGGAGATAATGGCCTGGGCGATAATGATCCAGGTGTAGAGGGTCAGGATAATGTCCAGAATTTTTGCCGCGGCAACTAAAAAATTCCCAAAAACGAACATGAAAAGTACCCTCCGGGAAAAAGAAATGTAAAAATTTTTAATAGCACACCTCAATAACCGTTTCAACAAGAATAAGTGTCCGGTTAAATTGAATTTCTTCTTTGGAGCCGGCTGTATTGAATTTCTTGAATTTGGAATGGATTTTTAGTATGGTGACCTTGCGTGCGCCCGTAGCTCAGTCGGATAGAGCGTCGGACTTCGAATCCGCAGGCCGCCCGTTCGAGTCGGGCCGGGCGCGCCAAAAAAAATAACAGTTCCTTTGCCTCTGAATCGGAGGGATCTCACAGAAAAGGGTTCATCTCATGGGAATGTTAAAGGTCGGGATCGGGTGGGTGACAGCGCTGATTTTGCTCACGGCCTTTGGTTGCGGGTCCAAAGGCTCCATCCATTCACAGGTTCTGACTATCGCCGGTTCTACCTCCGTCCAGCCCTTTGCCGAGAAACTGGCCGAGATCTATATGGATATTGATCCCAAATTTATCATCAATGTCCAAGGGGGAGGGTCTACCGCGGGCATCAAGGCCTGCCGGGAAAAGGCGGCTCAAATCGGTACCTCCTCTCGCGCATTGCACAAGGATGAAGAGGACCTGAGCAAAATTATTATCGCCAAGGACGGTATTGCCGTTATCGTTCATCCCACTAACCCGGTAAAAGACATTTCCCTGGAGCAGTTGCAGGGGATTTTTTCAGGCAAAATCCGTTCCTGGGCCCGTTTGGGCTGGGATGATAAACCTATCTATTTTGTCAATCGGGAAGAGGGCTCGGGTACCAGGGATGCCTTTGAAAGCCTGGTTATGAATAAAATGGAGATATCCGATGAAGCCCTGGTTCAGGATTCCAACGGATCGGTCAGGGAAATCATTGCCAATAATCCCCAATCCATCGGTTATATCTCTTTCGGCATCATCAATCATCAGGTCAAGCCCTTAGCGGTCAATTCCATTATCCCCGATTTACAAACGATCAAAAGCAACCGTTATACCCTGACCCGCCCTTTTATCTTCGTCTCCCCAAGCAAGCCTACTGCTCTGGCAAGCCGCTTTATCGATTTTGTATTAAGCAAGGAAGGTCAGGAAATTTTAGAAAAGGAAGGCCTGGTGGGGGTCCGATAGGATGAAAGAGAAAGTAATCGAAAAAATCCTCACTCTCCTGGCCTTTTCCGCCATCAGTATCCTTTTGTTGATCACCGCTTTTATTTTTAAGGAAGGCTTTCCGCTGATCTTGAAAGCCGGGATAAACGATTTTCTTTTCAGTGCCAAATGGGCACCGACCAAGGGTCATTTCGGTATTTTATCCATGGTCATTTCCTCCCTGGCCGTGACCTTCGGCTCCATCGTTATGGGTGTACCCCTGGCCCTGGCCTGTGCCATTACCCTGGCCGAGTTTTGCCCTCCCCGTCTCTTAGTCTTTCTGAAACCGACCATTGAGCTTTTGGCCGGTATTCCTTCGGTGGTCTTTGGTTTCTTAGGGGTCATCCTGCTGGTCCCGCTGATCCGGGAATATCTCGGCGGACCTGGCCTGTCCCTGTTGGCGGCTTCGATTATTTTGGCCATTATGATCCTGCCGACCATCACCAGTATCTCCATTGACGCCATCCAGGCTGTCCCTTTACTTTATAAGGAAGGGGCCCTGGCCATGGGGGCCACCCATTGGCAGGCCATCCGTCTGGTTATTTTACCCGCGGCCCGCTCCGGGGTGGTGACGGCTATCATCCTGGGAATGGCCCGGGCCATCGGAGAAACCATGGCCGTGATTATGGTGGCCGGAAACGCCTTGAAAATCCCTGTTTCCATTCTGGATCCAGTGAGGACCCTGACCAGCACCATCGCCCTGGAAATGGGGTATTCGGCCGGAGACCATCGAACGGCCCTTTTCGCCGCCGGCATCATTCTTTTTATATTTATCATGGGCCTGAATATCCTGGCCAATGCACTCATGCGGAAAAAATGATGCACATCAACCCCACCCTTTCCCAGAAAATCATGAAGGTCCTCCTGTGGGGGTTGACCGGGTTGACCATCGGTATTCTTTTTTTTATTATCTTTTTTATTTTTTTTAACGGACTCCCGCAGATTTCCTGGACTTTTTTATCCAGTAACCCGGTGGACATGGGCCGTTCCGGCGGCATATGGGCGACTATCGTCAGCACGGTTTATCTTATCGGTATCGCCCTATTCTTTGCCACACCTTTGGGTCTGGGGACAGCCATTTTCCTGACCGAGTACACCCGAGAGGGTTTGATCACCAAAATTATCCGCTTCGGGACGGAGTCCTTGGCCGGTATCCCTTCCATTATTCTCGGTCTTTTCGGTTTTGCCATTTTCGTCATGGCCTTCGGCTGGGGGTGGAGCCTGCTCTCCGGCGGTCTGACCCTCTCCACCATGCTGCTGCCTACCATTATACGCACTTCCGAGGAATCCATCCTGGCTGTTCCCCGGGAATACAGGGAAGTGGCCTTTTCTCTGGGGGTGGGGAAATGGAAAACCATTACCCGGGTGGTCCTGCCTTCGGCCCTTCCGGGGATCATGACCGGGATCGTTCTGAGTATCGCCCGTTCGGTGGGGGAGACCGCGGTCATCATTTTTACCGCCGGTTCTTCACTCCGCTTTCCGGAATCCATCTTTGAATCCGGACGGACTCTGGCGGTCCATTTTTATATTTTGGCCAGGGAAGGGATTTCCATGTCCATGGCCTATGGTACGGCGGCCATCCTGGTCCTGCTGATCCTGATCATCAATATCAGTGCCTATCTGCTTATGCGGATGTTCATGAAAAAATTCTCATAGTCTCGAAAGCGGATTTCAGAATAAAAATGCCTGAATTTGATCAGAATAAAATACAGGTTAAAGAGCTGACCGTTCTTTACGGGAACGAATCCTCCCTGCAGTCCATCTCCCTGGACGTTCCTAAAAACCAGATTACCGGGATCATGGGACCGTCCAACAGCGGGAAGAGCACGCTGCTGCGGATTTTAAACCGTTTGTCCGATCTGATCCCCAATATCCTGATCCGCGGCAAGGTGTACCTGGACGGGGAGGACATTCTCCGCTCCCATTATGACGTCAACCGGCTTCGAGCCAGGGTGGGCATGGTCTTTGCCAAACCGATCCCCCTGCCTCGGTCCATTTATGAGAATCTAACCTTCGGTCCCAAGATCCATGGCTTGAAGGAACGTCGTCGCCTGGATGAACGGGTGGAACAAAGCCTGCGGGCGGCTATCCTCTGGGACGAAGTAAAGGATCGGCTCTTCGAATCAGCCCTCAATCTTTCCGGGGGACAGCAGCAGCGTCTTTGCATCGCCCGCACCCTGGCTATGCAATCCGAGGTCATTCTTTTAGATGAACCGACTTCCGGTCTGGACCCCATTTCCACGGCCAAGATCGAAGAGGCCCTGCGCAGTCTGAAAAAAGACTATACCATCATCCTGGTCAGCAACAACACCAAACAGATCGCCCGTATTTCGGACAAGGTCGCTTTTTTTCTGATGGGGGATCTGGTCGAATATGGCCCGCCGGATAAACTTTTCACCAGCCCTGCGGATAAACGTACCGAAGATTATGTTTCGGGACGATTCGGATAAAAGAGAGGGATTGTGGCGGCCATTACCATAAAAAATCTGGATCTGTATTACGGTCCCTTTCAGGCCTTGAAAGATATCTGTTCCTCGTTTAAGGAGAAGACCATCACCGCCCTGATCGGTCCTTCGGGGTGCGGAAAATCCACCCTGCTCCGCTGTCTGAACCGGATGAACGATCTGATCGACGGGATCCGAATCGAGGGACAGGTCATTATCGGGGATCAGGATATCTACGCCCCCAAGACCAATTTAATTCAGTTGCGCAAGGATGTGGGCATGGTCTTCCAGCGGCCCAATCCTTTCCCCCTGTCCATTCTGGAGAATGTCCTTTTCGGCCTCAAGGTCCATAATGAACTGCCGTCGGAAAAAAAGAAATGGGAGGAGATTGCCTTTCAGGCCCTATCGGCCGTGGGGCTTTGGGACAATTTAAAGGACAAGCTGAAACAATCGGCCCTGACGCTGACCCTGGAACAGCAGCAAAGGGTTTGTATCGCCCGTATCGTGGCCCTCAAGTCCCGCATCGTGCTTATGGACGAACCCTGTTCGGCCCTGGATCCTATGGCCACAGAGAAGATCGAAAGCCTGATGCTGGAACTTAAACAAAATTTCACCATCGTCATCGTCACCCACAACATGCAGCAGGCAGCCCGGATTTCCGAAGAAACCGGGTTTATGCTTTTGGGGGATCTGATCGAATTCGGGCCGACAGGACAGATTTTCACCAAGCCCCAGGATGACCGGACCAACGATTACATCACCGGGAGATATGGATAAAGAGGTTTGAGGCGGGAGGCAAAAGGCCTGAGGTCATCAAACCATCCGGTTGAATCCAAAGGTCTTCACCTCCCGCCAGCGTTTCAGATTTCAGGGATGGGTACGGCGGTTATTCCGCTGCGGCCGGGATATGATCCGGGGGCCGGACCAGTTTCATGGACAGGGCCTGGACCTGATCGCAGCCGACCACACAAACCCCGCAGCCGAAACAGGCTTCGGGATTCACTTTGGCCTTCATCTTTTTGGACCTGGTCGCTCCTTCCGGCTTGACCATTTCGATGGCGTCAAACTGACAGCGATCTACACAGGTCTGACAGCCGATACACTTCTCCTCGTTAACCACAGCGATAAAACGGCTCTTTTCCCACAACTGATTCAGGGGGGTTTTGGTCAGATCCAAGGGCACGGTCATCATACAGCAATCCCGGCAGCAATGGCAACTGACATTAGCCCCGGTCAAGGAAGCCGTATTGTGCCAGGTATGCAGCAGCCCATCCTCTTCAATCCGGTCGATAAGCGCTATGGCCTCATCCAGGTTCAATTCCTTCCCGGCCTCCCGAGCCATAGCGTAATCGGCTCCGCGATTGACCTGAACACAGTGCCAGAGATCTTCTTCCGCCGTATGTGCGCAGTGTTCGTCCACAGCGGTCGTACGAAACCTGCAGGAACAGGGGACCACGGCGAGGCGTTTCTGGGCCTTATAGATTTCGCGGATATCTTCGCAGGGAAGGATATCCGGAAGACCCTCGATAGCCTTATAAGCGGGAACGATTCGGATCCGAGGCTTCTGAGCCTGGGCATAAACTTTACCCCTGTCCGGATACCATTCGTTCATCACAAAATCATGCCAGGCCCGATAAAAGTCGCGGTCCTTAACCACATCCCTCCCTTTGGAAGCCTGGGTGGCGTCATGAAGTTGTCCGATGGACCGGGCGAAGCGGAAAAATTGCCGGTCCTGAAAATCCCCTTTGGGGAAGACCACCCCGGCATAGAAAAGATCATCCAGTTCCTTTCTGACCTTCTCGGTATCTACTCCCGTTTTAACCGCCGCCTCTTCCGCCGTTCCCGGAAGGGCGGCAACAATTCCGGCTTGTTCAGGGGTCATCAGGTCCACCAGAATGGCCCGCAGACGCTGGGATTTGGGATAGTTAAGACTGGTCATTAAAACCTGATAGGATTCATCGGCTGTCATCTTCTGTTCCTCCTTTAAAAAAAGTAAAATTTTCCTTAAAGCAGCGTCAAGCTTCTTTAGTAACTTAAGAGCGGTTTTTTACCGGACCTCCCTCAAATCCCCGGGGACGTTTGGGCATTCCCGAAAAGGTATTCTTCCCGAGGGATCGATTATTCTTTAATTGTCAATAAAAAGCCAGTCTTTTTTCAATACCCTTTTTATTCTTGACCTGCTTTTAAAACCTATTTTATACTCCCCTGAACCTGCCAAGGTCTTAACGGCAAGGAAAGAAGGAAGAAAGGGGAATCGAAGCATGATCGAGGAAATCACGTATCCGCAATACAACATCCATTACCCTTTATTGCTGAAAAACTGCATGAAAAGGCCGTTGTATCTTTATCCGGATGATATCGGCGTAGTCTATCGCAATGACGCCGGCAACTATCACCGTTTTACCTGGAGGCAGTGGCAGGAGCGGACCGGAAAGCTGGCGCAGGCCCTGCTTGCCTTGGGTGCTAATCCCGGCCGATCGGGTGTGCCGGGGGACCGGATCGCCACCATGTGTCTCAACCACCATTGGCACTTAGAAACGATTTACGCCACCACCTGCATCGGGGCCGTTTCCCACCCTATCAATATCCGGCTCTCCCTGGACCACATGGCCTATACCATCACCCATGCCGAGGACAAGATCCTTTTTTTTGACGACGCTATCCTGCCGCTGGTGGAGGCCTTGTATGACCGGATCAAAACCAAAGTGGAGAAATTTATATTGGTCTCTGAAAAAACCGGTAAACCCAAGACGCGTATCGAACCGCTTTATGAATACGAGGAATTGCTGAAAGAACAGCCTTCCGCCTTTTCCTGGCCTGATTTTCACGAAGACACCCATGCCGTCCTTTATTACACCACCGGCACCACCGGTCTTCCCAAAGGAGTGATGTTTACCCACCGCCAGCTTTTTCTCCAAACCCTGTATATGATGGGGATCCGCTATCTGGCCCCTAAATTGCCGGATGACCCGCCGACCCCCAATCCGTTGGTGACCATGGTCAATATTCCCCTTTACCATATCCATGCCTGGCAGTCTCCTTTTGCCAATGTTTATGCCGCGGGCAGGCTGGTGTTTCCCAGCCGCTTCACTCCTCAGAGTTTCTGTGAGCTGGTGCAAACAGAAAAGGTCAATGCCACCGGCATGGTGCCGACCATGCTGGCTATGCTCATCGAATATCCCGATTTCGGGAAATATGATTTAAGCAGTCTGACCCAAGTCGGGACCGGAGGGGCGGCCCTGCCCCTGGGCTTGAAGGCCAAGGCGGAGAAGATGTTTCCCCGATTCACCGTCGGCTCCGGTTACGGCATGACCGAGACCCTCTCCAGCGTTATCACGGCCACGATTAAACGCCACATGGTGGAATGGCCCAAGGAAAAGCTGGATCAGGTCCGGGTCAAGACCGGCCTGCCGCACCCGGCCATTGACGCTTTGGTCATGGGAGAAGATGGAAAGGAAGTTCCCCATGACAACGAAACGATCGGTGAAATCGTACTCCGTGGTCACTGGATCATGGAAAAATATTATAAGGACCCGGAAAAGACCAATGCCGCCTGGAGGGACGGCTGGTTCCATACCGGTGATGCCGCCAAAGTTGATCAGGACGGGTATATTATCATCGTCGACCGAATAACCGATGTTATTCGCAGCGGGGCGGAGATGGTCCCCACGGTGTTGCTGGAAAATCTGACCTGCAACGCCGATTTTATCCTTGAGGCTACCTATGTCGGGGTCCCGGATGAGAAGTGGGGGGAACGACCCATGTGTCTGGCCCGTTGCCTGCCCAATTCAGAGAAAACCGAAAACGATTTATTGAAATTTCTGGAGACCGAAGGCGTGGAAACCGGCAAACTGGCCAAATGGATGCTTCCCGATTATATCGTCTTTTGCGATGAAATACCCAAGACCAGCGTCGGAAAATACGACAAGATCGCTATCCGGAAAAAAATCGACGAATACCTGGAAAAGGCCAAGAAGCTCGGAAAATCCTGATCGGAAATCCCTTCCGGCATTTATCATAATGGTCCCAGCAAAAATACCGGCCGGGAAAATATTTCTCGGCCGGTATTGAAAACCTGTTGCATTCCCGACTCTTCCCATGCTAAAAATACTTTGGATTTAAAATATTATCGATAAAGGGTTTTCCCTTTCCAGCGTTCAGGGAAAAATTGGCAGGTCGAATACCCGGTTAGGTTGAAGGGCCGGAGAGGCACAACAGATCGATAGAGAAAATAAGGAGATTAGATGTGAAAAAAGGGAGATTAGAAGGAAAGGTGGCGGTAATCACCGGGGCGGCCAACGGGATCGGACGGGCCACAGCCGCATTGTTTGCCGCCGAAGGGGCCAAGGTGGTCCTGGCTGATGTCAACGAAGGGGGTTTGAAAGAGACCCTGGAACTGGTGAAAAATGCAGGCGGGGAGGCTATCGCACGAAAGACGGATGTTTCCGTGGAGGAAGAGGTCAAGGCCCTGATTGATCTGGCGTTGACAACCTATTCCCAGATCGATATCCTCTGCAACAATGCCGGTGTCGGGGGCGATATGGCCAAACTGGAAACCGAAAACGAAGGGACCTGGAAGCGGGTCTTCGGGGTCAATGTCCTGGGGGCCGTATTCGGCAGCAAGCATGTCGCCCCTCACATGATGGCTAGGAAGTACGGGGCCATTGTCAATACGGCTTCAGTGGCCGGCATCCGCGGCGGGGCCGGGGGCAATGCCTACAGCGCCAGTAAAGCGGCGCTGATCAATTTCACCATGACCTCGGCCTGTGACCTGGGCGGGTTCAATGTGCGGGTCAATGCCGTTTGTCCGGGTTTGATCGAAACCGGTATGACCAAGCGGGCCTTTGATTACGCCCGGGCTTCGGGAAAAATCGACAAGATGGGCTATCGCTGCGAACTGAGGCGGTACGGCCATTCAGAGGAGGTCGCTCAGGCCATTCTATTTTTAGCCAGCGATGAAGCCAGCTATATCACCGGGCAGGCCCTTCCCGTGGACGGCGGGAATACGGCTTCCCTTAATCTCCCCGGCATGAAAGCCTGATTGGATAGAGACCCATGAAAAACACAGAACAATACGGAAAAAAAATCGATCTGGCCTTGAGTATGTGGGTGAAATTGCAGAGGGCCGCGGCCACTTTCCACCGAAAGAACGCCGAACACTTGAAAAATTTCGTCATCACCCCGGCCCAGTTTGCCGTTATCGAATGCCTGGGCCACCTGGGGCCCATGATCATGGGGGATTTGTGTAAAAAAATGCTGGTCAGCGGCGGGAATATGACCGTGGTGGTGGATAACCTGGTCAAGGACGGTCTGGTGGAAAGGGTGCCCAGCGAAGAGGACCGCCGGGCCATCCTGGTTCGTTTCACTCCCAAGGGGAAGAAGGTTTTTGACGACTCTTTTATGCGTCATGCCGATTACCTGACCCAGATAGCCGAGGTCCTGAATGAAAAGGAGCAGGAAGACCTGGGACGTCTGCTGAAAAAGTTGGGCTGCTCTTTACGAGATGATGTTCAAACATAAACAAGTCGCTAACGAGGGCATGCGTTGAAGGCAACCGGGACCAAAGCAACCGAACCGTTACCTGCTATTTCTCCCTTTGCCGGCAAGGGAGGGGATAGAAAGGAAAAAAGATGATTAAAACACCGGAACAGTATGGGGAAAGCCTATGAGAACCCGGAAGTGCGCAAATACATGGACAGGTACCTGCAGGGAGACGCCCGCTTCCCGGTCGAAAACCGGATCAAGGCCATCGCCAAACGCAGCCAGGTAATCCCAACCGATCATCCAGACTATCAGCAGTCGCTGACTTCCCCCTGGACCATGCCGGATTCTTTATTGAAGGCAGGAAAATAATCCGACCCTGACACGATAAGGGGACGGGCAACTCTAAGACGGTTCAAAAAAAAGGCGGGATTTTTCCCGCCCTTTTTTTACCGTTCTGCACCGTATTATTTTATTGCTCCGCTAACAGCGTTTCGGGATTTTCTCGGCCGCACGGGAATTGATTCCATACCTTTTTAATTTTTGATCTTCATATATTCAAACCGTGTTCCCGGATAGGACCCCAACTGCTGTTCCCACTTGACGATCTTTTTACTGGTCCCGAAATTACCGTGCTGCGACCATAAAGGAGGCCGCATGTATTTGTCCCGGATCATTTTGGAAATTTTTTTCCCCCAGGCCGCCGCCTCGGCGTCGGTTTTGGCACCCATGGAATCATCAATGGCCTTTTCCACCTCCGCGTCGGGGGCATAGACAAATATTGCGTTTTTATTAAAGGCGTTCTGGATATCCGCTCCCCCGTGACGTTCGGCGTCATACCATAAACCGCCCAGTTTTAATCCCGTTAACTTCTTACCCCGATGGGCATCATACCAGGCTCCTCCTTCAAGGAGATTGATCTTGGCCGTGATCCCCACATCTTTGAGGTTGGCCTGAAGGGCTTCGATAACCTCTTTGTCTCGAGTAAGACAATTCAACTCGGTTTCAAACCCCTTGGCATAACCGGCTTCGGCCAGGAGGGCTTTGGCCCTTTGAGGATCATAGGGGTCCGGTTCAACCTTGGGGTCGAAGCCGAGGTTATAGGGACAAAGGACCTCCCCCCAAGCGCTGGCCGAGCCGAACATGAGCTTTTCGCAGATGGTTTTGCGATCGATGGCCATGCTGACGGCCTTTCTGACCCGAATGTCATGATAGGGGCTGGGTTTTTCAGGAAAAGCCATGTCCAAAAAGGTAAGGGCCGAGCCGTAAATATGCTTCACCTGAACGAAGTTCAAATTCGGATCGGTTTTTACCGTCGACAAGTGGGAACCCCGGACTTCGGCGATATCGGCTTCCCCGGCCTGGAGCATGGCCAGACGGGTGGAGTGCTCCGGTACATAAAGAATGGTTAAGTTTTTAAACTCCGGTGTTTTCCGGTGATGGACCGGGACCGCCTCCAGTTTGATATATTGGTCCTGTTTGAATTCCACCATGCGGAAGGGGCCGGAACCGACCGGTTTCTCGGCAAAGCCCTGGTCCCCGACGGCCTCCCGGTATTTTTTGGGCATAATGGCCCCGTTCCACCACAGCCGCTTCCAGAGATCAGGTGCCGGCATGTTTAAATGAAATCGGACATGATAGGGGGAGAGCACCTCCACTTCCTTGATCCGTTTTCGATATTCCACGCCCAGGGTCATTCTCAAATTGGGATCCATATGTTTTTGAAAGCTGAACTTTACATCCTCGGCAGTGAGGGGATCTCCATTGTGAAATTTGATCCCCTTTTTAATCATAAAATCGACATAACTCCAGTCCGGAGCGATTTTCCAGGAAGAGGCTACAGCGGGGAGGGTTTTCAAGTCCACCCCCATATCGATCAGCCCTTCAAAAACCGTGGTGGAGGTCAGAGGGGCATGACCGCCTACATGGGTGGCGGGATCGCCTCCCTTTTGAAAAAAAGTGCCCAAGATGCAGGCATAAACCACCTCCCCCGGTTTGGTTTTAGCCAGGGTCAGCCCGGGAAAAAGGAAAATGGAAATAAAAAGCAACAGAACGGTCCGGGACAAAGGAATCCTTTTTCTTTTTGTTTGCATAGAAATACTCCTTTCTTTGGTTACATTTTTTGTTTCAATAAAGGGACAACCGAAACCCTTCGCCCATCGCCAACTATTTTTGAGATAGCCTCCTAAGTACCGGTTAGGTTTTCAGGAAAGTGACAAATACTTAGGATAGATTCCTGATAGAGTAATTTACGAATAGAATTCTATACCAATCGGATAGAATATATTCTAAAGCGGTAATTTACCCGGACCGAATGAAGTATTTTCGGAATCCCGTTTTGGCCCCGGCTGGTCCGGGTTGGGAGTAATAATCATTAAAGATCATTCTGTAAAACCGATATCAGGCTCTTTTTCCCTGTTTGAGAACCCCTACATTTCAGCGCAGTGATCCGAAGGGTTCGGTCTTTAATTAGGAGACCATTGCAAGCAAATAAAAAGTATTCCTGGAGGCTTTATATTTATGGAACGGAAATATATTAACGGTTTGAATTTAGGTGCAAAATTACCGAATGTATTTAACAGATCACCCGGGTTTCGGGGCGGGTAGACGAATTTGGTGTTTGGACCGGTTGTCATCTGATCTATATCACTCCTTACGTGTTTCCGTATGAGGATCCGAACAAAAAAACAACTTCACTAACCAAAATGCTGAAATGGAAAAAATAGATGATCTTAGAGGATGGTTTTTTTTATATTAGATATACGGTTTCTGTCAAGCAGAAAAACCCGGTACAGCGCAGGTGGCCTCTCTGACCGCTGACTTCCGAACCCTGGACTATTTATCTTGTTTTGACTTTCAGCTCTTCTCCCAGCTCTCTGCCCTTTGCTCCAAGCCCTCAACTTTCTACCTTCGGATCTCCACCTCCGAAAACTGAACGCCCAATTCGGGAGTTGCTATAACCTGCCTTCGATTGCCAGGGCATATAACCGGGCTACATTAATTTTTTGCAGCTCCGGACCGAAGGCCTCCATCCCCGCCCCCATGGGATAGCGGTCCAGAAAAGAGATGCGCTTTTGGGCCTCCTCCAGGGTCCAGCCCGCTTTGACCGCATCCTTGAGGGCTGAAATCCAATCCTGAATAAAGGACGCCTGTTCATCCAGATAGGGCTTGCCACAGACCTCCCCATGCCCCGGAATGAAATGATCGGCATCCATTTGTTTGAGATATTGCAAAGATTCAAGCCATTCCCTGGGCCAGGCCTCTTGGAGAAAGGTCTGGACTCCATGAAAGATATTGTCTCCGGTGAAAACGGTTCGTTCCTCCGGAATATAAACCGCCGTCTCGCCGTAGGTATGACCCGGTAAATGGAGAAGTTGGCAAGTATGGTTGCCGACATAAAGGTGCAGGGACTTATCAAAGGTGATGTTGGGCACCCGGATCCGGTAGGCGTCCAATTGGGAAACAAATTCGGGATCAAGCACTTTAATTCGGTCCTTAAGGGCGTTAAGGTCGGCCTTTAAGATGGCTTCCCGGGTCTCTTGCTGGGCGATCACCGGACAGTCGAAAAAGAAATTGCCGGTGTAATGATCACCGTGGGATTCGGTATTGATCAGATAGAGCGGTTTCCCGTGTTTCAGGATGATCTCCCGGTAGGCCAGGGCGTCCCTGGGGATCTGCGGGGTGTCGATCATCACCACCCCTTGGGAAGTGACCACAAAACCGGGATTACAGCCCCGGTATCCGGTTTCCACAAACACATTTTTCGTGACCTGATTCATCCCTCTTTCCTTTCCTGTTTAATAGGGTCCTTTTCCGATTGTCGTGGAGGTTTATACCTTTTTTTCTGGGGTGAAGGGGACTTCGTCGCTCGCCTGAATTTAGGGACCCGTTTATTGTGCCAATCAGTTTCCGGGAAATCCTTTCTGCTTTTCGTTAGAGAAAGGGTAGGAGCATATTTAACGTATAGGTTAATTGAATTGAAAAAAAATTGTCAAGAAATTATTTATGATTTATGATGAGTTATCTGTAATTCTAAAAGGTCAACATTTTGTTGATTGTCATGACATACCTAAAACCTTTATGGATATTCGAAATGGAGATTAGAATCGTTAATATAAGGGGAACTTTGTTTTTTTGATTCATATTCTTATAACTATTTTAAAATAAAGGAAAAAATGATGATTAATGAAATAGCCGAAAAGTTTGCCGAGCATTACAATTGTGCCCAAATTGTTGTGTCTATATTCTCTGAGAAACTTAATCTGAAAAGGGATATAGCCCTGAGATTGGCAACCGGATTCGGCGCCGGGATGGCCAGAAAACAGGAAGTCTGCGGCGCGGTCTGCGGGGGTATCATGGTACTCGGTCTTCGTCATGGCCGAGGTGAAAAGGAGGGCCGCGAGGTTACGGAAAAGACGTATATACAGGTTAGAGAACTTATGGCCCATTTTGAGCGTGAACATGGAAGCTGTATGTGCCGTACTTTGCTGGAAGACTGTGAATTGACAACCCCGGAGGGACAGAAGACCTATAGAGAAAGTGGTTTTCTGAAAAGTGTATGTATCCCTTGCGTGGAAACCGTTATCAATTTTTTGGGAAAAAAGATATGAGTCATTTATTTCAGATCCCTTTCCTTCTATGAAACGGATAGGTGTCTGGTGTAAAAAAAACTCGGATACAAAAGGGCCTCGATGAAGGACTGCGAAGGGCCTGTCACCCATGGCCTTTGGGGCCAGGGTTTAAGGAGTACCTTGTTTGGCAGAGCTAAATCGCTGAAAGTGTTTTATGGTTGGTTTTCAAAGTCTGTTTTCCCGCTTTTGTCTTGCTTAATTTTTTTCCCGATGGTTGCCCGGGGAGCTTTAAAAGACGATGCGGCTTCATTGCTACAGAAAGCAAAACCCGCGGTCATCCATTTTTCCGATGACACCATCCGCTGGCAGGGCCAGACGGTATTCGTCGGGAAACTTGATAATGAGGTAGTCATCGTCAAAGCCAGCTATATGACCCTCACTACGGATGGCGCCACCGGAGAAATACGCGCCTGTGATAGGACCGCCCAAGCGGAAACGGCGTTGAGGGGTCCTGTCGGGAAGCCGATTGATGCCAATGCTATTCCTTACCTGGTGCTTCCCTGGTGCGGGGGGGCCGCTGATCGAAAGAAATGTAAAGCCCATCCCCCGTATCGTCAGCTCGGGCTGCAAATGGGCGATCTGGCGGCTGTGATCACCGGTGAAAAGATTGCTTTTGCCATAGCCGCCGACCTGGGTCCGGAAAAGCGCTTCGGCGAGGGATCGATCGAACTGCACCGTCGGCTCGGCCACGAGACCATCGGCAAAGATCCCGCCGATCCCAGGTGCGCCAAAAACGAATCCTTGAATTCCGAAGTAGTCTTGGTCATTTTTCCGGGATCGAACGACCGCTGGCTGCCGGCCGATGAGTTAGAGAAAAAGGGGAGGGCGCTCTGGAATCGTTTATTACAGGAAGGGAAAGTTCTATCAGAGTAGCCAAAAGTACTGA
Organism: Thermodesulfobacteriota bacterium; assembly: GCA_040755035.1. Taxonomy (GTDB): domain Bacteria; phylum Desulfobacterota; class RBG-13-43-22; order RBG-13-43-22; family RBG-13-43-22; genus RBG-13-43-22. The sequence continues at coordinate 37,692 of JBFMBU010000115.1, forward strand.
ATATGAAAAGGCTTAAGGGGAAAAAATGAGAAAAATTTCCTATCATCGTACGGAATATAAAGCAAAAGAGAAAAAAATTGAAAATGATCTTTTAGCCTTCATCTATGACATCCCTTACATCGGCGCTTGTGGGATCTTCCCCCCTTTGCAGATCCTTAACCGGATTTTTCTAAGCGGCGGCGGGGACGGGGGTATGGGACCCGGGGCTATTTGGGAACCTTTTGAGATAACGGGGCAGGAATATGAGGAACTGACCATGGCGATTGCTTCTACCTCACCGGAGCAATTGAAAAACAGGACCCGCTATGGAGATATACCCTTCGAGTTTGATTCGAAATTTGACCAGATAAAAGATCGCTTGCAGTGGATCGAAAAGGTGTGTGATAAACACCGGGGGAATTATCATAAAAAGATTAGAAATCAAAGGGGGAAAGGCCGGTCAAGCCCCGGCAGACCGGTAAGGAAAACGGTAAAATGATTCGAAAGATCCTGATGCTGTTTTTGGTCTATGGAGTGGCATCAGAGGAGGTTGCCTTCTATCCTAATTCAAAATTTCAGCTGCCGTCGCAGGTCATCGGCCGTTATCGTGCCGGGCATCAAGCCGTTTTTAGCGACCTGGTTGGCCGTGGTTTGTAACAACCGGTTCACCGGTGTGGGGACCCCATACAAGCGGCCGAGAAGACAAATTTCTCCATTCAACCAGTCGGATTCCACCGTTCCCGTGCCGCGGATGATGCTTTGCCAGGAGGAACTTCCTTGACGACGAACATCACCGCCGGGGGGAACCCGGATAAAATCTCCACGGCGGTTTCGAAATTCCTCGTCGCCGGCGAAATCGATTCCCGCTTCCTGATAGCATTGCAGGGCTTCTTGTCGGGCGGCCTTCATTAGATCTCTTCCATCGGCTTCCTGGCCGCAGATGACTTGAAAGGCGTTTCCAAGGTTCAGAAGCAGTTTCGCATATTTCAGGCGCATGACCTTAGGATCGGTCCGGGAGCTGAAACCGGCCTCCCGCAGGTCGGAAGACACGGTTTCGATTGTTGGGTCAACCCCCTGGGGAAAGCATCCGGCGTCGAGGATTCCCGGGACCGGTGCTGAGTTCTGTTGGACCAGACCGGATTCGAGGTGGGTGGCCGGCAACATAACCACCATGGCATAGACTTTTTCAAAGCGGCGTAAGGCCATCCGTTCATTGGCAACACCATTCTGGGTGCAGATAATTGGGAGATGGTCCCCTCCCGCGGTCCGCAAGGTCTCGAGGGCGGCAATGGTGTCCTGTGACTTCATGCCCAGAATGATCGCATCTCCTTTTTGAAAGACCATTTTCGTTGGAGAGGATATGGCCGGAATTTTCAAGGTTTCGGTCCATTCCGGTGTTTCCAGTCGTAATCCATGTCTCTGTAGGGCTTCCAAATGCTCACCGCGGGCGATGAGAACCACTTCCTTCCCCACCCGAAATAATCGGGCGCCAATGACGCCTCCGATGGCCCCGGCACCAAAAATGATGTATCGCATAGATCCTACTCCCAGTAAAAAGGATTTCGTTTTTCCCGAAAACCGCATCTTGAAAAAGCGTTTTTTCAGATCCAAGTTATCAGCCATTCCCTGCTTAAAAAGACCAGTATCATATTTATTCCTTTATGTACAGACAGGAAGAAAGGCAGCCAATCTCGGGAATAATCCCATATTTTTATTTGACTTGACTTTTTCCTATAAGTTATGTTAATCGAAAAAGGTGAACGAGCGCTCGGAAAGCTGTCTGTCGTCTTTGCTGATTCCGGGCGGTCGGGAGATGCAGACATTTCTTTAAACCCATAAGGAGGAACCCCCCATGGAATTTCAAAACATACTTTTCAGCAAACAGGGGAATATCGGTTTGCTCACCTTGAACCGTCCGCCGGCCAATGCCATCAATATGGCCACCCTGCTGGATATTGAAAAAGCCCTGGAGGAGGCGGAAGCTGACAAGGAAATCAGGGTTATTGTCATTACCGGGGCTGGAGAGAAAGGATTTTCAGCCGGTTTTGACGTTTCTGATCCGGCCGGAGCCGGGGCCACCGGCCCCAAAGGCCAGGAAGTGTGGACCAAAATCGATCGATTTTCAAAACCGGTCATCGCCGCTATCAACGGCTATGCCTTCGGCGGCGGTTGTGAACTGGCTATGGCCTCCACCTTCAGGGTCATGCAGGAGAATGCCCGGATCGGTCTCACCGAGCTTAACCTTGGTATTATACCGGGATGGGGCGGGACACAGCGCATGCCCAGGATTCTGGGGAAATCGAAGGCCCTGGATTTGATCCTTTTCAGCAAAAGACTGACCGCTCAGGAGGCTTTGGAGATCGGTTTGGTGGATCGTGTTTCTAAGGTCGGGGAATTGATGAAAGACGTTATGGCCATGGCCGAAGAGCTGGCCGGACGGCCGCCCCTGGCCGTTAAAGCGGTCCTGGCCGCTGTCAACGCCGGAATCGAAAAGGGGCTGGATGAGGGGATCAAAGTGGAATTGGAAGGGATTCAGATGGTCTCCCGTTCCAAAGACGCCGTGGAAGGCATCACGGCCTTCATGCAGAAACGTAAACCGAATTTTATCGGAGAATAATTTAGTTAGGAGGAGAAAAAGATGAAAGAGTGTGTGTTTATCGATGGTATCCGGACGGCCAACGCCCGGGCTCACAATGAAAAGGGATGGTTCAGAAATGTCCGACCGGACGATCTGCTCACCGTTCTTTATAATGCCCTTTTTGAGAGAAACCCCAAGGTAAAACCGGAGATGGTGGATGGGGTTTTTATCGGAGCGGCCAATCTTTCCGGCATGCAGAATGACATTGCCCGGTCAGCCTGGCTGGCCTCGGGTTTGCCGGAGAGCGTTCCCTCGCAGAGTATCTGCAATCAGTGTCCCTCGGGCATGTCGGCCACCATGGACGCCGCCCGGGCCATCATGACCGGTGAGGTGGACATCATGATTGCCGGTGGTGCGGAGGACATGGAAAAGGTGCCGATGGGGGCCAATATGGATATGTCCCCCAGAATTTTCCAGCGTTACAATCCCTTTGAGATCCCCATGGGAGCAACGGCGGAAAAAGTGGCCGACCTCTACAACATTTCCGTGGATGATATGATCCAGTTTGCCATTTTTTCCCATCAAGGGGCCAAGATGGCCAGGGATACGGGAAGATTTAAAAACGAGATCATCCCGGTAAAAGGCTTGAAGGACGACGGAACCGAATTCATGGTCGACCGGGATCAGTGGATCCGGGAATCCTTGAACGCCGAGGAAATGAAGGTCATGAAAACCCCTTTCAAGGAAAACGGAAAAATCACGGCCGCCTTGTCGTCACCTTTGACCGCCGGAGCCGCCCTTTTACTGCTCATGAGCCGGGACAAAGCGGATGAGCTGGGTCTTTCCTATAGTTATAAATATAAATTCGGGGCCCAGGCCGGGAATGATCCCACCGTTATGGGTGTCGGTCCCATCTTTGCCGTTAAAAAACTTTTTGAAAAAACAGGATTGAAAGCCGGGGATATCGGGGCCGTGGAACTCAATGAAGCATTCGCCAGCCAATCCTTGGCCGTGGTCCGGGAACTGAAGCTGGACAGCGACAATGTGCCCTTTAAGAAAGTGAATACCTGGGGCGGGGCCATTGCCTTAGGCCATCCCCTGGGAGAATCCGGGGCCCGCATCCTGGTTACCTTACTGAATCGTCTGAAAACGGATTATCCCAATGAGAAATACGGCCTGGCTACACTGTGCGGCGGTTTTGGAAACGCCAACGCCGTGCTGGTGGAGAAAATTAAATAACAACCTCTATAATTTTTGAACAACCCAGTCCCAGAAGAGCCGCTGCCGAAGGAAGGAGGCCGGCTCTTCTGGGTTTCTTTTTTCATCTCCATGATTTCAAGCTGAATATCCCTCGGACCTTAACTATTTTTATTTATAACTTGGGATCGCCTTGATGACCGATGATGTCATAAAAGAACCTTTTTCCTCCCAAGCCATGACCAAGCAGCAAAGGACCATCACCCTGGTCGGGGCACTGCTTTCCATGTTCATGAGTTCCTTGAACCAGACGGTTATCGGAACGGCCATGCCCCGGATCATCATCGAACTGGGAGGGTTCGCCCATTATACCTGGGTGGCTACCGGTTTCATGATTACTTCCACGGTCATAGTCCCCATTGCCGGGAAGCTCTCGGACCTTTTCGGCCGCAAACGCTTATATCTCATCGGTCAAGGTGTTTTTATCCTTGGCGCTCTCCTGTCCGGATTTAGCCAGACCTTGACCCAACTCATCTTTTTCCGGGCCCTGCAAGGGATCGGGGCGGGCACAATGATGGCCAACACCGTGGCTATCACCGCCGACTTGTTTCCTCCGGCCGAGCGTGGAAAATACTCCGGCATGATGACCGGGGTTATGGGTCTTTCCTCGGTTATCGGACCCACCCTCGGTGGGTTCATTACCGATACGCTCTCCTGGCATTGGGTCTTCTGGGTCAACATTCCCCTGGGGATTACGGTCATCACACTGGTATTTTTGTATTTTCCGGATCTGAAAAAGGATGATCAGAAACCCCGGGTCGAGGATTGGGGGGTATTCACTTTTAGCCTGGCCCTGGTGCCGGCGATGCTGGCCTTATCCTGGGGCGGGGTGGAGTGGTCCTGGTTTTCCTTTCCCATCCTCGGACTTTTAGGTTTTGCTCTTTTTATGGGATTGCTCTTCTTTTTAATCGAGAAGAAGATCGAAGAGCCCCTGATTCCTTTTTCCCTTTATCAAAACCCGATTTTCAGGATTTCTCAACTCATCGTTTTCCTGATGGGGATGGGGATGTTCGGCAGTATGATTTTCATTCCCCTTTTCTTTCAGGGGGTATTAGGGGCCACGGCCACGATCAGCGGAAGCTTCATGACGCCGATGATGTTGGGTCTGATGGTAGGGAGCTTCACCTCCGGGCAATTTTTATCCCGGGCCGGGGGCCACTATCGTTGGCAAGGCCTGATCGGATTGGGAGCCATGGCCCTCGGGCTGTACTTCATTTCCAGGATGTCCCCGCAGACCGGTTTCAGCCAGGCCGTTATCAATATTATCCTGACCGGGGTTGGGGTCGGGATCATCATGCCCTGTTATACCATTGCCGTGCAGAATTCCGTTCCCTTACGTTTGATGGGAACCGCTTCTTCCCTTATGGTTTTTGCCCGGTCCATAGGGGGAACGCTGGGTTTGACCCTCTTCGGATCAGTGATGAACGATCGTTTTCATTTTTACTTTTTAGAAAAGCTTTCCCCGGCCCTTCAGGCCATGATCGGTCCGGACCAATTAGGGGCCCTGGCTAAAAATCCACAGGCCTTAGTCAGCCCCAAGGCCCAAATGCGGCTAAGGGCCTTTTTCGGTGCTTATGGAAGTCAAGGCGCAGCCTGGTCCGAGCAAATTCTCAATACCATGCGCCAGGCCCTGGCCCTGGCGATTTCCCAGGTTTTCCTTATCGCCATGGCCTTGATCCTCGTCGGTTTTATCGCTAATTTGTTTCTTAAGGAAATTCCCTTGCGCAAGCATCATGATTTAGAAAACGGCGCCGGCCAGGGGAGGAGTCGGGGAGGTACTTCATGAAGGTTCCCAACCAGACCAAGGAACAAAACAGGAAAAAACCTTCTGCCGGGCAAGAGCCCTTTCGCTGGGCTTGGGGGAAACAGGCGGTCCTGGAACTCCTCCGGGTCCATCCTGAAAGGGTGGGGGAGGTGATCATGGCTCCACCGGAACTGGATCCGGAGCGGAGGGAAATCGCCGAACTCTGCACCAGGCTGGGGATTCCTTTTTCCATAAAACAGCGAAAGCAAATAGACCGGTTGCTTTCTGTCCCGGCCCATCAGGCCGTGGCTGCCAGATTGAAAGAGGATCCTGCCTTGCTGTCGCTGGAATCGTTATTATCCGGTATCCCCCTCGACCAAAAACCCGCGCCGGTGCTGCTGGCTTTGGATCATATTCTCGATCCGCAAAATCTGGGAGCCATGATCCGTACCGCCCTTTCGGCCGGGGTCCGAGGCGTTATCCTGCCCAAAGACCGCTCCTGCCCTATTTCCGGCACGGTTCGTAAGGCCGCCGCCGGGGCCTTGGAGCATATGCCCTTGATTCAGGTGACTAATTTGGTCCGATCATTGGAAATGTTGAAAAAAAAGGGTTTTTGGATTTTGAGCCTGGAAGCCCATTCTTTGACCTCTTTATACGAAATAGATCTCCAGGTCCCTTTGGTGGTGGTGATCGGAGGGGAAGCGCAGGGCGTCGGTCCCCTGGTCCGCAAACATTCCGATTGGGTGGCCTCCATTCCGATGAAGGGGGTGGTCTCTTCCCTGAACGCCTCCGTGGCCTGCGGCGTGGTCCTGTATGAAATCCTGCGGAAGAATCAGTTCCGGGGTCCAAGAGAATAAGAGGGCTTCTTTAACTCCTCCCGAGTGTGTTTTTCCGGTGATCCATAATTCACCGAAGATAAATCCCCCACTCCTTATTAGGTAAAGAGGCAGATCTTACATTCCCGGGCGAATTTCAGAAAGTCCTCGGCCGTCCAAACCACCACACCGTCGATGAGCTTGCTCTCATCGATTTCCATCATATCCACGGTCATCTTGCAAGCGATCAGTTCCACCCCTTCCAACTGGGCCATTTCCTGCATCTCGGCCAGGTTGGGGATATTAGCTTTATCGATTTTCTTCTTCATCATGCTGGTGGCGATGGTACTCATCCCCGGGATAGCCCCCATAACTCCCGGTGGAATGAATTTGGCCCGTTCCGCCCCGCCTTTGAGGACCATATTCAGCCCCATGAAGGAATAGAATATCTTGCTTTCCATGCCCATACGGGCGGCATTGATACCCAAGACCAGGGAAGGATAGGCCCCGTCCAGGGTGTCGTGCACACAAATAAAACCGGCTTTTTCTTTTTGATCGCTCATGGTGGTTTCCCCTCTAAGAATTGATTTTTAATGGGATTATTATAAGATCGGGATAGACAAGGGTCAAGGGGGGAAAGAATCTTTAATCTCACAGAGTATAAAAAGGTCTTTGACCGCGCCGGGTCAGGTATTCAATCCTCAAGCGGGTTTCCCGTACCCTCACTATGGGATATGAGTGGGCCGAAGCCCCCGGGACTGTATCCCCGGGGGCTTCGGCCCGTGTGCATCCCTCAGCAAGCTTTGACTCGGCTATTTATATTTCTTCGATCACGGCCAGCGTCTTCATTTCAATTAGTTGTGCCGTCTCGGTTTGGCCCAGTAACGCCCTGACGTCGGCGATCAGTCCGTTGAGAAAGTGTATGGCTGTTTTCTCGTCGTCCTGGTCCAGCGCCGCCTGGGCGTCATTGACGTAGGCTATCAGGATGGCTGCGGTTTCCAAATCCAGCTCTCCCCTGTCGGCCAGGGCCTGGAGGAAGGCACCCAGGTCGGGGAGGTTGGGAACAACCTCGTCCGCGCCGATGTCGATGCCGGGCGCGCCGTCGCCGTCAGAGTCCACTATCCGTTTGTTCCCCTCGAAGTCGGTGTCCGGCAGCCCGTACGGGTATGGGGATGGCAGATAGCCGAAGGTCAAAGCATAGCCGGCGTCGATGCAGGGGGAATCGTAGCGCAGGTGGAAATCGCCGCCGGCGGGGTCCACCAGGCGCGGATCGATATCGTAGAGGTTGTTGACGGAGTCGGGGTGGAAATTCCCGTGGACGTGGTAGATCGCTACATCCCTTGGATCGCTAAACCCCTGATAGCTAATGTTCTCATAAAAGAGGGAGTTGGTCAGAATTGTACCGCGCTGGGCGATTGTTGCGGCAGCAACGACCGCGCCACCATATCCTCTGACGGCGTTATTGCTGAAGATGCAGTTGAAGATGGTTGACCCGGCTCGCCGCTCATCCTAGACGGCGCCGCCGGCCGCGGTATAGGCCCTGAAGCGCGGCTCAGGATAGCCAACGGGGAAAAGCCGCCAGCCGTTCTGGTAGAAGGTGCAGTTCAGGATGGTCGCATCGGCGAGGTTATAGATAGCCCCACCCTTGCCATCCCCGTAGTTATTGGAGTTGGTATTGAAGATGCAGTTGGTGATGGTCGGCTGTGCGTAGAAGTTGAGCATGCCGCCGCCCATGCCGCCCAGGTTGCGCACGAAGGTGCAGCGATCGATGGTCGGGGAGCAGTCAAAGTTGTACATACCTCCGCCGCCCCCGCCTCCCAGCATTACGCTTACCTCCCACTTTGAAGAGGCAACGTTGTCGCTGAAGGTGCAGCCGCTGATAACGGGCGATTGGCGGTCGACCCCGTTATCGAAGTAGCCCTCGTTGTACATGCCGCCGCCGGCGCCTATCTTGTCATTGACGGTATTTCCCGCCTGATTGGCAATGAAGGTGCAGTTGGTGACGATGGGCGCGCTGTTCTTGTTGTACATGCCGCCGCCACGGCCTGTGGCCCAGCCCCATACGGTTCCTACCGCCACCTTGTTGTTGCTGAAGATGCAGTTGGCAACGGTCAGGGCGCTGTTGGTGTTGTACATGCCGGCCCCCGCGCTGTTGTCACCGCCGCGGCCACGGGTCACGGTGAAGCCGTCCAGAACGGCGCCGGTCACCCCTGCGGCATAGACCACGTGATAGCTGTTGTCCGTATCGACGTCAGGAGTCCCGATGTCGCCGCTCAGGACGGTCAGGCCCGGGTCCAAAGAGCGCTCGCGGAGGGCCTTCTCGCCGCCGGCGAAACCGCCGTAGAGCGCGACTCCGCTTTTGAGGACAAAGGAAACCGAGCGGTCACTACTGTCGGTTGGCGTGTAGGTGCCGGCGGCGACCCAGATCTCGTCGCCGGACACGGCGGCTTCCAGGGCGTCCTGGAGGTCGGTGAAAGCGGTTGCCCAACTCGTCCCGTCGCCGTTAAGGGCTGCGGAAGCGTTCACATATATTTTCAGAGCAGGTTTGGCACCCCACGAGGATGAGATGCCGAAGCAGAGGATCAAAATAAGCAAGGCGGTCATCTTCCTAATGTCCAGCCTGATCGCTTTTGATAAAAAATCTTTCGGTCCTATTGAATGCTTTTTCATATTTCCTTCCTCCCGAATATATTTTTACTTTTTATTTGGTATGGTTATGTTTCGGCGTTGACTGACGAACTTTGCTTTCTTAGCCGTAAGGCGGCAATCCAATCCATGCCTTTTGTGCTTGAAATCTCATGAAAAGAAATATCCGGCCTCTCCCGGCACAGGTCCATGGCATTGAGTACCCGCAGATAGACGTCAGATTCGATATACCGGTCCATCTCCATTTTCGATTGCCATGCCTCCAGGTAAAGGATCAAGGGGTCGGGATCGCATTCCTCATATATATTACTCTCCAGACAACCTCTTTTCATTTGCAGGTGCTCTTTGACGTAGCCAAGGATGTCCAGGACGGCTTGACGCTTTTCAGGGATCGGTTTCAGCTTGAGAAATGAGATGATCATGCCCTGAATAAAAGCATGATCCATGCCATGGAAGTCATGAGGAGTGAAAAAGGTGTGCAACGATATGAAAATATTTGATATTGTTTATAACAGGGAAAGGATGGAGCAGCAGTTAATGGTCGAAAAAGGTCGACATTGCGTCTTTAGGTCGATATGTCGTCTTTTTTAGTACGGATGCGGCGGGAAGGGATGCCCAATTTTTCCATTTTGCTGTAGAGGGTTGAAGGTTTCAGCTTTAGAATTTCAGCGGCGCCGTTGGTCCCTTTAATTCGCCAGCCTGTTTTTTCCAGCACGCTCAGGATAAGCTGTTTTTCGTTTTCTTCCAGGCTTGGCAGGCGGGATGAAGCTTCGATGAGCTTGTTTTGCATTTCCAAATGCAGAGTCTCCCCCCGGCTGAGGATGACCGCATGCTCGATAACGTTCTTAAGTTCTCTGATATTCCCGGGCCAGTCGTACTGCTGCAACAGGGTCATAACCTTTTTGGAGACCGATTGAACCTTCCTGCCCATCTGTTTGTTAAAGTCTTTAATAAAAACCTGGACCAGAAGAGGAATATCTTCCGGCCTTTTCCTCAGGGGCGGTACCTCGATGGGAAATACGTTGAGCCGATAGTACAGGTCTTGGCGGAAATTGCCTTTTTTCTCTTCTTCCGCCAGGTTACGGTTGGTGGCGGCAATTACCCTGACATCGACTTTTATCGTTTTGGAGCTTCCGAGCCTTTCAAATTCCCCCGACTCCAGAAAATGCAACAACTTGGCCTGAACCTCTGGCGGCAACTCACCGATCTCATCAAGAAAAAGGGTGGAGCCATCCGCCATCTCAAAGCGGCCGGATTCCCGGGACAGGGCCCCGGTGTAGGCACCCTTTTCCCGTCCGAACAGTTCGCTTTCAATCAAGGTCGGCGGCAGAGCACCGCAATTGACCCTTACCATCACCCGGTCTCGGCGTTGGCTCTGATTATGAATAAAACGGGCGAGCAGTTCCTTGCCGGTACCTGTTTCACCGCTGATGAGGACCGTGCTGTCTGTCCGGGCGACCTGTTCCGCTATGCTGAGGACCTGCTGTATAGGTGCGCTTTTCCCGACGATCGTCTCCTGGGGAAAGGCGAGCACGATCTCATCCTTTAAATAGACATTTTCTTTCTCAAGTTGTTGTTTAAGATTTTCTATTTCCCGGAGTTTGTTTTGCAGTTCCTCTTCCATGAGCTTGCGGAGGGTGATGTCTATGGATACCCCCATCAGGCGGTCAGGAGTTCCCGACTCGTTGAGGTGAAGGTGACTTTGTGAAACAATCCATCTTATATTGCCATCCCTTCGAATAATGCGGTACTCGGCGTCTCCCTCCTCCTTCGACTCGGCCATCGCTTCAACTTTCCGCCGAACCTTCTCCCGGTCATCAGGATGGACGATCTGCAGAAGGCGGTCAAAAATCACCTCCTCATCCGGTGGCAGGTCATACAACTCCCTGGTTTTCTCGGTTAGCCAGTAGCTTTTATCGTCAAGATTCAAGCTCCAGAGCCCGGCGCCGGCCGAATCCGCGGCCATGCTCAAACGCTGCTCACTTTCCAAAAGTGAACGTTCGGCTTTGCGGCGCTTCAGGAAATTAAGAAAAAGCGCCAAAACCAGAAAAGTCTCTACAACGATCAAAGTGATTGCACCTACGATGCCCGAACGGTGCGCTTCCCAGAACGAAGGCAGGCGAAACCGTATTTCAGAGCCGGCCTTGACCGCCCTTTCAGGGATAGCCCAGCGTCTGAGCTCCCTCCAATCATAGGCCGAGAGGTAGGCCCCCTCTCCGCCGAAGGGAATGGATCCTGGCGACTGTCCCTGCATTACCCGTATGGCCATAGCCGCCGCCTCTTGGCCATGCTCCGTAAAGCTCAGCAGGTAACCGCCAACGATGCCATGACCCAGGTAGGTCTCCTGAACGCCGAAAACCGGGACGTTTGAGGCTTTGGCGATTCGTGAAAGGGCCTCGCGAGGAGAAAATATTTTCCCAGCCCCGTCTTTGAAAATACTTGAATAAAAAACGAGCGTGTCTTTGGGAAGCGAAGAGACCCGTGACAGGGTTTCTTCCAGGGACAGTTTGGTCAGATCGATCACCTCAATTTTATCGGCATAGAGCGCAAGACCTTTCCGGTATCCTTGTTCGGCGTAAAGGTCGTTTTCTGATGTCCCTCCCACCAGGGCGACGCGTTTCGTCTGCGGTTTAAGGAGAAGCGCTTCGTCCATCAGTTTGGTGAGTTTCTCTCCCACGATCGTGCCGGTCACAAAAGAGCGCGCCGCTAAGCTTTCCAGGTGCTGGGCATATCCCCTGGTGATGGCCGCAGCGATGACCGGGACCTTGGGGAAAAGGGAACGTCTTTCTGCCAGCAGGAAACTGACGGCCCTTGGATAGACGGCAATAATGGTGTCCATCCCCTTGCCGGAGTACTTACGGCCAAGGAAATCGGATAGGGCGGTGTCGTAGGCAGGGGTCCCAAACCGGGAGACATCCAGGTATTCAACGAATAATTGGATGTCGAAGTGCCGGCTATCCCGAAGGACTTCCCGGATCCCCTGCTCGGTCAATTGTTGGCCGGCGTTATCCATCCCCTCGCTGTGAAGGATCAGAACCCTTTTTACTTCTCTCTGCCCTGCGGCAGGCAATGCCTGACAAAGCAGAACCAATAGAAGGACCGGGAAGACAAACCCAGAGATCCATTTCATCTCAGTTGCTTTCATTGTTGTGAGAGACAGGCTTCCAGAATCTCAAAACCCTTTTTTTATTTTCTTTTTCAACCAAACTTTTATATTAATCGATAACGGACCATTCAGCAACCCTAATGTAGTAGGGAATGGGGACGCTGGTACAAAAACAACTTGACAAAAGGGGAGAGATGTAAGAATAAAAGCAAATGCCAAGACAAGCCAGATTAGACGCCCCCGGGACCTTACATCACATCATGGGTCGAGGGATCGAGGGTGGAAATATTTTCCGAAACCAGCGAGACCGGAGAGATTTTGTAGAACGACTGGCCGCTCTTTGTAGCGTTGGAAGTATCGAGGTCTATGCATGGGCTTTGATGCCCAACCATTTTCATTTATTGGCTCGAACAAAGGGGCGCTCCCTCTCTGATAATATGCGGAAACTCCTAACTGGGTATGTGGTAAACTTTAATAAACGGCACAAAAGGATTGGACATCTTTTCCAAAATCGATATAGGTCTATTGTCTGTGAAGATGACCCTTATCTGTTAGAGTTGACTCGATATATCCATCTTAACCCCTTGAGGGCCAAATTGGTAAAAAACCTTGAAGAGCTACGAGACTATCCGTGGTCTGGACATTTATATCTTATGAAAAACGGGGTTGATGACTGGCAGGATACCGAGGCCGTTTTAACCTATTTTAGCCGTGACAGAAAAAAAGCCGTAAAAAAATATGAATCCTTTCTTGCAGATGGGGTAGCCAGAGGAAAAAGACCGGAATTAACTGGAGGAGGACTGGTCAGAAGTATGGGGGGATGGTTTGAAGTAATCTCCCAAAGGCATAAAGGGGAAGGGACGTTAGGGGATCAGAGGGTCCTAGGGAGTGGGGAGTACATACAAATCCTTTATTCGGAAGCCGATCGAAAACAAAAGGAAACGATGCGCCTCTTATCTCGGAGAGTGAATCTGGATAAGCTTTCAAAGCAGTTGTGTGTGAGAGAAGGGGTGCGGGAGGAGGAGTTGCTAAATGGAAAAAGAAGGCCGAAAGTGGTCAAAGTCCGAAAACTGTTTTGCCAACTGGCCGTAAATAGAATGAGTTATTGCGGGGCTGAGGTGGCCCGATTCTTGGGTATAAGCACCTCGGCTACTAACCGGATGGCAGCGTCCAGGGAATTGCCTGATTTTGAGGAAATTAGTAAGTTGTTTTAGTACCAGCGTCCCCTACTTCTGACGCCTTTGTGTTGGGCTTACCAGATATCGGAAAGGAAAAAATATGCATATCGGAGTTTGCCTGAGCGGAATCGACCATGACCGTTACACCAGGAGCCAGGTGAGGGAGAAGGCCCTGGAGTTGAGCCGACGGTTTCATCTGGACAGCGTCGAAATGGTTATCGAAGGGATCGGCCGGCGTTTTGCCCCTTATCCCTGGGAATGGCAGGAGGAGGAATTCAGGGAAGTGAAGGCCTTTTTAAGTCAGTTTTCCCACTCGGGGGTTCACCTGCCCTTCTTCGGGATGAATGTGATCTGTGTCAATGAAAGGGTCCGGGAGGAGGCTATGGATCAAATGCGCCTGGCCATAGAGGTAGCCAAACGGTTGGAGGTGGATTATGCCGTGGTTCACGCCACCGGGACGACGGAGGGTCTGATGACCGACCGGGAGCCTCAGAGGCAGTACAAGGCCTTTACCCGCATGCTGGAATGGTGTAAAGACAGCCAGCTGGTCCTCTCTATTGAAAACGCCCAAAATCTCCATCGAATCGAAGACTGTGCGGCTATGGTTCGCCGTCTAAAAAACGAAGACGGCTTTCCTGCGGCTATGACCTTCGATACCGGCCATGCCAATCATCCCAAAGACGGAAAAAGCATCCCCTTCAAACCCTTTGGGACTATTTCTGGTGCTCTGGAGCATTGTTTTGATATCATAAACAATATTCACTTACACAACAATGACGGAACTGCCGATCAGCACCGGGGCCTTTGGGACGGATCTGCGGATTTAAAGGAGTGTATCGGCCGCTTGGTGGACCTCGGTTTTCAGGGGTCGATCTCCCTGGAGGTAAGGCCTCAACCCATGGAACTGGACCGGGAAATCGAGACCTTGCTGGAGTGGGTGGGGTAGGGGGGTGTTCGAGCCTTTATTCTTTTTCCAAAAGGTAGAGTATAAGAAAAGTTAAAGGAATTTCCCGAATCCTGGAAAAACCGACCGTTTCAGCCAGGTGATGGAGTTGCCCGGAGGGGATGCGGTGGGAGAGGGGAGGGCCATAGCCTCCTTCCTTATAGGGCCATTCCAAGACCGCTATCCGTTTAAGGCAAACCCGGGCTGATTCCTGCAGTGTGGAAAGATGACGGTCCGATTCATGGAGGACCAGTCCCAAAAAGACCAGGTCGAAGGTATGATCCGCAAAGGGCAGTTTTTCTGAAGAGGCCAATTGAAAAGCAGCTCCGGGGACATATTTCCTGGCAGCCTCCAGCATCGGTTCCTGGATATCCACGCCGGTCACCTTAAGACCTCGACCGGCAAAACCCTCGGCAAAAATGCCGCTGCCGGTCCCGACATCGAGAACCGCATGAGCCGTTATCCCTTGCAGACAAAGATCGACGACTTTTTCCGTTTCCAGAAAGGCCAGCCGGGCAGGGTCGCGAAGTTTTTCTATTTTTCGGTATATTTTATCGTCGGTCATCCTTTATGCTCCCAGTTTCTTTTTTCTTTTTTCCTTCGACCTGCGGTTTTAATCTTCTCTGACGGAGACAGGCTTTAAGGACTCAAGGGTTGTTTGTTTCGGGAAGCGGCCGTAAAGATAGTAAAAGTCCCGCTGGCGGTGGCGATCAAACGGTTCCGGGAATCTTTGACCACCGATTCCAGAAAGGCAATACTTTTCCCCTTTCCATTTCGGTGAAAGGCAACCCGATCAGATCACAAAAACGACGGACGGGGTGAACGTTCGCTTCTTTTTTTTCGGTCATCGTCTGATCCTCTGGCACTGGATCCGTTTCATTTTTCCCCCTTGCCTAAACCTTTTTCTGTTGTTATATTATAAAACAGTTATAGCAAAGGCAAATCAAAAAAAAGGATTAAGGTATGACCCTTTCCATAGCCAAAGACGCCTGGGTTTACGCAGTAATCAGCCATCCGGGGGAAAACGAGAAGCTTACCGGTTTTCATGACCAAAAGGGAACGACTTTTATTCCGATTTTAAAGACGAAAAATGAAGGGGAAGGATTTTTGGGTTATATGCCCCGAGAACCGGGGATACGGTATGAAGTACAGGCGATTATCTTCGAAGATGTGGTCAAGTATGCCGGGGAAAACGGGTGCATGGTATATCTGGTAAACGAAAAAGGTGAAATTCTGGAAGAAGGGTCTCCCGAAGCGGTCCAATAACCATTGGAAAGCCTATTACGCTCCGGCCATATCCTTTACTACACCTACTACACCAGAATTTTTTTAAGATAGTTCCAAATGGAGGAAGGAGAAAAAATGAAGATAGAAAAATGGTTGTTAGTGGGAACGATCGTGCTGGCCTTGGGCTTATCAGCCTGCGGTGGGGCCGATGTTCAGACAAAAACCTACTCCACCACACTGGGGCAGGAATTGAAGGACCTCCAAGAGGCCTATAAAAAGGGGATTATCACCAAGGACGAATATGAAAAAACCAAAGAAAAGCTGATCGAAAAAAGGACGGAAGAAGATTAAATCAAATGGTTTTCATCCGGAAAAGAACTTTCCGGATGAAAACTAAATTAAAAGATTCCGAAGCTGCCACCCTCAAATTGCCGGTCTTAAAAGGTTCCCAATTGGCAGGAGGAGATTTTTATCTTCAGGGTCTCACAGGCCGAGGCCACCTCTTTCTTGGGGAGTTTAAATTTTTTAGCTATTTCCCAGGCCGTAGCACAGGGCAGTTTTTCCTTGACCAAGGCCCCTTCGATGGCTGATTTCAAAGTGGGAGAAACGGTTTCTGCCGCCTTGATCCCTTTCCGACCGGGGCCATAGCCGAAGAGCCCGAGCTGGCATTGAATAATTGGGATTTCCAGTAGGTCAATGGTTACCCCCACTTCACGGGCCTGGATTTTTAATTTTCTGGCTGTTTTAAAGGCGTCGGCGCAGGAAATTTTTCCACTTCCACCGGCCTCCTTGACCGCCTCGGCGATTGAAGGGGCCGGTTTTTGTCCCGGCCCGTATTTTTTGGAATACCCTCCTCGATCTTGATGGGTCATGAATTACCTCCCGAAAAGGGAAAAAGGGTAAGCCGGAAAAGACTTACCCCTTTTTCATTGGTTATAAAGTTCGCCGGAAAATTTTTCGGTTTTATCTTCCGGTTTGCGGCTGGGCCACTGTTCCCTGGCCGGTGCTGCCGGTATTCGTGGACCCACTCCCAGTGGTTCCCTGGTTCTGGTCTCCCCCCGCAAAAGCCACACCGACTGTTAACATCAAAACCAAAAGAGCCGATACTACTATTTTCATTACCTCACCTCCATTCAGTATGGAATGGTATTTTAAGCTTCTAACTTCTCTTTGTCAAAGGGAAATTCCTTTTTTATTCATAACGCAAGGCCTCGATGGGGTCCATGCGGGCCGCCTTCAGGGCCGGGAAATAACCGAAGACCAGACCGACCGAGACGGAAAACAGCAAGGCGACGACTACAATACCGGCATTAAAAACAAAGGGGACATTCAGGGCTCCGGCCAGCCAGAAAGAACCGGCAAGGGCGAGGAGGACCCCGATGATACCCCCCAGCGTGGAAAGGACCACAGCCTCCACTAAAAATTGCAACAGCACTTCCCGTTCCAGAGCACCGATGGCCAGGCGGATACCGATCTCCCGGGTCCGCTCCGTCACCGAAACCAACATGATGTTCATGATCCCGATGCCCCCCACCAACAGACTGACCGCAGCCACGGCCCCCAGCAGGGCGGTCAGGACCCGGGTGGTACTGGAAAGCATATTGGCGATTTCTTTCATATCCATGACGTTAAAATCATCATCCTTATTGGCGGCGATATGGCGACGTTCCCGCATCAACCGTTCGACATCAGCCTTGACCTGTTCGGTGGCCACGCCTTCCCGCACAGAAATACCGATGATGGAAATATCCAGGTTCCCGGCAATGCGTCTTTGAAAAGTCCGGAGGGGGATGACCACCAAGTCATCCTGGTCCTGTCCCATGGAACTCTGCCCTTTGCTTTCCAGCAAGCCTATAACTTCACAGGATATTTTTTGCAGACGGATCTTGGCCCCGATGGGGTCCTGGGCCCCGAACAATTTTTTGCGCACCGTCTCCCCAATAACGCAGGAAGCGGCGCCGGCCCGGACTTCACTTTCGGAAAAAGAGCGTCCGCTTTTGATGACCCGGTTTCCCATCTTGAAAAATTGATTGTCCGAACCGGTGACATTGGTGGACCAGTTCTCATTACTGTAAATGGCGGTCATTGCCTTGGAGACGATGGGGGCCACGGCCACGGCCGAAGGGATCTGTCTGGTAATGGCTTCGGCGTCTTCGACCTTGAACAAGGGACTGGAAGAGGACATGCCCGGCCCCATACGTTTACCGGGAGTGACCATCAACAAATTGCTGCCCAGGCTGGCGATCTGCTGGGTCACCTGGGCCGTGGCCCCGTTGCCGATGGTGACCATGACAATAACCGCTGCCACGCCGATAACAATCCCCAGGATTGTTAAGAAAGACCGCAGCACGTTTCGGCGGATGGCCCGCAGGGATAAAAGAATCGTGTTCCAAATCATCAGACTGCCCTCCCGTTTTCATGATCGGAAGCAACCAAACCATCCAAGAAACGGATGGTCCTGGCGGCATAGGCGGCCATATCCGCCTCATGGGTGACCATGATGATGGTTATGCCCATTTCCCGGTTTAAGGACAGGAGCACCTCCATGATTTCTTTGCTCCGGGCCGTATCCAGATTGCCGGTGGGCTCATCGGCCAATAAAACCGCCGGTTGGGTGACAATGGCCCGGGCAATAGCCACCCGCTGCTGCTGACCGCCGGAAAGCTCTCCCGGTGTATGGGTTTCCCACCCCATCAGACCGACAATATCCAGGGCATTTTTGGCCCGGGTTTGTCTCTCCGCCGCCGGGGTTCCCCGGTAAATGAGGGGCATTTCGACATTTTCCAGGGCTGATGTCCGGCTTAAGAGATTGTAGCCCTGAAAAACAAAACCAAGGTAATGACGTCTTAAAAGGGCACGCTGGTTGCGGGCCAGGAGGCCCACGTCAATGCCCTTGAAACTATAAAGTCCGGAGGTCGGTGTGTCCAAGCAGCCCAGGATATTCATGCAGGTCGACTTGCCCGAACCGCTGGGACCCATGATGGCCACAAACTCCCCTTCCCTGATGGAAAGGTCGATTCCCTTTAAGGCCTCCATGGCCGCCTGCCCTTGGCCGTAAACTTTTCTTACCCCTTGAAAAACAATGAGCGGGGCTTTGATTTGATCCTGACTGGTTTGGAGGTCTTCCCGGATCATCGGTCGCCCTTTACCTGATCAACAATTAATTGCATTCCCGGTTTAACTTCACCAGCCGTCACCTCGGTCATGGTTCCGTCGGTTGAGCCGATAGAAATAGTCAGGGCTGAGGGTTGGCCGTTATTAAGAAAATATACCGTCTGCTGTTTTTTTGTTGAATTTTCATCCGATCTGGATTTGGTCATCGATCTGGGAGGACGGGGTAGAAGGGAAGTCATCAGTCCTCCTGAGGGTTTCTCCTCCTTTTCCGGGAGCGGCGGGGTGTAGCGAAGGGCCGCCAGGGGGATGAGCACGGCCTTATCCACTTTTTTAACCGTAATATCGGCTGTGGCCGTCATGCCCGGTCTCAGGGATAAGTCTGAATTGTTCACCTTCAATACCGTTTCATAAGTTACCACCCCGGAGACGGTTTTGGATCCAAAACGGGTTTGTTTTATACTTGCCTCATAGGACCGGTCCGAATAGGCGGAAACACGAAAAATGGCCTTCTGCCCTTCCTGGACCTGGCCGACATCGGCCTCATCCACATCGACTATCAGCTCCATTTGGGTTAAATCCTCGGCCAGGGTGAATAAAACCGGGGCTTGCAGGGCAGCGGCCACGGTCTGGCCGGGCTCCACACTGCGGGTAAGGACCAGGCCGTTGATAGGGGAGCGGATCACCGTCTTGAACAAATCCGTTTCCTGGGCTTTTAAAGTAGCCCGCGCCTGGGACACCGCAGCCCGGGCGCTGACTTCATCGGCTTTAGCCCGTTCAAAGGCCGCTTCAGCGGTTTGATACTCGGTCAGGGAAGGGACCTTGTTTTGGCTCAACTCCCGAACGGTCTTGAAGCGCTCCAGTTTGTCCCGGGTTTCTTTCAGGGTAGCCTGAATCTGCAATACTTTCCCCTCCG
>JBFMBU010000116.1:0-30307 GCA_040755035.1 Thermodesulfobacteriota bacterium
CCCGGGGGGGGCCACCGCCTTGTGGGGGGTCTTTTGGCCGGGGGCCGGGGCCGCAGCCGACGTTGTCGGTCTTCCCCTCTATCGCTATCTGGGAGGGGTGTCGGCCAATATACTTCCGGTTCCTTGTTTTAATATCCTGAACGGCGGGGCCCATGCCAACTGGCAGGGCACCGATTTGCAGGAATTCATGATCGCTCCGGTAGGGGCCCCCAACTTCCGGGAGGCTTTACGCTGGGGAAGCGAGATTTATCAGGCCCTGAAAGGGGTCTTGAAGAAAAAGGGCTATTCCACCGCCGTGGGGGACGAAGGCGGATTTGCCCCACCCTTGAAAACCAATGCCGAGGCCCTTGAACTTATTCTGGAAGCGGTGGAAAAAGCCGGTTACCTTCCGGGAAAGCAGATTTGTATTTCCCTGGACCCGGCAGCCAGCGGTATTTATGAAAAGGGGGTCTATCACTTGCGCACAGAAAATAGAAAAGTTACCGCGGAAGACATGATCGATCTCTATGCCGGATGGGTGAAGAAATATCCGGTGATTTCCATAGAAGACGGGCTGGCCGAGGACGACTGGAAAGGATGGAAGCTGCTCAATCAGACCCTGGGACAGAAGATCGAATTGATCGGTGATGATCTTTTCGTTACCAACGTGGAGCGGATAAAAAAAGGGATCAGTGAAAAAGCGGCCAATGCCGTTTTGATCAAACTCAATCAGATCGGGACCCTTACCGAAACCATTGCCGCCATCGATCTGGCCCGGAAAGCCGGGTGGGGGGCCATGGTCTCTCATCGCAGCGGCGAGACCGTGGACAGTTTTATCGCCGATTTCACCGTGGCCATGGGAACGGGCCATCTGAAAACCGGGGCCCCCTGCCGGGGAGAGCGGGTGGAAAAATATAATCAATTATTGCGGATTGAAGAGGAATTAGGGGCCGCAGCCGTTTATGCCGGGCGCCAAGCCTTTGTCCGGTAGCACCTCCAGCCTTCAGGTCAGATAAATTTCCGGATCCGGCCGGTATCTATAGGGTCGGGTCCGGTTTTCCCACCACTATTCTTCCCGAGCCTCTCATTTTTTCTCATTCTTTTTTTGACGAAAGGGCTCTGAAAAGGTATATTCAATGATCCTCAGCGGCTGCCCAGAATGCAGTCTTTTCCCAAGGGGGAAATCAATCCGCAATATTACTGACAGGGGGTAAAACCATGGTTACAAAAGCATTAGACAATTTGAAAGTCCTGGAATTCGCTGAAGAGGTTTCAGGACCCTACTGCGGAAAACTCTTCGCCGACCTGGGGGCTGAAGTGATTAAGGTCGAATCGCCCCGTGGTGATGCGGCCCGTTTCTGCGGCCCTTTCCCCGATCAAACGGCCCATCCGGAAAAAAGCGCCCTTTTTCTTTATCTTAATACCAATAAAAAAGGAATCACTCTGGATCTGGAGCAAAGTGGTGACAGAGAAAAATTCCGGGCCTTGGTACGGTGGGCTGACATCCTCATTGACAATCACCCTTCCGGGGTTTTAGAGGAAAAAGGGCTGGCCTGGGATCAATTACAGTTGCTCAACCCCGATTTGATATACCTCTCCCTGACCCCCTACGGACGAACAGGTCCGAGATCCAAAGTTAGAGGAGGCGAATTGACCGTATCTCACGGAGGGGCCTTGGCCAATCTCCTGCCGGCCCGGTCCGTGGATACCGGTCTGCCTCCCGTAAAAATGGGCGGATATTTCGCCGGATACCATGGCGCTATCATTGCCGCTTTAACCGGTTTAGCCTCGTATCTGGGTAAAGAAAAAAATCCGGGAGGCCGGATGGTGGACATTGCTTTGGAGGAGGTCATTCTGGCCTTAGTCAGTCCGGTGGTGGCCAGTACCCGTTATCACGGCACCACTTGGTCCCGAGTTCCGGACCGGCCCCCGGCTATGGGGCGCATGGAAACCAGCGATGGTTATGTGGTCCTCGGGGCGGCTGACGATCACCACTTCCGGGCCTTTCGGGAGCTGATGGGGAAACCGGAATGGGCCGCCAGCGACCGCTGGGACGATCGTTATTATAGGATGAACCATTTGATGGATATCGCCCCTATGATGGATGACTGGATGCGTCACCAGAAAAAAGAGGACATCCATCTTCGGGCGGCCAAGGCAAAAATTCCTATCGGGCCCTTTAATACCGCCGCCGATCTTATGGCAAACGAACAATATAAGGCCCGGGGATACTTCATCGAGATCGAGCATTCCAAGGCAGGAAAACACGTCTATCCGGGATGGCCTTTTAAAATGACGGCTTCCCCGCCGGGGATCGAGCGTCCCGCCCCCCTTCTGGGGCAGCATAATCAGGAAGTTTTCGAATCCATCGCCAAAAATCCTTCCCAAAAGTCCTTTGCGGTTCCCCCGTCCAATCCTCTGGAGAATTCGACCCTGCCTTTAGAAGGGATCCGGGTCCTGGATTTCAGTTGGGTTTGGGCCGGTCCCTATGCCTGCCGGGTCCTGGCTGAACTGGGGGCTGAGGTGATCAAGATTGAAGGTCATAAGCGGTCGGACCTCACCAGAAGATCGGTGATTTGGCCCCTTCAGGACCCCGTTCCCACCAAGGTGAGACCCAACCAGGGATTAGGGCATATTACCGTCAATTTGAACAAAAAGAGCCTGACCCTGGATTTAAGCAAGGCGGAAGGGGTGCAGATCGCCAGAAGGCTGGCGGCCCAAAGCGACATCGTCATCGACAATATGCGACCCGGGGCTATGGATAAACTGGGGTTGGGCTATCCGGATCTGAAAAAGGTGAAAAAAGATATTATTGTCGCCACCCTTTCCAGCCGGGGTTACGGCGGACCTCAGACCGATTATCTCGGATTTGCCACCATTCACCAGGC
Organism: Thermodesulfobacteriota bacterium; assembly: GCA_040755035.1. Classification (GTDB taxonomy): domain Bacteria; phylum Desulfobacterota; class RBG-13-43-22; order RBG-13-43-22; family RBG-13-43-22; genus RBG-13-43-22. The sequence continues at coordinate 2,868 of JBFMBU010000116.1, forward strand.
CATTGGCGGTGTGGCCTATATTTCCGGTCATCCGGAAAGTCACCCTACCCACGGTACACCGGGAGATGCCGACTTGATGAACGGCATTACCCTGGCCTATGCCGCCCTGGCCGCCCTGCATCACCGCACCAAGACAGGAGAAGGTCAGTTTATCGATTTTTCCCAGTGTGAAGGGGTGAGCAGCCTGATCGGGGAAATTCTATTGGGATACAACATGACCGGACAGATTCAGGAGCGCATGGGAAACCGTCATCCCGTCTATTGCCCCCATAATCTTTATCGCTGCTGGGGTGTGGATCGCTGGCTGGCCCTCGAGATTCATTCGGATGAAGAATTCGCCCTTCTGGCAAAGCTGATCAACCGGCCGGACCTGGCGGAAGACCCGCGGTTTGCGGAGAGGAAGGCGCGTAAACAAAATGAGAAGGAACTGGATGCGATTATTGAGTCCTGGACCCGTGAACGGGACCGTGATTGGATGGTCAATGAGTTCAGCAAGGCCGGTCTGGCCGCCGCCCCTTCCCGCGAAGCCAGGGATGTTTACGCAGACCCCCATTTCCGTAAAAGAAATGTCTTTCTCCAGGTCGAGCACCCGGAACTCGGTCTGCTGGAGATCGTAGACACCCCCTGGAAGATCAGCGGCTTGCCGAAACTGAACCGGCACGCTCCCTTGCTCGGAGAACATAACGAGTATGTCCTTAAGGATTTGTTGGGAATGAGTGAGGAGGAGATCCGAGTCCTTCAGGAAAAAGAGATTATCATGGGTGAAAGCGGTCCGGAGTTTTATTTGGATTGAGGCTTTACCTGGTTGAACCTCTACTGTTATAGTTAGGAGCTTAAGAATAGAATTCTACCCAAATTGGATAGAATATATTCTAAAACGGGAATGTTACCCGGACCGAATAAGGAATTATTTGATCTCCAATTTTGGTTCCGGCTGGTCCGGGTTGGGTTCTTTCTCGATAAGTCCGAGGATTTATCCCCCACTTTTGATACCCACAATTTCAAAAAGGTTTGGTTAGTCATATAGGCTGTTTTTCCCAAAGGGGATAGTGGAGGCCCTATCCCGTGAACAGGGACCTTGGGGGAGACCATGAGTTTTCCTTTTTAATATTTTTTCCCGGCCAGGCCGGTATGAGGCCATCCTTAAGCCGGAGGAAGGATTCTGCATGAAAGATATTATAGTCGAGACGACTGCTGGAAAGATCTGCGGGGTGGAGCAAGAGGGGATGTTTAGTTTTAAAGGTGTCCCTTATGGTGCGCCAACCGGTGGGAAAGACCGTTTTCTTCCGCCGGAGCCCGTTGAACCCTGGACCGGTGTGCGTGACGCCGGGGACTTCGGTCCCCTTTGTCCCCAACTGGGCACTTTGGTGGACGAAGCCCGGCCTTATGCCATTCGCCGCACTGAAGGGCTTATCCGCTACCTGCCTCAGAGTGAAAATTGCCTGGTATTGAATGTCTGGACCCCGGGAGTGGGGGAGGAAGGCAAACGGCCGGTCATGGTCTGGCTCCACGGCCGGGGCTGGTATGCCGGAGCCGGTTCGGAGACCATGTATGACGGTGTGGCTCTGGCTGGGAAGAGCAACGTGGTGGTAGTCACCATCAATCACCGCCTGAATATCTTCGGCTTTTTGCACCTGGCGGAAATCGTCGGGAAAGACTATGCCGCTTCCGGCCTGAATGGGGCCCTGGATATCATTCTGGCCCTGAAATGGGTCCGGGACAATATTGCAAATTTTGGTGGGGATCCGGGCCGAGTGACCATTTTCGGCGAATCCGGGGGCGGCAGCAAGGTCAGTCACCTCCTGGGCATGCCGGCGGCTAAGGGATTATTTCAACAGGGGATCATCCAGAGTGGTCCGGCCCTGCGGGGTGTGCCCGTCAAGGAGGCCTCGGCTGCGGCTGACCGCTTTCTTTTTGAATTGGGTGTAAAGAATAATATCCTTGAAAGGCTCCAACAAATCCCGGCCCAGCAGCTTCTGCAGGCCCTGAACCGGATGCCGCCTTTCATTCGCCGCGGTCCCGGAGGACTGCAAATACCCACGGCCGCAGGCATGGGATTTACCCCGGTGGTGGACGGCCATTATCTCCCGGCCGATCCTTTTGAACCTACTGCGGCGCCAACGGCCGCAGACATTCCGATTATTATCGGCACGACCAAAGACGAGGCGGCGACTTTTTTGGCTGCCGATCCCCGGCGACGCAAACTGACCGAAGAGGAATTACGTGATCGTCTGACCCCGTCTTTCGGGGACAAGCTGGATAAAATTCTGGGTGTCTATAAAAAGACCAGGCCCGAGGCTTCCCCCTGGGACCTGTTCATCGCTATTTCCAGTGAAAGGTTCCGCGTACCCACCCTTCAACTGGCTGAACGCAAGGCCGCCGGCGGACCGGCCCCGGTCTTTCTCTATCAATTCAACTACGAATCGGATTTTCTGGGAGGCCTTTTTAAAGCCGGGCACGGCATGGAGATCCCCTTTGTCTTTGACCATGTTGATGACGTTCCTATCACCGGAACCCGTGCCGGCCGCTATGAATTGGCTGCGGCCATGCGGGAAGCCTGGAGCGCTTTTGCCCGAAGCGGGGACCCCAATCACCCCGGCCTTCCCCAATGGCAGCCTTTTACTGCGGAAAAACGCCAGACCATGATCTTCGATATCCCCTGCCGGGCGGAGATCGATCCTTATGGGGAGGAGTTGGATCTGTGGGCAAGTTTAAAGGAACAGTAACAAGCGTCATATGCCCCGTAATTTCGGGTTAGCGGTGTAAAACAAGAATACGAGTGACGAGGCCCGAGAAACACATGAATGAATCTGCTTAAACTGGAAAATCTGCATGTCCGCTATGGAGACGTGGAAGTCATTCGTGACCTCTCCCTGTATGTTGAAGAGGGCTTGATCACCAGCTTGGTCGGGTCCAATGGGGCTGGGAAAACCAGTCTGCTCAAATCGGTTTCCGGGATCATTGCTGCGGCCGGGGGGACCATCACCTTTGACGAAAAAAACATCACCGACTGGCCCTCCCATCGCCGGGTAGAGTTAGGACTGGTTCAGGTCCCGGAAGGCCGCCATGTTTTCCCTTATATGAGTGTCCGGGAAAATCTGGAACTGGGCTCCATCCTGCCTAAGGCCCGGAGCAAACGGAAAGAAAACCTGGGGAAGGTCTTTGATCTTTTCCCCAGATTGGCGGAACGGTCCAAACAACTGGCCCGGAGCTTAAGCGGCGGGGAACAGCAGATGCTGGCTATCGGAAGGGCCCTGATGTCCGATCCCAGGTTGTTGATGCTGGATGAGCCTTCTTTGGGTCTGGCTCCCCTGGTGGTCACGGAAATTTTTGACGTACTCTCCCGGATCAATAGCGATGGGGTGACGATATTGATAGTGGAACAGGATGTCCAGGCCTCCCTGGAGCTCAGCCGCCGGGGTTATGTTTTGGAGAACGGGTGTATCGTTCTCTCCGGGGAGGCCCGGGAAATTTTGAAAAGCGATCAGGTACGCAAGGCCTATCTGGGTTTGTAAGGCGGTGGCAAGCCCCTTAACAAATTCTGGGCAACTGTTCTCCGGTCAGCATGTCCACGATACGGCGGCCGCCGATGAGGGTCTGCATGATTACCTTTCCCGGATTTTCCGCCCTCACCTCACCGATCATCACCGCCTCTTTTCCATAGGGATTTTTTTTCATGGCGGCCAAAACCGCTTCCGCCTGGTCTTGCGGGAGAAAGGCCACCAGTTTCCCTTCATTGGCTACATACAGCGGATCCAGACCCAGAATCTCGGAAGCGGCCAGGACGCTGTCACGAACCGGGATGGCCTCCTCCTGAATTTCAATGCCCACCTGGGATTGACCGGCGATCTCATTCAGAGCGGTGGCCAGACCTCCACGGGTGGGATCCCTCAGGACATGGAGATCTGCTCCGGTGGCCAGCATCGCCTGCACCAGATGATTTAAAGGGGCAGCATCGCTTTTCAGGGTGGATTCAAAAGCCAGCCCCTCCCGTTGGGAGAGGATAGTCAGACCATGATCTCCAAGGGTGCCGCTGACCAGAACGGCATCGCCGGGCTGGGCCTTTTGCCCGGCAATATGGAGGCCCTCCGGTATCATTCCAATCCCCGAGGTGTTGATAAATATTTTATCGGCCGCCCCTTTGGGGACGACCTTGGTATCACCGGTGACAATCAGAACCTCAGCCTCCTCTGCCGATTTTTTCATGGATTCCAGTATCCGTTCCAGATCGGAGAGCAGGAATCCCTCTTCGATGATAAAACCAACGCTCAGGAAATACGGCTTTGCTCCCCTCATGGCCAGGTCGTTTACCGTACCGCAAACGGCCAGGGAACCGATATCCCCCCCTGGGTAAAAGATGGGATCCACCACATAACTGTCGGTGGTGAAGGCCAGTTTTCCTCCCTGCAGCTCAAAAACCGCGCTGTCATTCATTTCGTTCAGCAGGGGGTTGGCAAAGCGGGGGGCGAATACTTTTTCAATCAATTCATGAGAAGCCCTTCCTCCGCTGCCGTGATCGAGTAAGATTTTATCAAAGGTCATTTGCTATTCTTCTCCAGACTTGTTTATCGGCTTGCTTCGAAGTACCGGCTCTCTGAGCGCTTAGAAATACCTGATCTACTTTTATCCCTATTTAAACCAGGTCAATACAATTATATCTCTTTAATCGTTTTGGTATCTAAATTTATCCTTATAAAGGGATTATCGTCAATCTTTTTTACGGGTTTTTGGAAGATGTTGGTTTCCTTCTTTAAGAACCTCCCATAATCTATATTGAATGACCGATACCGGCTATCCATCAAATAAATCCTTTATTGACAATGACTTATCGGTATGTTATTTGTTGTCATCCTTTCAAGTTTTCTAATCTTTTCCATTTACTTGACCGTCGAGGTCATGATGGCAGACATAAGACCTGACTTCATTTTTAACGATCCGGTATCAAACCAGGAAAGCTGGTCAGGGAAATAAACCCCCAAATCCCATTTTTCGAATAAGTAAGATGGGGTTTTTGTTTTGGGGGTTGAAAAAGATCTCAGGATCAGGAACAATTAAACCGAGGAAGGGGAATAAGTGAATCCCGTGGACAACGTCCCCCGATTCTCCATTGGCATCAAAAAGAGGACTTTTCCGGAAGGTTTTTTAAATGTATATTACCAAAGTTGATTTGCTTTTAAAATATATCCTGGCCGCGGCAGGGCATGAGGATTATGGGAATCGGGAAGTCGGACCGATTCATTTGGTCAAGTATGTTTATTTGGCAGATTTGGCTTATGCCGAAAATTAAGGAGGAGGCAGAAAAAATCGCAACTCGGAAAACATTTGAAAAGAAAGAGCTTTATGAAAGAAATGCCTGAAATAATGTCATCAAAGCTGTCGGAGATAGTTAAAAGGTTGGTGGAGGCTTATCAACCCCTGCGGATCTACCTCTTTGGCTCCTCCGCTCGATGGGACACGGGGCCGGACAGCGATTGCGATCTGATGATGATTGTTCCGGATGATGCTCCTCCTGAGCGTAAACGGGCCAAGCTGGCTTATGACCGCCTTTGGGGAACCGGCGCAGCGGCTGATGTAGTGGTCTGGACCGCAGACCGTTTCATTCGGAGGTCTTCTGTCGTGACCTCCCTGCCGGCGACTGTTCTCAGAGAAGGGAGGTTGCTTTATGAAGCATGATCCGGAACTTATTTCTGAAACAAGGGCCTGGTTTAAAAAAGCTGTTCATGATATCCGGATAGCCGAGCTTGCCTTGAAAGACCAGCCGTCCATGACCGACCAAGTGGTTTATCACGCCCAGCAATCGGTTGAGAAGGCTATGAAAGGATTTTTAACCTGGCATGAACAAGTACTCCGCAAAACCCATAACCTGGTTGAACTCGGTGAGTCCTGCGTCCGTATCAACCCCGAGCTTGAACCGCTTCTTCGTCGCGCTGCTACCCTCTCTCAAACTGGGGTCGGGCCAAGTCAACCTATGATTCCTGTGTCAGAAATAGGCACTTTCAGACCCTAATTTCGACTTTTTAGACCCAAAAAGAACCTTATAAGAAGCCCCCCTTTGAAATATATCAAATATCACCTGATAGATGATGCCGCCTTACCCTCGTCATTCAGTTTCCCATATGAACTGCAGTTACTGGAGGTTAAGGACTGGCTGTTCTTGAAATAAGTTTTCTTGGCAGAGTAGTTTTATGGTATAATTAAATATCGTTTTGAAATTAGGAGGTTGTTATATGAGTCTTGAAGAACTTAAAGAAGAAATGCTTCGTCTATCCCCGGAAGCCCGCGCCCTTTTGGCTCGGGAGCTATTGGCCAGCTTAGAAGGTATGAGCGAGGCTGAAATAGAAAAATTGTGGGTGGATGAAGCGATTCGACGTGATGAGGAAATTGACAAGGGGACTGGAAGAGCCTTCCCGGCCGAAGAGGTATTGGAACGCGCCCGGACTCGTCGGAAATGAAACGTCTCTTTTCGATTCACGAAACTGCCGAGATTGAGATCAATGAAGCAGCTGATTTTTATGATCTTGAAAACCCTGGGCTTGGCAACGTGTTTATAGATGAAATTCAACGCTCGATAGAAATCATCGCTCAGTTCCCGGAGGCCGCACCACTTATCCGTGATTGTGTGAGAAAAAAGCCTCTTATTAAATTCCCTTACTCCCTCATTTACTCCATCCGATCAGATGAATTCAGACTGCTTGCGGTGGCACATCAAAAAAGACGTCCTTTTTATTGGCGTGGTCGACGATAATAAGACATAAAGCGTTTGTTCTGAGTTGATTTGCTGGACCGGGTGACCTTGGAGGAGTGGTGATCGGGATTCAAAGTTCTGCCCGGGGGAAGACTCACCGAGTGATGCCGCAGTCGGGAGGGTAAATTTCAAGTTATTGTAAATTCAATTCCCTTCTCCCGGACGGCATGAATCAGGTGAAGCCAGGTATCATTCCGGTATGAGTCTGAGGAAATCGGGACCAGCTCAATTATTGGGTCTATCCTCCAAACTATTCGAAAAAGCATTTTACCCTCCTCATACCGGTCCTGGCCGAAATCTGCTGAACATTTTTCATAAAATCCCTAAGATCCAATTATAATTCACTCAGAATATTTATAATAAGCCGCGCAGGTTCCTTCGCTGGAAACCATGCAGGGACCGACCGGATTTTCCGGTCGGCAGACGGTCCGGAAAAGGCGACACTGTTCCGGGGTCCGGATTCCCCGCAAAACCTCACCGCAGGCACAGCCCGGTGGCTCCTGGGCCGCCGGGACCTCCAGGTCGAAAAGATCTTCAGCGGCCATGGACCGGAATTCCGGCCTGAGGGTCAAGCCGCTGGCCGGGATCAGGCCCAGACCGCGCCAGAGCGCGTCACAAGGGGTGAAAACCTGGTTCAACACCTCCAGGGCCTTGGGATTTCCCGCAGCGGTGGCCCCCCGTCGATATTGAATTTCCACCTTTTTCCGGCCTTGTTCGATCAGTTGAACCAGCATCAGGATGGTCTCCAGGATGTCCACCGGTTCAAAGCCGCAGACCACCCCGGGCAGACCATAGTTTCGGGCCACCTCTTCATAGGCAGAGGTGCCGATGACCGTAGTGACATGGCCGGGATAGATGAATCCCTGCAGGTTGAGCTCTCCCGAACTGAGCAGGGCCTCTAAAGCCGGGGGCAGGAGTTTGTTCATGGCCAGGATATAAAAATTTGTCAGACCTTGATGGGCGGCCTCCAGTACGGCGGCGGCGATGGTCGGGGCTGTGGTTTCAAATCCGATGGCCAGAAAGACCACCTTTTTTTGAGAATTATCCCGGGCCAGTTTCAGGGCATCAAAGGTGGAATAGACCATACGTACATCGGCCCCTGCGGCCCTCTCGGCCTGCAGGGAAGAACGGGATCCCGGGACGCGGACCAGGTCGCCGAAGGTGGTGATCATAACTCCCGGTTCCCCGGCCAGTTTTACGGCCCGGTCAATTTCTTCGGTAGCCGTGACGCATACCGGACACCCGGGCCCGGAAATCAGTTCAATGGTCGGAGGCAGAACCTGACGGATCCCATGACGGAAGATGGAAACCGTGTGTGTGCCGCAGACTTCCATCAAGCGGATGGGTTTTTTGGACTGTTCGTTGATGGCCGAGATCAGTTTTTGGGCCAGGTCTTTGTCCCGGTATTCACTCAGATGTTTGAGCGGCATGGGTCAGAAATTCCTTCCAGGTTTTCAGGCTCTCTTTCGCTTCCTCCTCATCGATTAAGTGTAGGGCAAACCCGGCGTGGATGATAACATAATCCCCCAGTTTCGGTTTGGGATCCACCAGATCCAAACGGACTTCCCGCCGGGTCCCCTCATATTCCACGACGGCCCAGTTTTCTTTTATGCTTTTCACTTCCATGGGAATGGCCAGGCACATATAAACCCCTCATATATTGCGGATTGCAGATTTCGGATTGCGGAAAAATAAATTCATAAAAAATAAAATATTTTCAGTATAAAGAGGCCAGCCAACGGTCGGCGGCCTGTTCAAAGAGTTTATAAAAACGATCGGAACCTCCCAGACCCCTGCGACCGAAATAATAATTGATCTCCAAAAATAATGGAACAGGAGATTTTTCCTTACGGTCATAAAGAAGGTCGAACCCGGCCAGGTTGATCCCGCTTCGGTCACAAAAATCCCGGACCGCCTGAATTCCATGGTGCGTTAACCGTGGGTCTCCCTCATGGTCGATCCGCGCCCCATGGCTCTGATTGGTTAAAAAAACCGCCGGATCGGGCTGAACCCGCCAATAGGCATAAAGGACATCGAAGAGAACGACCACCCGTAAATCCCTGCCTCCGTGATCAATCCGTTCCTGCAGGATGAAACCCCTTTTATCTCCAGGACCCTGGGTAATCCAGTCCAGCTTCTCCTGCAAATCCTCTGAGGAACGGATAAGGAAAACAGAAGAGCCTTCTCCTCCCCGGTCGGCCTTCAGCACCAGGGGAAAACCGGACAGAACCGAGGAAAGAATTTCCAGATCAGGATAAAGGGTTGACAAGGATTTCCGGTCCTTAAAAACAAGTGTCCGGGGGTGGGGGACCTGGAAATAATCAAAAAGCAGAGCGTCCCCCACCTTACCTTCCATGGGGAACCGCAGATCATAATTGGGAAAGACCTGGGGAACCAGGCGGCGGCATACCCGGTAAACCTCAGCCGTAACCCCCTGAGGGAGGATAACGGCCCGGGCCTTTTGCAGTCGCCTTTTTTCCCGTTCGCTAAGGGAACGTCCGGCGCAAAGGATATTGATGTCTTTTGTTATACAAGGATGCAGAGAAGCGATCATTTTACAGACAGAATACAGGAGTCGGAATTCAGAATCCAGAAGAAAAAAATGCTCCAAATAGATTGGGAGATATGATAATTTCGCATTGAGTCAGCTTCTGTCATTTCGAGGAGGGAAGCGACGAGAAATCTTTTCGGTCGAATTCATCGACCTTAACAGGAGATCGGCAAGTCGGTCTGGCCGTTCGACTTGGTCGAACTAATAAAAGGCATCCTTTCGGATGCCGTACGCCGACCTTTAGGAAAGGCTCTCCTTCGGGAGCCGCGCTGATCGGGAATGATTTTAAGATTTCTCCCCCTCAGCTTCCGAAAAGAAGCTTCTTTTAGGGTCGGCAAAGCCAACCGGGTCGAAATGACAACCTCGGGATTAATATACTTTTTGCCAGACCATTAGAAAAGATTATTTTTATTGTTTTTTTTCTTTATTCTGAATACTGGCTCCTGACTTCTGGATTCTCCGCTTTCAAGCTCATATAATTCGCGGCTACGGCCTGGCCCAGGGCGATTCCGCCGTCGTTGCAGGGCACCAGGGCCTTGCTGTAAACCTTGAAGGCTTCTTCGGTCAGCCTTTTTTCCAACCCGGCTAAAAGGGTCCGGTTTTGAAAAACCCCACCGCCCAGAACCACTTTTTCAAGCCCGGTTTCATCACGGATCATACGGCAAACGCGGGCCATTTTTTCCATAAGGGTCAGATGGAAGCGACGGCTGATCGAAGGGACAGATACCCCTTTCCAAAGGTCATCAACGACCCCTTTAATAATGGTTGAAGGGTGGATGAGGCAGACCCCCTTCTCTTGGCTGATTTCTCCGGGGTAAGGGTTTTCCTCTTCCTTCCCCTGAATCATCTCCAGCTCCATGGCCGCTTGTCCTTCAAAGGCCACTGTATCCCGCAGTCCGATCAAGGCTGCCACCCCATCAAACAAACGACCGCAACTGGAGGTCAGAGGGCTGTTTATACCCCGTCGGATCATCTGCAGAATCGTTTCCACCTTGGACCGGTCCAATTTTTTCAAAAAAGGCAGTGGTACTTCCCAGAGTCTTTCACCATAAGCCTGATATAAGTAACTTACAGCCATGCGCCAGGGTTCTTTGATGGCCCTGGCCCCACCGGGCAGGGGCAGATAGGCCAGGTGTCCCTTGCGCTCGAAAGAAGACAGATCCCCCACCAGGACCTCTCCGCCCCAGATGCAGCCATCCAGCCCATAACCCGTACCGTCCAGGGACAAACCGATTACTTTTTCGTCAAGACCGTGTTCGGCCATGCAACCCACCATATGGGCGAAGTGATGCTGGACCCCGATTAGCGTTACTCCCTTTTGCCCTAGGGCGTAACGGGTGCTCAGGTAATCCGGATGGAGGTCATAGACAATGATCTCCGGTTCAATCTGCAGGATCCGCTTCAAATGATCAACTGTTTGAGTGAAAAAATCCAAGGTCTCCAAATTTTCCAAGTCACCGATGTGCTGGCTTAGAAAGGCGCGATCACCCTTGGTCAGACAGATGGTGTTTTTCAGCTCCGCTCCGCAGGCCAGGACCGGGGAAACCGGTTCCTTCAGGAAAATCGGGACCGGGACAAATCCCCTGGACCTTCTGATTTGCCGAAGACGTCCCCCTACCTTCTGGACGATGGAATCGTCGCTGCGCAGATAAATCTCCCGGTTGTGGATCAGAAAATAATCGGCTATACCCTTGAGCCGTCTGAAGGCTTCTTCATTCTCCCGACAAATAGGCTCTTCGGAGAGATTGCCGCTGGTCATGACCAGGGCAGAAAACCCATAATCCATCAATAAATGGTGAATCGGGGTGTAGGGCAGCATTACGCCGAAATAGCGATTGCCGGGGGCAACCGAAGGGGCGATAAGGTTGGGTTCCTTTTTCAACAATAACACAATCGGACGTTCTCCGGATTCGAGGATTTCGCTTTCTTCGTCATCCACCCAAGCGAAGGCCCCGATCTTATTCACATCCCTGGCCATAAGGGCCAACGGTTTTTCTTCCCGATGTTTCTTGGCCCTTAACTTTTGAACCGCTTCTTCCCTGACGGCATCTACTGCCAGATGAAAACCGCCTAAGCCCTTGATGGCCACAATATAGCCTTCGCCAAGCAGTCGGGCGCATTCCTCAATCGGGTCCCGAGGTTCCAGGAGAATGCCCTGCCCATCATGCAAGAAAAGCCGGGGTCCGCATTCGGTACAGGCATTGGGCTGGGCATGAAAGCGCCGGTTGTCCGGAGAATGATATTCGGAGGCGCATTGACGGCACATGACAAATTCGGCCATGGTGGTTTTTGGCCGGTCATAAGGGATATCCCGGATAATGGTATAACGGGGGCCGCAATTGGTGCAATTGATGAAGGGATAGCGATAACGGCGGTCCTGGAGATCGCGAAGCTCCCGGAGGCAATCATCACAAGTAGCCATATCCGGGGAAATCAGGGCTGACCGTTCGGCCAAGGGGGTACTTTCCCGGATGGTGAATCGGGGGTCGTTAACCAAAGGCAAAGGAGAGGCCTTAAAGGCCGTGATACGGGCCAGAGGAGGGGGGGAGTTTTGAAGGGTTTGCAAGCAATGGGAAACGGCGGTTTCCTCCCCCTCGATTTCCAGTTCCACCCCCTGGGAAGTGTTGGTCACAAAGCCGGTCAAGCGCCCGGTCAGGGCTTGGTGATAGACAAAAGGCCGGAACCCCACCCCCTGCACAATCCCCTGAATGGAAACATGATACCGGACCTTCATCTCTTACCATCCATTCAAAGTTTTGAACCAATTTAATTGTTTGAAAAATGTTTTTAGCCACAGACGCACACGGACAAAGACCGGACAAAAGATTCTTTGCCCGGCCCCAATAAACCCAGGGGCCAGACCAACCAGCCGTCGCTGGCGCGAAGCAGAGTTTAATTGCCCGAAGGGCCTGACGGCAGGAGGAAGACAAGTCGTCTTCTTCCTGTCCCGCTTTTGTCGGTGGCAAAAAATGGGTTTTTCCGTTTTAATAAAACTAAACGGATACAAAGTTTTTAATTTAACCCGAAATCCGAAATCCGTAACGATCATTCCTCCGCCTCAATTTCCCTGACCAGCAACTCCTTACCGGCGGTGGTTTGAATATCCGCTGATGCACAGTGGGGACAAATGAAGTTGTGATCCTTGATTCTGAATTCTTTTCCACAGGCTCGGCAAATTCCGGTCAGAGGGACCGAAACCATTTCCAGTTTAACGCCCTCCAAAGGGGTGTCTTTGGTCATCACCTCAAAGCAAAAGGTCAAACTGTCCGGGACCACGGCTGTCAATTCCCCTACCTCTAAACGGATCAAACGCACCCGCCGTACCCCGTGGTTATTCATGACTTGTTCGACAATCTCGATGATGTTCTGGGCCAACGACATTTCGTGCATGATCTGTTCGGCTATCCCCCGGGGCCTTTCTTTTTGTTCTCTAAAAACTTATCCTAATATCTTTAAAAAATCAATTTTTCCCGGTAGGCTGCCTTAGGAGAAGGTGTCCTGTCGATTGAGGAAAGACCGGCTTGACAAAAAGACTAAAAAGACCAATTAATAAAAAAATCGTTTCCTGAAAAAAAATAAAAAGGAGATAGCTGATGAGTATCGCCGCCAGATGGACAATGGTTCGATCCCGAATTATCGATTCCTACCGGATTTTCAATCTCCGTGAGGACCGTTACCGCCTGCCCCGTAATCAGCAGGAAGCCCCTTTTTATATCCTGGAAAGCCGGGACTGGGTCAATGTCATTCCCTTGACCGAAGCGGGGGAGGTGGTGCTGATCCGTCAGTATCGATTTGGTATTGAGGAGGTATGCCTGGAAATACCGGGCGGCATTGTGGATGAGGGGTTTACCCCTTTGGCTGCCGGGCAGAAGGAATTGCTGGAAGAGACCGGATATCAAGCACAACAGTGGGAATATCTGGGCTTTGTCCACCCTAACCCGGCCTTTTTAAACAACCGTTGTCACAGTTTTCTGGCCAGGGGCGTGACCAAGGTCGCCGATATCACCCTGGAGGAAAGTGAGGAAATTGAGGTCCAGCTCGTCCCCTTTTCGGAAATAAAGGGGCTTATTGCCAAGGGGGAAATCACCCACTCTCTGGTGATCTGCGCCTTTCACCTTCAGGGTCTGCGGAAAAATTCTTGAAGGGTTTCTGATTTCTCGCTTCGCTCGAAATAACAGATTAAGAATGTCAATGAAACCATACATCAGGCAGGGACTTCAATGGTTTTTTTCTTTGACTCCACCTTCTTTTCCCGTCGGAGTCTGACCCTGTGTTGGAAGGATTCCATGTAGAGATAAAACACCGGCGTGATGTACAGGGTCAACAACTGGGAGAAAACCAACCCCCCGACCACGGCCAGACCTAAGGGGCGGCGGGCCTCGGCCCCGGCCCCGAATCCCAGGGCGATGGGCAGGGTGCCCATAAAGGCGGCCATGGTGGTCATCATAATGGGGCGGAAGCGAATCAGGCATCCCTGGTAAATGGCCTCGGCCGGGCTTTTTCCCTCCGACCTCTGGGCTTCCAGGGCGAAGTCGATCATCATGATGGCGTTCTTTTTGACGATGCCGATAAGCATGATGATCCCCACAAAGGCATAGATACTGAGTTCGGTCTTGAAAATCAAAAGGGTCAGCAAGGCCCCGAAAGCGGCCGAAGGCAGGCCGGAAAGAATCGTGACCGGATGGATAAAGCTTTCATAAAGGATTCCCAGAACGATATAAATGACCATGATGGCCAGGAAGAGCAAAAGCCAAAGTCCCTGGAGAGAAGATTGAAAGGCCTGGGCCGATCCCTGAAAACTGGCGGTGATGACCGAGGGCAGGACATTTCGAGCCGTCTTTTCCACGGCGGCAACGGCGTCTCCCAGGGCCACACCGGGCCGCAGGTTGAAGGAGAGGGTTACCGAGGGGTGTTGTCCGGAATGATTGACCACCAGGGGACCGACGCTGCGGCTGATTCGGGCCACCGAATCCAAAGGTACAAGCTGACCGGTTTGAGAGCGAAGGTTCAGAAGGGATAAGGCCTCCGGATCCATCTGGTATTCCGGTTCCAATTCCATGATGACCTGATATTGGTTGTTGGGGGCGTAAATGGTGGATACCTGCCGGGAACCATAAGCGGAATAAAGGGCATTTTCCACCTGGGCCACAGTCACGCCCAAAGCCGTGGCCTTGTTACGGTCGATGTCCACGTTGAGTTGGGGGTTTTTCAGTTGCATATCACTGGAAACATCCTGCAGTTCCGGCAAGGCCCGCAGGCGCGATTCCAGGGCCTGGGCCGACCGATACAATTCCTGGGTATTGGGGGATTGCAGGGTGTACTGATAGGCCCCCTTGGTCAGTCTTCCTCCGATACGAATGGAGGGTGGATTCTGTAAAAAGACCTGAATCCCCGGGACACCGGAGAGTTTTGGCCGCAGGGATTGGATGACCTCGTCGGCATTCATTTTTCGCTCCGATCGGGGTTTGAGGCGAATAAAAAAACGTCCTGAATTTCCGCTGGCGCTCATCCCTCCGACCCCGGAGGAAGAGGTGAAAGAAGCGACATTCGGATCCTTCTGGATGATATCGGCCAATATTTTTTGATGCCGAACCATGTTTTCAAAGGAAATCCCCTGGGCGGCCTCGGTGATGCCCATGATCTGGCCGGTATCCTCGCTGGGGATGAATCCTTTGGGGGAAATCATAAAAAGGTAAACAGTGGCCAGAAGCAACAAGCCGGTGATGATCATGGTTATCCGCCGGTGTCTGAGGACTTTCTGGAGGCTCCAGTCATAGACCTTGAGCATGCCGGCGAAGAACCGCTCCGAGGCCCAGTAAATACGGCTATGATGCAGGCTCTGAGGCGGTCGCAGGAATCGGCTGCAGAGCATGGGGGTGAGACTGAGGGAGATAAACCCGGAAACCAGGATGGCGGCCATAATGGTGACGGCGAACTCCCGGAACAATCGACCCAGAATCCCGCCCATAAACAGGACCGGGATAAATACGGCGGCTAAGGAAAGGGTCATGGACAGGATGGTAAAGCTGATTTCTCTGGAGCCGGTCAGGGAAGCCGCGTGGGGCGCTTCCCCTTTTTCCATATGACGGACGATGTTTTCCAGCATGACGATAGCGTCATCGACCACGAAGCCCACACACAAAATCAAGGCCATCAGGGAGAGATTGTTGATGCTGTAATTCATGAAGTACATGACGGCAAAGGTGGCCACGATAGACATGGGCAGGGCCAGACTGGGAATGATGGTGGCCGATAGATTACGTAAAAAGAAGAAGATAACCAGAACCACCAGGAGGATGGCCAGGACCAGGGTGAATTTTACGTCATTGACCGATTCCCTGATGGATGCGGAGCGGTCGTATAAACTGATCAGATCCACCGAAGCCGGGAGCTGCTCCTGAAAAGCAGGCAGGAGCTTTTTTATATTGTCCACGACCTCGATGGTATTGGTCCCCGGCTGACGCTGAATGGCCAGTCCGATGGATCGTTCATCGATATACCAACTGGCCACCTTGTTGTTTTCGACGCTGTTCATCACCCGGCCGATCTGGTCCAAGCGGACCGGTGCCCCCTGCCGATAGGCTACAATCATCGGCCGAAAGGCTTCGGCTGTATAGAGCTGGCCGGAAGACATGATGGTATGGGTCTGATATTGACCGGAGAGTGTGCCGGTGGGCAGGTTGACGTTGCTGTTCTTTACGGCATTGGACACCTCGTCAATGGCTATGCCCCTGGAAGCCATGGTTTTGGGGTTGAGTTGGATACGGACGGCATATTTCTGGGAACCATACACTGAAACCTGGGCTACCCCGCTGATCATAGATATCCGTTGGGCCAAAAGGGTTTGGGCATACTCGTCCAGAACCGACAAAGGGACCAATTTTGAACGGAGGTTGAGATACAAAATAGCCTGGTCGGCCGGGTTAACCTTCCGGAACCAGGGAGGGATGGGCATATCCTGCGGCAACTGGCGGGAGGCCTTGGCGATGGCCGACTGGACGTCCTGGGCGGCGGCGTCAATATTTCTTTCCAAAACAAACTGGAGGGTGATCTGAGTGACCCCCTGGCCGTTGGTGGAAGACATGGAATCCAAACCGGCGATAGTGGAAAACTCCTTTTCCAAAGGAGTGGCCACGGCTGAGGCCATGGTTTCCGGATTGGCTCCGGGAAGGCTGGCGGTGACCATAATGGTCGGAAAATCTACATTAGGCAGGTCGCTTACCGGCAAGGCCCGATAACTCATGATACCAAAAACCAGAATCCCTATCATGACCAGGGTGGTCATGACCGGACGACGAATAAAAATTTCGGCAATATTCATGACCGGGTCGCCCCCTTGCCTTCCGGCGCTCTTTTGATTTGGACCTTGGATCCCGGAATCAAACGGAACTGCCCATCAATCACCACCAATTCCCCTTTGGCCAGGCCTTTCTCAATGACGGTAAAGCCGTCGATATTCCGCCCCACGGTGACCGGACGGTTTTCTGCTTTCAGGTCCGGCTTGACGACAAAAACATATTCCCCTTTCATCCCGGTCTGAACCGCCTGGGAAGGGACCACAGCGGTTTCGGCCTGATAGGAAAGGGTCAGGATGATATTGACGAATTGCCCGGGCCACAGTCTTTTTTCCTTATTGGGGAAAATGCCCCGCAGGCGGATGGTGCCTGTGGCTTTGTCGATAGTATTATCAATAAAAGAAAGTTGCCCTTCTTCGGGTTTTTCTTCTCGCCCGGGGACCAGGGCCTGGATTTTCAGCTTTTCTCTGTTGGAAAACCTTTTTATGGCGGAGAGGTCCTGTTCCGGTACGGAAAAAGTGCAGTAGACCGGTTGAATCCGGTTGATGATCACCATGGCCCGCTCATCATTGGCCCGGATCATATTGCCCTTATCGATCTGCAAGATGCCGGTACGTCCGGTTACCGGGGCTTTTATGGAACAATAACTGACTTGCAAACGAGCGGTTTCCGCACTGGCTTGGTCGGCTTTGATCTGGGCCTTCAGGGCCTCTAAATTGGTGGTAGCCTGATCGTATTGTTCCTGGCTGATATAATCCTTCTTGACCAGGTCCGCAAAACGACGGAGGTCATTTTCGGCCTTCTGGGCCAAGGCCAGACTTCGAGCCAGAGTAGCTTGGGCCTTTTGGAGATCGACCTCGAAGGGGGTGGAATCAATGGTAAAAAGCAAGGTGCCTTGGGTGACGTCCTGTCCTTCTTTGAAGTGAACCTGCTTCACTTCACCTGTGATGCGCGATTTGACGGCTACGGTGGAAAAGGCTTCCACATTGCCGATGGCGGTAATCTGAACCGGTACCGTTTTTAACGCTACCGAGGTTACCGTTACCGGAATGCTCCTTTCCCTTTTAGCTTGAGAGGGCGCGGTTTTCTTTTCCGAGCAGGCCATCAGGCCGGAAAAGAGGGTCAGACTTATCAGAATAAAAAAGGCTCTGGGTAACATTGAAAAGTCCCGGGGAAATTTTGTAGACAAGGAAATCATATTGGCTCCTTTTGGACTTTTTTCGTCCCTGAATTCCTGCGACCCTGCGGAAGGTGGCTTGAGTGTGGGTTGAACTTTTTTGCCCAATGGATACTTTTTTTAAGAAACAATTTAAAAATCTATAAATTTTCTATTGGATTGTCAAAACATATTTTTAATTGTCTTTTTTATATATTTACAGGACATTGAATCGGGTGTATGTTGAACATATTCTTAAAAATGTTGAAGTTAGCTCCAATAAAAAGTAATGAACGGAACAATAAAAGGAATGGAATCGGAGAAGGCCTATAAAAGAACACTTCCTATTACGGACCGGATCTTTATTCCTGAAGATGAGGTGTATTATACGGCCTCCAGAAGCAGTGGGTCCGGGGGACAGAACGTCAACAAGGTCAGCACCCGGGTCACCTTGTGGTTCGATGTCCTTTCTTCCCCTTCTCTGACAGAGGGAGAAAAACAACTGATCCTAAAAAGATTATCCACCCGCATCAATAAATCCGGGAAGCTTTGGATCAATGCCCAGGAAACCCGTAGTCAGGCGGAGAACAGGGAATTGGCCCGGCGGCGTTTTATCGAATTGGTCTCCAAGGCCTTGACCCGGTCCAAACCCCGGAAGAAAACCCGGGTTCCCCAAAGCATTCAAGAGGAGAGAATCTTTGAAAAAAAAAGGCGGAGCCGGTTGAAAATGAACCGGGGCCGGGTATTTCAGGGAACGGAGAATTAAAAAAACATGGGCGAATTTTCCCGGTTTAAGGATTTGCCGATCGATTGGAATATGGGACCGGCCGATGCCGTGGCCTGTTATCTGGAGTGGGGGAATACCGGTTATTCGGGAAGGTATGGGGATCCGGAAAAGGAGTCGTTCTATTTCTCGGTGGATACCTGGCAGGAACCCTTTCGCGTGCGCTTGCAAAAGATGACCAAGGACGGAGCGGAAACCCTTCATGAAATCGAGCTCCCCAGAAAATTCTGGACCTGCTGCGACCATGCCAAGGGGGTCTATCCCATCCCTCCCGAGGTCAAAGAATGGTTGGAAACATTATTTTGATCTCAAAGGTTTTTCTTGACATTTTCCACCAATAACCAGTATTTATTATACAATAATGGGTAAAAAAGAAGGAGGAGTAAAACCATGAGAACCAAGGAACAGTATTTCCAGGGGTTGAGCAAACTGAAACGCAATCTCTATTGCGACGGAGAGCTGATCGACCGCCTGGACGAGAAACAGGCGGATTGTCTGAACACCATCGGAACTACTTTTGACGAAACCTTAAGACCGGAAAACCAGGAATTATTGACCGCCGTCTCCCATCTGACCGGGGAACGGATCAGCCGTTTTACCCATATTCACCAGGATACAGACGATTTGCACAAGAAGCAGGACATGACCCGTATGCTTTGCGGTAAGGTGGGGGGATGCATCCAGCGCTGTATGGGGATCGACGCCACTAATGCCGTTTATAACGTTTCCTACGAGGCCGATAAGCAAAATAACGGCGCCACCAAATATCATGAGAATTTTAAAAAATGGTTGACCCGTTTTCAGACCGAGGACCTGGTGGGGTGCTGTGCTCAAACCGATGTCAAGGGCGACCGCCTGGCCCGGCCGGCCGACCAGGAAAATAAAGAGGCCTATCTGCGGATCAAAGAAAGGCTCAACGACGGCATCGTGGTCAGCGGCTGCAAGTTGCACATCTCCGAGGCCTCGGTGGCCGATGAGGTGCTGGTGGTTCCCACCCGGGCCCTGCGTCCCGAAGACAAGGATTATGCCGTGTCCTTTGCCGTTCCCGCCGATTGGGACGGGATGAAACAGGTGGTCACGGTCCGTAATTTTAGAAAGCGGGAACATTTCAAAAGGGGATTCTCCCAGGGGGCAACCGATTCTTATTTGATTTTTGATGATTGCTTTATCCCCTGGGAACGGGTCTTTTTAGCCGGCGAATGGCAGCATGGGGGAACCATGGCCCTGCTTTTCGCATTATTTCACCGCCACTCCTATTCGGGCTGCAAGCCGGGTCTGGGGGACATTTTGCTCGGGACCGCCGCCCTGGCCGCTGAAGTGAACAACATTCATAAGGCTTCGCATGTGCGGGAAAAGCTGGCCGAGATCATCATGGTCACCGAATTGGGGTATGCGGCCGGGTATACGGCTTCCAGTATGGGAAAAGCAGAGGTCTATATGCCCGGAGTGGGTTTTGTGCCCTATGGTCCCGGTTCTTTTATTCCTCACTCCATCTATTGTAATGTGGGTCGCTGTCTGACAGGGGAAGAAGTCTGGCGGGAAGCGGAAATTCTTTGTGATCTGGCCGGAGGAGTGGTGGCAACCTTTCCCCATGAAAAAGATTTCACGAATCCGGATATTAAAGACCTGCTGCTTAAATATACCAAACGGAATCCGAAGATGCCGGTGGAAGACCAGGCCCAGTTCTGGCGTTATCTGGGTGATGTGCTCTGTTCGGCGGCCGGCGGGGTCCAGCGCATGGGGGCTTATCACGGCGGGGGCTCCCCGATCATGGAACAGATCGCCATTACCACCCAATATGACATAGAAGCCAGAAAAAAACTGGTCAAACATATAGCCGGAATGAGCGGAGGAGACCGCGAGGCCCTGAGTCAACCTGCCAAGAAATAGACAGGGGAAGAAGAAGGACGCCGGCTGATTATTCGGCCGGCCCAGGTCAGAATGGATTTTTCGTGTTCTCATCCGGTCACTTACAGTGACCTTTTTCGGATGAGAACCAATTAGATTGTGTTAAAAAAATAATTGTGTTATAAAAAAACCTGTTTCCGCCTTTAAAGAGTTCCCGGATTTTCGAAGACAAGACCTCTTTAAGGGACAAAAACCTTTAAGGAGGTCCCATTCATGTCCAGTAAATTGTACGTCGGCAGTCTCCCTTATTCGGTGAACGATGAAATCCTGTCCCAGATTTTTTCCCCTTACGGTTCGGTGGAATCAGCCAAGGTTATCACCGACCGGGACACCGGCTTGAGCAAGGGGTTCGGTTTCGTGGAAATGGCCACCGAAGAAGAAGCCGCGGAGGCGATCAAGAACTTGAACGGCAGCGGTTACGAAGGACGCACCCTGGCGGTTTCCAAGGCCCGTCCCCAGGCCCCCAGGGAAGGGGGGGGTGGATTCCGAGGCGGCCAAGGGAAAGGCGGTAAAGGCCGTGGTGGCGGCCGGGGAGGCGGTGGGTCCCAGGGACGAAATCGCTGGTAATTGCCATAGAGAACCATCTGTTCCACACAGCCATTAGCCTGCTGTCCGGCTAATCCGGTGGCAGGCTTTTCATTCCGATGATTTCCCAATAACGCCACCGGTGGCAATATTTCTTTATTGCGGAGGGAGGCGGGGGTCGTTTAATAAAAGTCTACCCCTTGTCTCCCAACCCCTTTACCCGCCGATTTCGGGGCCTTACCGAATATTTTGGGAAAACCGGGTTTATGACCAAGTAGTGGGAAAAACCTTGCCTCCTTCAATCTTTGAACCCTAAATTAAGAGGAGCTGTAACCATTGTCAAAAGAAGACTTAGCCAAATTTGAAGGAAGAGTGAGCAAGTCCACCGGAGGGGGGAATTATCTGATTACTTTGGAGAACGGGAATACGATCACGGCCAAATTGTGCGGCACCATGAAGCGTTTCAAGATCCGGGTCATCGAAGGGGATAAGGTGACCGTGGGCGTTTCCTTGTATGACCTTTCTCATGGGCTTATTGTTTTCCGTCATAAAAGCTGATCATCAATCCTTAAGATTTGTATTTTAGTGATTCAGGATTTCCCCCTATTATTTCCTTTTGGTTAAAGGCTTTTAGGCTGAAGACTGAAGAGGAAAATCTCTTCAGCCAGTTTTCTTCTTGCCGGCCTTCAGTCTATTACAGGAGTTCGGGAAAATATGGAACTACTTTTAATCCGTCATGCCTTGCCTTTAAGGGTGGAAAAAGACGACGGCACTCCGGCTGATCCGGGCTTAAGCGATATCGGGATCGAGCAAGCCAGGAAACTGGCCCGCTGGATGTCCACCGAAAAATTGGATGCGGTTTACAGCAGTCCCATGAACCGGGCCAGGATGACGGCCGGATTTTTGGCTGAGACCAAGGGGATGGAAATTCGTCTCGAACCGGGTGTGGCTGAATTCGATCGACATTCTTCGGTTTATGTCCCCATGGAGGAATTGAGGGCCAAGGATTATGAAAGGTGGCGGGACCTGGTCAAGGGCGGTTTTGAAAATCTTTTCAATCTGAAGGATTTTAAAAAGGTGGTTCTGGAGAGTCTGGAGAAAATAATCCTGCAAAACAGCGGTAAGCGGGTGGCCGTGGTCTGCCATGGAGGGATCATCAATATCTGGGCTGCCCATATTCTGGGCATTGACAAATATCTGTTTTTCGCTCCGGAATACACCAGCGTCAACCGTTTCCTGGCCTCCGGGAAAGGACAGCGGTCTCTGGCCAGCCTCAATGAAACCGCTCATTTGCGGGACTAATTTTTTTTAAACGAAAGCAAACGTATCAAGTAAGTTTCCCCCCACCCCCTTACCTCCCCCCTACGGAGACCTTGCTACAATCTGTTTTTGGTCATTTCGACCGGAGGGAGAAATCTTGGGGTCCAATAATTTCAACTCCTAAGATTTCTCCCTTCGCTCGAAATGACACGTTGTCATAGATTACGACATCACTTCTCCGAGGGGGGAGGGAAGGGGTGGGGGGCTGTCAACCCTTTTATCTGTTCTTTTCAGAATTTCCCCATTTTTTTAAATTCCTCTTTTTTGATCAAGTCTTCCATCCCTTATCTCCCTTCTCCAAGCGAGCGTTTATTTTTTTCTTCTGGTTTTCTTGAAACGCCATGGACGGTCATGAATCGCTGCTTTTGATGAACAAGAAACCCCTCTAACCCAAAAAGGATCAGTGCCAGCCAGACGATGGCAAAGCCGATTAATTTATTATAACCAAAGGGTTCCCGATAAATCAAGGCCCCCAGAAGGAATTGCAGGGTAGGGGTGATATATTGCATAATCCCGGCAATAGAGAGCGGGATTCGGCGTACCGCCGAGGCAAAGAGCAAGAGGGGAATGGTGGTTATCACCCCTGCGCCGAAGAGCAAAAAATCCGTAAAAGCTCCCCTATGGAGAAAAGCACCGTATCCCATTCGATCCGTATAAAAAAGATAGAAAAAAGCGGGCCAGAACAATAGGGCGGTTTCCAGACTTAAACCGTATAAAGAACCAAGGGGTGCTATTTTTTTTATCAGGCCGTAGAGTCCGAAAGAGGTGGCCAAGGTCAAGGCGATCCAGGGCAAACGTCCATAGGTTAGGGTGAGGTAGAAGACGCCCAAGGCTGCCAAACTTATAGGGAACCATTGCCCGGCGCGCAACCGTTCTCTTAAAAAAAGAACTCCCAGAAGGACACTCAAGAGGGGATTGATGAAATACCCCAGACTGGCTTCAATAATAAAACCGGCATTGACCGCCCAGACATAAATCAGCCAGTTAAGGGCGATCAGCAAGGCGGCGAGTGAGTAGATACATAACAACGGAAGCTTCAAGGCGGTTGCGCGGAACACCCCCCATTGTCGGGTAAACAAAATGATCCCGGCCAGGATGACGCAAGACCATAAAATCCGATGGCCAAGTAATTGAAGGGCCGGGACCGCAAGGAGCCATTTCCAATAGATCGGAAACAAACCCCAGATTACATAGGCCCCCAGAGCGTACCAGGTTCCTTTTTTCACTGGAATATCCTTTTAACCGGCGGATTTTTTTCCTTGTCGAGCCTCCCGGGGCATATGGCTGGGAAAATAACCGTTCGGGTTCTCCAACGTTAATGGCCTGGATATACCATAGGTTCTGTGTGGTTCCAGGACCCGGTAAGAGAGGGCTGAATATTTTCTTTATGGGTGGTTGGGAAGTCGATAGACCCTCACCGCCGTATCATGAAACAAGGCCGTTTTTTCAGCCGCAGAAAATCCCTGGCAGACCCGTTTAAAGGTGTTCCACATGACCCCATAGGAATACGATACCTTATCGACCGGGAAGTTACTCTCAAACATACAGCGATCCACTCCGAAACGTTCGATACACCAGTGATAATAGGGGGCCATGGATTCAGCCAGCCTGGTCGAGTCCGGTGGGGGATTCTGCTCGCTCCAGCCGAAGCCGCATAAGGGCATACCCAGGCCGCCGAGTTTCACTGCTACGTTGGGACAGGTCGAAAGTTCGGAGATCCCCTTTTTCCAATGTTGAGATACCTCGTCCCTTTTTCCGACGTAGGGACCTATGCCGAGGACTCCCCCGATATGGTCCAGAATGATCTGGGTTTCCGGAAAGGCCCTGGCCAGGTTCGTCAGTTCCGGTATCTGGGGGTGATAAAGCCAGGCGTCAAAACTGAGTCCATAATGGTCTAATAATCCAAATCCTTGGCGGAATTTGGAATCCAATAACAACCCCGGGGGAGGATTCATATAAGAAAGAATGGTGCCGCTGGCATCGGAGGCCACCGAATGCCGGATCCCCCGAAAACGATTTTTGCTGGCCTCCAAATGACTTTCGAGGACCTGCGCAACGGATTGGCCCAGGGTGAGGTCGGCATGACCCACGATGCCGGCGGCGATCCTGGTTTGTCCGTAAATTCCGCTGGCGCTTTGAGCGGCGATACCCTGAACAAATTCCGTTTCTCCCACCGGCTTTATCGCCGTCGGGCCATCCTCCCTGTACATGGACAGGCACTCGACAAACACGGTCTGGGTAATATTATGGCCGCTGTTTATATCTTCCAGGAGTTCCTCAAGAAGATAGCGGCTTCCTGTGCGGATCCGGATACCGGGGCGATCCCACAAATGATGGTGGGGATCACAGATAGGCAGTTCAGGATCCAGGATCTCTTCTTTTGTTGCTGTTAGCGATTCTCCCTTTGTGGTGGCCATCTTAATTATCCTTTCTTGACCAAGGAATTATGGTTAGGGATGGTCAGTGGAAGCCAATTTTGGTTTTCTGAGAAACCATTGCTGTAATTCCCGGGTATGAATCATTCGATTTTGGGAACGATAAAAAAAAGGATCAAGACCCTTTTACCCGGATATTCTAATGGGTTTTGCCGGAAATTGAAATCCTTTTCTATCTCAATCCCCATCTCCCCTGAATCGTTTTCAGGAAGGTCGTTGCCTGAATTAAAATAGTTTTGAAAACAAACACTGTACAAAGCGAAAAACAGGCCGGGGTGAAGGCCCGGCTTCGAATAAAACGATAAAGCCAACTTTTCAACCAAATAGTAAGGGTGAAATTCGGAAATTAATACTTCCGTTTTCCCCGATTTCGTGCTATTTTTCACTATTCGGTATCATTACTGAGGTATATCGAAGCCTTATTTCAAGGGTAACCTATTGGTAATATTTGGGGTCAATTTTTTTGGCTCCCATCTTCAGTAACGAGACCGGTGTATCGATTAAGGCCCGATTTTTTCCTGAATAGTCCGGTTTCAAGGACGAAATAATCTGGAAAAGGCTAAAAATTATTTTTTTAAAAGGAGAACGAAAATGAGCATGTTAGATTCAAGCTGTTCGGCATTTATTGAAGTATTGGCCTCCAAGGCCCCCGTTCCCGGTGGCGGCGGGGCCGCGGCTATGGGAGGTGCTATCGGCATGGCCCTTTCCAACATGGTGGGGAACCTCACCGTGGGCAAAAAGAAATACGCCGACGTCGAAGGGGAGGTCAAAGACCTTATTGCCAATGGGGATGCAATCATCCTGAAACTGAAGAGGCTGGTGGACCAGGATGCGGAGGTTTTTGAGCCCCTGTCCAAGGCCTATGGACTTCCCAAAAACACGCCTGAGGAAATCAAGTTCAAGGAAGAAACCATGGAAAAATGCTGCAAGGAGGCCTGCGGGGTTCCCATGGACATCATGCGTGCGGCCTTTGAAGGCATTAAAATTCACGCCCGGATGGGAGAGATCGGCACCATGATCGCCATCTCCGATGTGGGATGCGGTGTGGTTTTCCTGAAAAGCGCCCTCATCGCCGGAAGTCTCAATGTGATCATCAACCTCAACACCATCAAGGACCAGACTTTTGTCGAAGCCACCCGGAAGGAAATGGATGAGCTTCTGGCCAGCGGATCGAAAATGGCCGACGAAACCCTGGCCCTGGTCCTGTCAAAATTGAAAAAATAAGGAGATATGCCCATGGCGGAATTGTTAAAAGGAAAACCCGTGGCTGATGCCATGAAGGAAGAATTGATCAAGAAGGTGGAAACCCTCAAGGGGAAGGGGATCACCCCCAAACTCGGCATTATTCGAGTGGGCCAGCGCCCGGACGACCTGTTCTATGAAGGAGGCGCCAAAAAAACCAGCGCTTCCATCGGCATGGATTGTGAAGTTTTTGAATACCCGGAAAATATTGACCAGGCCGCTTTTGAAAAGGCCGTGATCGAGGTGGGGGCCAAGAAGGACGTCAACGGTATTCTCATGTTCGCCCCCCTGCCCAAACACCTCAACGAAAAGAAAATCCGGACCCTGATCCCTGTGGAAAAAGACGTGGATTGCCTGACCGTCGGTGGAGCGGCCAAGGTCTTCACTGATGACCCTACGGGTTTTCCCCCCTGTACCCCTACGGCCTGCATGGACATGCTCCATCATTTCAACATCCCCATCAAAGGCAAGAAATGCGTGGTGGTGGGCCGGTCCCTGGTAGTGGGCAAACCCCTGGCTATGCTCCTTCTTCGGGAGCACGGTACAGTGACCATCTGTCATTCCAGGACCGAAAACCTACCCGCGGTCTGCCAGGAGGCCGAGATCCTCATTGCTGCCGTGGGTAAGGCCAAAATGATCAAGGGTAATTTCGTCAAACCCGGCCAGATCGTTATCGACGTGGGGATCAACGCCGATCCCGACAACCCCGGCAAGTACTGCGGGGACGTGGATTTCGCCGAAGTGGAACCCGTGGTGCAGAAAATATCTCCGGTTCCCGCCGGGGTGGGTTCGGTCACTACCTGGGTCCTCTGCAAACAGACCATCATGGCCTGCGAGATGCAAACCGCCTGAGGATCCTTTATTGAAGTTCCGATAGGTTTCAACACCCCCATCCGGCCCTTCCTCCTTCCGGGAGAGGGCCGGATGGTATTGGGGTCAACCAGTTAAGGCGCTTTTATTTTAGTGAGTGCCCCTGTTATTCTTCCCTTGAAATTTTAAAAGTCAAAAAAATCCCTTTTTCCTAAAGTCGATAGATCTCACTGAGAGGCTGGTTTAAATCCACTTCAGAATGCCCATGAACAGGATCAGCAGGAACAGGTCAAAACCGAGGATGGTCGAAACCGTTATAACCTTGGCTCTGACGGTTTTCATGTCAAAAACCCAATAAGCAATCAGAAAAAAGTAAAAATATCCGCCAAGCCAGATCAGCCAGGGGGCTTTCGCGCTCCACCAAGGATAATCCCAGGTCAGTGCGCCGAAAACATTAAGAATAACTTCAACGATCACCGAGAGGGTAGTAAAGAGAATGATGAAGAACCAGCGGTTAGGGATACCGGCGATCTTGATGGTTCTGTCCCGGGGAAGAATGATAGAGCAGGCCAGACCCATGAGGAGAAACATCATAGTGATTTCGATATTAAGACCGATAAGGATGATGTAAGCTGATTTCCCTGGGGTTCCCCAGACAGGGGCGTACTG
>JBFMBU010000117.1:0-10883 GCA_040755035.1 Thermodesulfobacteriota bacterium
TTTCATTCGTGTTCCTTTCCCGGCGGCCAGGATAACGAGGGCTAAAGGTGTTTTTGCCATAAAGAGTCCATCCTTCTTTTTTCTTTTTTGTAACGGCTATAAAGAAAAAAGGCAAGTCAAAAGTCTATCAATTCTTAAAAAATTAACTACTTGGCTTTGTTAGGGATAGGGAGTTGTTTAAAATCAGCAATCCGGGCCTTTCCGCCCGGCGAGCTTTTTCGGGAAAACCGGCTACGGTTGAAGGATGTTATTTATTTTGTTCACGCAGCTTATAGGTCAGCATTCCCAGTTTAATGAAAATGTCTTGATTAACGCAGATCATATTGGGGGGGACTTTAATGGTTCTGGAGGCCAGGTAAATTACGGCTTTTACCCCGATATCCGCCAAACGGTCAATGACCCCTTGCACCTCGGGAGGCGGTAGGGCGATAATGGCGATATGATCTTCTGCGGGATTAAGCCTTTTTCCCAGGTCCTCAAGGGGGTAGATCTTTATAGGTCCATCCCCGCTGGGCAGAAGGGACGGGTTTTTTTCAAAAATCTTGTTAATGACAAAATTATTTTCCGAAAGGATCTGAGAATTGACCAAGACGTCGCTGAAAAGCCCTCCGCCAATAATAACCAGGCCCCATTTTCGGTTATACCCCAAAATAACAGCCAGTTCCTTTTTCAGGGATGTTATGTCATATCCGACACCCCGGGAGCCGAAGGTGCCGAAAAAGGACAGGTCTTTCCTGACCATAACCGGGGTAAGACCTTCGATTTCGGCCAACTCCATGGACGTCGTCCGTTGGATACCCTGTTTTTCCATTCGGCTCAAGGTCCGGTAATAGACGGAAAGCCTGCGGATGGTGGCATCGGAGATTTTTTCTGTTTTACTTTTTTCTTTTCCCTTTAATAAGGATTCTTGCATAAAAATTTCTCCCTGGGACCGATTGTTAAGAAATAACCATTGTCGATCACGAAATTTAGATTTCCGGATGGACAATAGTTATAAAGTGAGCCGGAAAAGAGAGTCAAGGGGAAAAATTCATTGTCGAGGGACATCCTTTTCCGTTTGGCAGGTGGCCTTCGAGAGGGGCACTTTCAACAAGACGGATTTGTTGACCATTCCAAATGGGTTTTTCAGCGGCAGGTCACTCTTCCACTCCCTCAATCGGGGGTCTTTGTAATTCTTGATCGGTAGCGAAGGGGCTCCGATTTTTCCAGGCCTTTTTCCGCTTGGGGTTGGCCAGGAAGTGGTCCCCTTCCAGCTTAGAAAATAATAGGGGAAGTCGCTTTTTTTCCCTCAATTTCCTGATGAATTCCAGGGCTTCTTCTCCGTTCGGGAACGGTCCGCTTTGCACCCGATACCAGGTCTCCTCAGGGGAGAACTTCCGGATTTGGATGGAGGGTTTTAATGCTGGACCCTCTATTTGCTGGACCCGGGTTTCGGCTTCGCTCCAGGATAAATAGGTTCCCAAATAAACCCGGAATAATTTGTTTTCGTCCAGGAGAATCAAGGACTCATCGCTTAATTTGGGGAAGAGGACTTTCTGATTTATGAGTAGGAGGTCAATATTTTTTATCGAAGGATTATGCGAAATTATCCAGTCTGCTAAAGAAATGTTGAATCTTCCATAGTGTCTGGTTATCAGTTTGGAGAGGTTGTCTCCCCGTTTTACCTGGACCTGAGGGAAAGGAGTTGATTTCTGAGTAAGCCCCTCCTGGCTCGGGGTGGTACCCGGCTTAAGAGTAAAGGGAGTCGGAGGAGAGGAGGAAAGATTTTCAGGTTCAATCGGGAGGAAAGGTTTTAATAGGCCGGCTAAGTACGTTTTTAACGGTCCGGACCGGTTCCAAGAAGGCGTCTTTATCCATTGAGGGGGAATGAAAAAAACGCCTAAGACGATAATGGCCAAACAAAGCAGGAGTGGTTTTTCCCGGAATGGGAAGCGGTTAGGGCTTCTAAGGGAATTATGCGTCGCAGACATCCGTTTGGATCTTCGCAGGGGATATTCTGGGCCTTCTAAATTGCTAATGACCTCCCGAACTGCCGGCTCTTCAATTATTTTTAAGGCATTGGACTTGCCGAGAAAAAGGGCGTTATCGCAAAGGATGTTAATTCGGCGGGGGATTCCCTGGGCCTGCTCGATGATTAATGAGAGGGCCTGGTCGGTGAAAAGCTTTGTTGAAGATCCTCCGGCGGTTTTTAAGCGATGGGCAATATAATTCCTTGATTCCGATATGGTTAAAGGCTGGAGCCGTACCTGGATGATAGGGAGTCGGAGATGATACTGGGCCACCAAAGGACGGAATATCTCCTCAAACTCCGGCTGGCCGGATAAAACCAATTGCAGCACCTCCGCCACCCATTTTTCCGACCACATCAGGGCCAAGAGTTTCCGGCCTACGATTTCCGATAATTTCTGGGCTTCATCGATAAATACAACCAAGGCTTCTTTCTGTTCTCGTAATTTATTCAGATAGGAGCTAAAAAGGGATTCCAAACCTTCCTCCTCCCCTCCCGGAACCGTTTCCCCCACTTCCCGAAAGATCTGCTCCAATAATTCGGGATAGGTGAAGGTGGAGTGGAACAAAAAAGCGCTCTTTGCCTGACCATGGAGATTTTTTAGGACCCCATGAATGAGCATGGTCTTTCCGGTCCCGGCCTCTCCGGTGACAAGGATCAGCCCTTTTCGATCGGCTAATCCTTTAAGGACCGTCTCCATGGCTTGTTCGAATCCCCTGATGGGAACCAGGAATTTCAGGTCCGGGGTTAATTCAAAAGGTTTTTCCGAAAATCCATAAAAATCAACGGCCATGTCCTTCCCCCGGATGTGACAATTAATAATAAACCTTCTTTGAAATTAAAAAATAATTTCTTCCTTTGCCAATGAATCCATTTCCTCTGGAGACATCCCCAACCGTCCGACAAAAATTTCCTGGTTGTGCTCCCCTAATAAGGGAGAATGGCGATGAATGGCCGCTGAAGTTTCTGAAAGCCGCCAGGGAGGTTGAACCACCCAATCCTTTCCGATATGGGGATGATCCAGTTGAGAAAAAACACCCCTGGCCTTGAGATGGGGGTCATGAAAAAGCCCTTCCGAACTTAACGAAGGGGCCGCCGCCACCCCGGCCTTTTGGAGAAGAGCGGTGGCTTCATAATAATCCCGGTCTTCGGTCCAGCGGGAAATGATTCCGTCCAATGCTTCCTGGTTTTTTAACCTTGCCCCAGGGTCAGCAAACCTTTTATCTGTAATCAACTCCGGTTTGTCCATGACCTGGCAGAGGGCCTGCCATTCCTCCTCTGTACCCACAGCAATGCTGACCCAGTTATCCTCACCCCGGCAGCGGTAGCAATGGTGCGGGGCCATCCATTCATCCCGGTTCCCCTTTCTGATCGGGGAGCGGTTGTTCATGAAATAATCCAAAAGGACGTCGCCGGCGAGTACGGCGATAGTCTCCTGTGAGGCCAGGTCTATGTACTGCCCCTCGCCGGTCCGATGCCGGTAGATTAAGGCGGTTAAGACGGCAAAGGCCGAGGTGGTGGCGCTGCGCAGGTCCATGGAGCCCATGAAATTGCTGGGCGGCCAATCTTCGTAACCGGTAATGTGAGAGAACCCTCCCAGGGCGGCGAAGGTCGGGGCATAACCCACATATTCCCGCTGAGGCCCGGTTTGACCGCAGGAGGAAGAAGAAATATAGATCAAATCCGGCTTGATCTCTTTAAGCACCTCGTAACCCAACCCAAGTCTGGGGATGACCCCGGGTCTGAAGTTTTCCATGACAACGTCACTTAAGGCAACCAGGCGTTTGGCGATTTCCACCGCCTGCGGTTTAGAAAGGTTCAAGGTAACACTTTTCTTGTTCAGATTTAGATTGTTGAAAACCGAGGATTCGTTAGGACCGGAGAAGCGTTTCCCGGTGCTGAAGGAAAGGTTTCGGGCATGGTCTATTCTTCTGCGGCTTTCGACTTTGATCACATCCGCTCCGAGAAACCCCAGCAAACAGGTGGCGTAGGGACCGGCCCAGGCCGAGGTGAATTCGGTGACTTGAATACCTTTTAAAGGTCCTTGATTCATAGGTAACTCCTTCTCCGGGAACTCGTATCTCGTTCCTCGTCGCTCACGAGATACGCTTCACGTTTATTATTAATGGTCTCAAAATAATTTAGACATAAGAGGATCATGGGGGTCTTTTCTGGGGATTGTCCACCCCAAACCTGGGAGCTTCTTTGCCGGGCAAATTATTTAACTAAATCAGAAGCAGGCCTTCACCAGTGCTGGAAACAGGTCGGTCGGCTTTGCCGACCAAAGAGGAGGCTTCCAAAGGAAGCCGGGCTGTATGCCCTGCCTCGAATCAAACTTTGCTGGACTGGCCGGGAGGTCGATAGACCGACCTCAAAGAGAACCCCCTTCGGGGGCCGGGATTGGGCGACAAGTCACCCTTTGGACAATCTCCAGAAAAGACCCCCATGATCCTCCGAAGGACAAGCTTATCAGTTTCATGTACATACTATTATGAGTCGTTTATTAATTCCCCAATCCGAAATAGTTCTCATCGGAAATTCGATTTTCCGGATGGAAACGAAATAGGAATTTTCTGTTTAAGCCCGCAACCCGAAACTCGCAACCCGCAACTCGTACCTCGTAACTTGTAACCCGTAACCCCTCAAATAACCCCTTTATCCTTAAGGGCCGCCAAGGCCTCTTTATCATAACCCAACCTTCCGAAAATTTCATCGTTATGTTCTCCCAACAGGGGTGCAGGCCGGACCAGTTTCCAGGGGGTTTTGGAAAAGCGGAAGGAGGAGGAAGGGAAGGGTAGTTTGCCGGCAACCGGGTGATCCATCTCCACAAAAAATCCCCTGGACTTAAACTGTTCGGACCGGGCGATATTCTCCGAGGTATTGACCGGCGCCACCGGGCAACTGAGGGCCTGTCCCTGATGAAAAATTTCCTCCCGGGTGTGCTGCATGGTCCATTCAATAATTTTTTCATTAATACTATCGGCGTTCTCAGAACGGACCAGGGCGTTTTGACACCAATCCTCCCCGGCCCAATGCGGATCCCCGATCAATTTTACCAGGGCCTTCCACTGATGCTCTTCCGGAGTGACGGCAACGATATATCCGTCCTTGCAGGGTAGGATTCCTCCGGGCATCTTGCGCACCTTGTCCCCGCCCCGGGTCAACACTACCTGGTCATTGGCATAGGTAACGCTTTCCACCCGTTGCATGGACATCAAGGCCTCCTGCTTGGACATTTCAATAAACTGTCCTTCCCCGGTCAGGAGTTTGTGGTAATAGGCAGCGGTCACCGCCACCACAGCCACCAAACCGACATCGAAGCCGCTGCTGTGGCCGCCGACCTTGACCGGGGGACGATTCATATCCTGTGCCGGTATGGGCAGCATATAGCCCTGTCCGCTGGCATGGACGGTATTGATCTGATAGGCCTTATAGTCCTTAAAGGGGCCGCTTAATCCATAGGGGGTGATGGAAAGCAGGATCAGTCCCGGATTAAGGGTTTTCAGTTGCTTATAACCGATGCCGAGGGCGTCCATTTCCCCGGGCGGACGGTCTTCGATAAGGGCATCCGCCCCGCTGATCAGTTTTTCGAATAGGATTTTTCCCTCAAAAGTGGAAAGGTCCAGGGTCAAACCTTTTTTGTTGCTGTTCAAATAAAGAAACAAGCCGCTTTTTTCCGGATGGGGGGCATCTCCGGGAAAGGGACCGCGTCGCCGGGAATCATCGCCCTGGTTGGGCAGCTCGATTTTTAGGACCTCGGCCCCCATGTCGGCCAACAGTTTGCAGCAATAGGGGCCGCTGACCATGTTGCAGTATTCAATGATCTTCATGCCCTCCAGGGCTCTTGGGGTCATAATGTTCCTCCTGAAACTCTATAGCCTTCCCGACCCTGTTCCAACGTTAAATAACTTAAGAATAGAATTCTACGCCAATGGGATAGAATGTATTCTACAACGTGAATTTACCCAAACCGAATGAAATATTTTCGGAATTCCGTTTTGGGTCCGGCTGGTCCGGGTTGGGTTGAACCGGTCTGAGGTTGCCTGTTGATCTTAAATAAAAGGAAGCGGAAAAGCAATGGGGATTACATTTTTTTCATTGACTCTTGTCGTTCAACCTTTTACATTACTTTCGCCTGCGTCATCTCCTTCCCCCCTTTGTCCGCTGATCCGAAGTCGTTAGCGAAGCCGATCCATGCGAGGGGAGAAGGCGGGTATTAATAATAAGATTATAATAATATAATTAGAGGCCGTCTGATGTCAAACACAATCCTTGAAGAACTGCATTACCTTTTTCATCCCCGAAACATCGCCGTGGTCGGGGCCTCTCCCAAATCCGATCCCCTGATGATGAGCCAGGGGAACAACTATATCAAGGGATCCATCGAACAAAATTTTTCCGGAAAGATATTTCCGGTCCATCCCCGGGCCAAGGCCATTTTGGGAATTCAGGCCTATCATCGCGTACGGGACATTCCCGATCCGGTGGACCTGGTTATCTTTACCGTGCCGGCCGACGTCTCCCTGGAGGTGATGAAAGACTGTGTCCGCAAAGGGGTGAAATTCGTTCATCTCTACACCGCCGGTTTCGGAGAATCCGGGCGGGAGGAATATGCCCGGATGGAAAAAGAGCTGATCGGCCTGGCCCGGGAAAACGGGATCCGGGTGGTCGGTCCCAATTGTATGGGGTTGTATTGTCCCGAAGGGGGGCTGGCTTTTCAGCCTTTATTTCCGAATGTCCCCGGGCCGGTGGGTTTTTTCTCCCAGAGCGGTCAGATGGCCGGGATGTTCATTATGAATGCCGCCTCTCAGGGGATGCGCTTCAGCAAGGTCGTCAGTTTCGGCAATGCCCGAGATTTAAAGGCCCATGATTTCCTGAATTATCTGGCCCTGGATGAGAAAACGAAAGTCATCGGTTCCTATCTGGAAGGATTGGAAAACGGACGGGCTTTTATTGAGGCTGCCCAAAAAGTCACCCGGCATAAACCGCTGGTCATCTTCAAAGGAGGATTGACCGAGGGGGGATCCCGGGCGGCCAAATCCCATACGGCGGCCATCGCCGGATCGGCCCAGCTCTGGCAGGCTGTTTGCCGCCAGACCGGGATCATTTCTGTCACCTCTTTGGAAGAACTGGTCTTCACCCTCTCGGCTTTGCAGCACCTTCCCCTGCCCAAAGGTAAGAAGGCCGTTATCCTGGGCGGGGCCGGCGGGGGCAGCGTGACCATGACCGACCAGGCCGAAGCCGGAGGACTGAACGTGCCCCAGCTTTCCGACTGGACTATCCGGGAATTGGAGGGGATCGTTCCTCCCCAGGGGACCAGCGTCAGAAATCCTCTGGATGTGGGACGCCGCTTTTTTACCGGGGACCATTTCCCCAAGGTCCTGGAACTATTGAGGGACGATCCCCTGGTCGATGCCCTTATTTTCATGCAGCCCATTGCCATGTTCAACCGCTTCGGCGGCCGGGCCGGGATCAGCATGCTCATGAAACTGACTCTCTCCGGTCAGAAAGTACTAGAAAAACCCCTGTTCCTGGTGGTTGAAAAAAACGACGGATTCGGCGGAGAACGGGTGGTGAAAGAAGCCATCGAGCGCTATCACGCCGCGGGGCTGGCCACCTTTCCCGATTTCAAGCTGGCGGTCAAGGTGATGGGGTACCTGGCCGATTATCAGGCTTTTTTGGAAAGGCAGGAAGGTTAAAAAGACAGGCTGAAGACCGAAGGCTGAAGGAAAGGCAAAGTCCATTCCCACCTTCAAAGTCATTCTTCCCCGGGATTTTTTTAAATCGTGCTTTCTTGCTTTTTAAGGGAGGCTGTAAATTCTAAAAAAAACGATGGCTGGATGTCCCAATCCGAAATCCGCAATCCAAAATTCATACCCATTTTTCATTACAACTTGGAGCCTAAATGTCCTTTCAAGAACTGGAAACCATTCTGCACCCCCGCTCGGTAGCCGTGGTCGGGGCCTCGGCCAATACCTTTTCCTTCGGATACAGTTTTGCCCATCATATGGTGGAATACGGATTCCCGGGGCCGATCTATCTGGTCAACCCCACTACCCCGGAGATCTTGGGAATCAAAACCTATCCCGGGGTGCGGGATATCCCGGGGAAGGTCGATTTCGCCATCTCCTGCGTCAATGCTTCACAGGTGCCGGCCATGCTGGAGGACCTGGCCGAAAAAGAGGTCAAGTGCCTGCACTTATACACGGCCCGTTTCAGCGAAACCGGCCGGCAGGAGGCTGCCGATTTGGAACAGGAGGTGCTGAACCTGGCCCGCGGGAAAGGGATCCGGCTCATCGGCCCCAATTGCATGGGGGTTTATCACCCCAAGGCCGGCCTTTCTTTCGGTTTCAATCTGCCCAAGGATTCCGGTCCGGTAGGCATGATCTCCCAATCCGGGGGAGGGGCCTCCGGTTTTGTCCATCTGGCCTCTTTACGGGGGATCCGTTTCAGCAAGGTCATCAGCTATGGCAATGGCTTGGATCTGACCGAATGCGACTACCTGGAATATTTCATCGAGGATCCGGACACCGGAATTATTCTTATATATATCGAGGGCGTTAAAGACGGCAGACGTTTTTTTGATACCCTGGGTCGAGCCGCCAGAGTCAAGCCGGTGGTGGTCATGAAGGGGGGCAGGGGAGAAGCCGGTTCGCGGATGACCTTTTCCCATACGGCTTCATTGGCCGGCTCCTCCCCGATCTGGAAAGCCCTGATAAATCAGGCCGGAGCCGTATCGGCTGATGATTTTGATGAATTGCTTGATTTAACTGTGGCCTTTCGCTTTTTACCCAAGGTAAAAGGCAAAAGGGTGGGGGTCATCGGTGGCGGCGAAAGAACCGGGGGATCTCTATTTGGGACTGGATCAGCAACCCGGTGGACCTATCGATTATTCCCGGATCGGGTATTTCGGATATTGATATGCTCCATCTTATGGGCCGAAACCCGGCCTTCGATATCCTGATGGCCAATATCAATGAATGGGTTTTTATGACCCTGGCCTCAGACGAACGATTTCAGGGGATGAAAAACCAAGCCAAGAGTTATATTGCTCTCAGGGATGCTTACGACAAACCTTTCGTGGTTATTTTCGGCGAACGGGGCGTTATCCCTCCTGACCAGAATAACTGGCAGTGGCAGGTCATCGCCGAAGCCCGGGCTGAATTGATCCAGGCCGGCATGGCCACCTTTCCCACTTTCCGCCGAGCGGCCAAGGCCTTAAGCAAGGTACAGGAATACTATGCCGGATTGGTTTAAGGCTTCTTGGATATGAACATACAGTTTCCCCCAGGCATGTTCCTATCGGTTAATCTCGTCTTGGCAAGAGAAAATCAGATTTTGCTTTTAAAAAGACAAAATACCGGCTTTGAAGACGGCCAATACGGCTTGATCGCCGGGCATGTTGAAAAGGAAGAATCAATTATTCAAGCCCTGATCCGGGAAGCCAAGGAGGAATCGGGTATTAGATTATCACCCGAACAATTAAATTTTTTCCATGTCATGCAGCGCTTTACCATCAACGATAGGGTGTATCTGGATTTCTTTTTTTCCGCCGAATCCTGGGACGGAGAAATTATCAATCAAGAACCGGAGAAATGCAGCGCCCTGACCTGGTTTCCCTTGAACCACCTGCCCGATAATATGATTCCCTATATTAAACATACCCTTCAACACTATTTATTTAAATCAATTTATTTCAGCGAACTCGGACAACAAGGGCATCCTACAAGATAGAATCGGAATTTTTTAAGGAAGAATCATGATCTTATCCGGACTGGAAATCCGCTCTAAAATTAGCAAAGAAATCATTATCGACCCCTTTGATCCAGTCAAGATCAATCCCAACAGCTACAACCTCTCCCTGCATCAGGAGCTGATCACCTATACCACCTTCCCTTTGGACATGAAAAGGGAGAACCCCTTTATCAAGATCCCGATACCTGAAGAGGGATTGGTTTTAGAGCCCAACCGCTTATACCTGGGAAGGACCGTGGAATATACGGAAACCCACAGCTATGTCCCTATGCTGGAAGGCCGTTCTTCAGTGGGCCGGCTGGGGGTCTTTATTCATGTTACCGCCGGATTCGGCGATGTGGGTTTTAAGGGGTATTGGACCTTGGAAATTTTTTGTATTCAACCGGTTCGGATCTATGCCGGAGTGGAGGTCTGCCAGATCTATTATCACACCATTGAAGGGCCGTATGAAAATTATTCCAGCCGGAAATACCAGAACAATCAGGGCATCCAGCCCAGTCTTCTGTTTAAGGATTTTTAAAAATAATTTTAAACGGATTATTAGGAAGATCGACCCGTTTGCCTGCTTTAACGGTACTTGTTGATCTCATCTTTGAGCTGTGAGGCTGCTTTCCGGGCGGCCTGGGTGAAGTCCTTCCCTTGGCCGGCATAGATGATTCCCCGGGAGGAATTGATGATCAAACCGGAGCCCTCCGAAGTTTTCCCTTGACTGACCGCCTTTTCGACATCTCCACCCTGGGCGCCGATACCCGGCACCAGGAACGGCATAGACTCCACCAGGGACCGGATCTCCCCAAGTTCCTGAGGGTAAGTGGCCCCCACCACCAGCAGCACATTGCCGTTACGGTTCCACTCTTGAGAAGCCTTGCGCGCGACGATTCGATATAGCTTTTCCCCTTTACTCTCCAGGTTTTGGATATCTGCCGCCCCGGGATTGGAGGTGCGGCAAAGGATAATCACCCCCTTATCCCTCCGATTTAAAAAAGGTTCCAGGGTGTCGCCTCCCAGATAGGGATTAACGGTCAGCGCATCGGCCTGATAACGGTCAAAGGCCTCCTGAGCATACAATTCGGCTGTGGACCCGACGTCTCCGCGCTTGGCGTCCAAAATAACCGGGATG
>JBFMBU010000118.1:0-6738 GCA_040755035.1 Thermodesulfobacteriota bacterium
CCGTATCATGGGCCAGATAAACTTTTTTCTTGCCCCCTTCGCCCAGGAATTTTTTGACCTGGTAACGGCCATTGGAAAAAGATGATGGGGAGAGGGGAGAGGGTGGAGGGGAAGTTTCGGTATCGGGAACAACCGGAGATGGGGAGCAGGGGGATTTCAGGGGCTGGCCGCATTGGAGACAAAACTTGGCAATAGAAGGATTCGGATGCTGACATTGGGGACAAACAAGTTCGTTTTGCAAGGTTTGACCACAGGTCATGCAAAACTTGGCCTCTTTAGGAAGCTCTGTTTGGCAATTCGGGCATTTCATTGTAGTATGCCCTCCTTTTTGCTTGGTCTTTAACTATATCCGAATGACACTTGAATGTTTTGTTCAGGACCTTGCTTCAGACTATTATTAAGGGTCTCAATGTAATGTTGATAACTCCCGAAGCAGGTGGGGTTGTATTTTATGGAGTCATTGACTTTCGGGCGTCGTCTTTTCCGGACTTATCCAGGGGGGAAACCGCAGCCCACCCGCTGTTTTGTAGCGGGTGGGAATGCGGAGGGGGCCAAGGTCCCCCGTGGATAAGTCCGAAGAAAAGACCAGCACTGAAGTCACAGACGGAAGAAAATGCAACCCCGCCGGGTCAATATTAGTATGATACGGTTAATAACTATTCGAACAAATCGGAATGTGTCCCTGTTCGAACCAGGCAAAGTGTACCACCCTCAATGCGGTATATTAATAACCAATCCCCCTCGATATGGCACTCCCGACAATCCTTAAGTGTTCCCTTAAGGGCATGATCTTTGTTGCGAATCGGCAGCTCTTCGCCTGCAACTAAAGATTCAATGATCATTTTAAGTTTATTAAGGTTTTTACCGCGCCTTATTAAGAGTTTCACATCTTTTTTAAATTGAGTATCCCGCCTGATGGTACGCATGATCTCAGATCCCTAAGTCCTTATATAGTTCCTCCGTATTGGAAAAGCTGCGACCTTTTCCTGATCGCGAATTACTGATAGCCTTCATAGTTTTTTTATTAGGCACATGAATTTCAAAAGGTAGTCCTCTTTGCGCCACCACCTGCCGGTAGAACAATTCCACCGAATTGGAAATCGAAAGCCCCATTTCTTTTAGGATGCATTCCGCTTCTTTTTTAACCTCCGGTTCAATTAATGCCCGTGCAGTGGCTGTTTTTGTTGTTCCCATCCGTTCGCCTCCTTTTTGTAACCCAATGGTTACGATCCCTACAAGGTTCTCGGCAGTGAATGATCCGAAATAGATACCTCTTTTAAATTATGGCATATTATATGCTATCCTGTCTGTTTGTCAACTTCATAGCAAACTGATGTCCCGAAATTTATTTATGGTATTTAGCCAAACCCAATTAACTTTTCAGGCTCTTAAAATATCCTTATGCCTCCTCATATCGGCCCAGCAGGGCCGTTGCCCCACCCATGTGCCGGGGGATGCAGGCACAGGATCCCTCAACTTATTCATTTCTTTGATAAGGTTGGATGGTTTTCAACTGGGGTATAGATTTATAGTGTTTCTGATTAAAGGTGTACAGTGGGGAATTCAAGGCAACAGCCATGTGACCAATGATAGCGTCTAAAAGCCCAAGTCCATGAGTTAAATAGTACCGTGAAAAAACAGAAAAGGCTTGATTACAAGTTTCAGAAGATGGCCAGGCTAATTCGTAATCCTTTAAAAAATTTTCAACTTTAAGGACTATCCAATAAATCCCTTCGGTTTTTCCATAACCCATTCAACTCTGATTCCATAAGGGTTCGGGCTGTTAATTTGGGTTTTTTTGCAGATCGGTTAAATAATAAAATCATATCCACCTGGTCTCCCTTTTTATACGGGAGTCCCGTCACCAAAATCTCCCCGTCTTTTTTAAGTGCCTTTTGAAGGTGGATTGCTTCCATCTTTCTTCTTCCTCCCCTGTATAGAAATTTTCCTTTTGATTAAATGTGTTAGAATAATATCTTATTAGTTTTTGATTGTCAACTTGAGGCCCCTTCATAAAATCATTTTCATCTCCTATCCCAACATTATCTATCCTATGCCTTCAAAATCTCCTTGTGGCGGAGGGCACGCGTAAGCGACGGCTGCATCTTCATTTCCCGGAATTCGGCGATGGCGAAGTCGAGGTGGTCCATGGCTTCGGACTTTTCCTGAGGATATTGGTCCAGGAGCAGTTCGGCCAATTGCAGTCGGGTAAGGGCCAGCTCCGGCCGAATCCTCATCTCGGTGCAGACCCTGATGGCTTCCTGGTAGTGTTGGCGGGCCTCGTCATATCTTTCCAACAGGGCCGTAGCCCCGCCCATATGGAAACTCAGATCTTGTTTCGGTTATATTGCTGATGCTTCCTTAAAAGCCTTTAAAACGGCAGTCATCTTGGATTGGTATCCTGTCCCCTGTGACTTGAACCAGTCCAGCACATCGCGGTCCACCCGCAAAGAGATTGAAACCTTAGGCGGAGTTGGTTTTAGACCTTTTCGGACAATTCCTTTGATAATATGTTTAAGATCGCCCTCGGGATGTTCAGGGGATAAAAGAATGTCTTTGTCTTTCATATTTTTAACTCGATCCCAATGTGTTCTAGATATTCTGATAGTAGATGATTTGTTCATGACGCGTTGCCTTTCTAAAAGAGATAATGTGGATACGCCTGGGAGTTTCCGTATGGACGATGGAAACCACCACCCCTTTAAGTGTCCCTAAAGTAACAAAGCGTTGTTCGCCATAGTTGAGTCGGTCATCTTCATAGGTATAGGTCAGGCCGTCAAAAACCGGAAGAGAATCAGAAAAATCAAATCCATGTTCTTTCAAATTGATATTCCGTTTCTTTTCGTCCCAGGTGAATCTCATGATCTTACCGTATATACATTTTGTATATTCGTCAACTATTTTCTAAAAGAGTGGTATTATTTTAGCTGGTTGAAAAAATATTTAAAAATCCTTCCCGACCTCCCTTTTCCAAAGGGAGGAGAAAGACTTCCCCCTTAGAAAAAGGGGGATTGAGGGGAATTTTTACTCTGCCGCTGTTCTGAATTTACATATTTTTCAAAACTATAGTGTTATAAAAAATCATGATTTATGCCTTCAGAATCTCCTTATGCCTCAGGGCGCGCTCGAGGGAGGGCTGCATTTTCATGTCCCGGAATTCGGGGATGCAAAAATCCAGGTGGGCGATGGCCTCGCTTCGTTCCTGGGGAAAATGCTTGAGCAGCAGCTCGGCAAGTTCCAGACGGCTTAAGGCCAGCTCAGGACGAAAGCGCATCTCGGTGCAGACCCGGATGGCTTCCTGGTAATGCTCACGGGCCTCGTCATATCTTTCCAGCAGAGCTGCGGCCCCGCCCAGGTGTCGGCTCTTACAAGTTGTGAGCCATAAACCGGTCGAAGTGGTTTTGCATCCGGTGAGTCGTGTAAGTAACAATTTAGCTGCTGATTTGTGGCCGGTCAAAACCGCTGACTCAAGATAAATAATATCTGGCCAGATAAATCTCTCCTCTTCAAGCGTGTCAAAATTGTGGCGAACCATGACTAACCGTTCCAACATCTCTACCACTTCGGGGTATCGACCCAGGTGGGTCAGGCAAAATAGACTATTAATTTCCTGGGCTAAATTTGGGGTTTGATCCTTCAACCCATTAAGGCCATTCTCAAGAGCTCGAGCAGCGTTCCCGAGATACACCCGAGAACGGATTATCCAGAATGACCATACCGCTGCGAATTCCAGGATTCCAAGTTCCTCGCCTAGGCTTAACATACGGCGACGGATGGCCAGGGCCTCTTCCAGCCGCCCCTCCCAGATCGCAAGGATAGCTTCATTCATCATTACGAAGATAAGGAAGTTCGGCTGTCTGCTATTTTCCACCAGGGATTTCATTTCTCCAAAAACGGTTTCAGCACGCAGTCGTTGGCCGAAGGTTAGAAATATATGCCCCAGTTGCCAAAGTGCCGTTCCGAGTGAGAAAATATTTACCCCGGCCCTTGACTGCTTTGAAAGCTCTTCGGCCAATTTAAGTTGCTCGTTTTCATTTTTTAGCGAACCAAGAGACATAAGCAAATTCCAAGCTGCCTCCCAGTATGTATCGGGGTCTCCAAGATGGCCGGCTAAGTCAAGGGCATGTTTACAAAGAGCAACATCCCCTGGAGAGAATTGATTCTTTGACCGATTCACCCAAACACGTGACGTATTTGCCCAGATGCGCTCTACAGACCCTTCTTCAGCATAATGATCGGCTCGCTCAACCCACTTTGTTGCCTCTGAAGTGGACATTAATATTGTTCCAAGCCTGATTAGTCCTTTACAAGCTAACACGGATGACTGAGCCGCTTTTTTGTTGTCAAGGATTGCCTCAGCCAGGGAAAAAGCCTGGGGTGCGACTTGATCGACAACCAGTTGATGATTCCCTTCGAGAATTAATGCTTCACCTAAAGTCAAAAGCAATTCACAACGTTTAACTTTATTATCCGGGTCCAGGATCTCCTGCACTTTGATGGCCTGGTCAAAGAGCTTTACGGCCTCCCCATAGGCATAGACAGCCGTTGCCCTTTTGGCCGCCATTTCCCCGTAACTGACCGCTTTAGCCAAATCAGCAGAATCGGATGAATAAGAAAAGTGCTCGGCCAGTTCGGCGGCATGTTCTTCCAGACGGTTCTTATAAACCTCTTCTAAGGCCCGCGCGACCTGCTGATGCAGGCGGATACGGCGGGGGGCGATGATTTCTTCATAGAGGGTCTGACGGAAAAAGGCATGGGCAAAGCGATAATTGACCACGGCCCCGGTGCCGGTGCGTTCTTCGATCACGGCGACCTTTCGGGCCTCTTCCAGAGCCTTGAAGATTTCTTCTTCGGTTATACCTGATACCTTTTGGAGGACTTCCAGACGGAAGTCCCTACCTATGACGGCGGCCACGGCTAAAACCTTGTTACACGATTCGCTTAAACTGGAAAGGCGTTTACCGATGACATCCCGCAGACCGTCGGGGATGCGCATCTCCACCGGGGTGTCCCCTTTGGCCTGCCAGCGGCCTTTGTCCCGGACAAAGGCCCCTTCTTCGGCTAAGTAGCGGACCACCTCCTGGACGAAGAGGGGATTGCCTTCAGTCTGGCGATGCACGGCCTCGGCCAATCCCCAGGGCACCTCCTGCCCGGCGATGCTGGCCAGCATCCTCCGGACCTCATCGGCATTGAGGCCCCGCAATAACACACGGTTGAAATTGGGTAACCGCCTAAGGTCGGCCAGAGAAGAAGATAAGGGGTGGGT
Source organism: Thermodesulfobacteriota bacterium (assembly GCA_040755035.1). Classification (GTDB taxonomy): domain Bacteria; phylum Desulfobacterota; class RBG-13-43-22; order RBG-13-43-22; family RBG-13-43-22; genus RBG-13-43-22. The sequence continues at coordinate 5,267 of JBFMBU010000118.1, forward strand.
ACGGTCCACTTCGATATCCCGGTAGGTTCCGAGCAAAAGAAGCCTTTTATTGCCCAGATTACGGGCCACATGGCCCAGCATTTCTAAAGTACCCCGGTCGGCGGTGTGCAGGTCTTCCAGGACGATCACCAAAGGGTTGGATTGAGCAATATTGCCCAGGAACTCGGTCACTGCCTGCATGAGCCGATATTTTTCTTCTTCCGGGTTTTCTTTGGGGGCGGGTTGGATGTTGAGTCTTTCACGGACCTCGGAAACAATCCGGGCCACATCGGGTGCACCTGGTCCCAGTTCTTTTTTAAGTTCGCTGACATCACGGTCGATAGCATAAGAACGCATGGCCTCAATAAAGGCTAAGTAGGGTAAAGAAAGTGATCCTTCTTCATAGGAGTGGCCAACTACCGCTTTCCCGCCACGAAGAGCGGCATAAGTTGCCAATTGTTCCGTGAGAGCCGTTTTGCCGATCCCCGGTTCCCCAACGACCATAGTCAAAGATCCCTGACCGGAGGCAGCGGCATCAAAGGCTGATTGCAGTTGCCGGAGTTCCGGTTCCCGACCGACAAAGACCCGACGGTAAACAGGATTCTCAGCCAGGGCTTCAGACTCCTGAGAGGAAACCTTTTCCGCCTTCCCGGATTCTATAGCCTCCAGGGCTTTGAGTACTTCTGAAGCTGAGGCCGGGCGTTTATTGGGATCTTTTTCCAACAGCCGCATAATCAGGGCAGCTAAAGGAGGTGGCAAATCGGGGCGGTGCCAGGAGGGGGAGACCGGCGGGGTGTTGATGTGCTGGCCGATGATGGCCACGCTGTCATCCCCAGTGAAAGGAGGCCGGCCAGTGACCATCTCATAGAGCATGGCCCCCAGGGAATAAAGATCGGCCTTCACGGTAACCTCGCCGCCCATGGCCTGCTCCGGAGGCATATAGTAATAGGTCCCCACCATCATCCCTTCCTGGGTCAGACGGGAAAGCTCCACGGCCAGGGCCAGGCCGAAGTCCCCGATCCGGGCCGTGCCATCGGCACTGAGCCAGACATTACCCGGTTTAAGGTCCCGATGGATTATTCCTTTGACATGGGCGTATTCCAGACCCCGGCAGACGGATTTGGTGATCGTGATAGCCTGTTCAATGGGGAGCCTCCGCTCCGGGGCCTTTTCGATCATCCCCTCCACATCCCCGCCGGGCATAAGCGGCAGGACCACATAGGGCTGGTCGTTCTCTTCGCCCATATCATGAATACCGACAATATTGGGATGATCCCCCAGCTTACCCATGGCCTGGGCCTCCCGCCGGATGCGCTGGCGGCTGGCCTGATCCAATTTCTCAGTCTTGATCAGGGCAAAAGCCACATCCCGGTCCAGCACCGTATCATGGGCCAGATAAACTTTTTTCTTGCCCCCTTCGCCCAGGAATTTTTTGACCTGGTAACGGCCATTGGAAAAAGATGATGGGGAGAGGGGAGAGGGTGGAGGGGAAG
>JBFMBU010000119.1:0-6010 GCA_040755035.1 Thermodesulfobacteriota bacterium
GTATAGTAAATGTTAATATTTTTGTTGGGTTAATAGAATAAAAGGGTGTGGAAAAAGGAGGAAGCAGATGCGTAATCATAAGGATAGGAAAAAGGTATGGGTTTGGGGATTAGTTTTTGTTATGGGAGCCGTATTCTTATTTATAACCGGCTGTCAAAATAAATCAGCCCAGGAGGAAATGGCCTCGAAAATAATGGAGAAGGCCATCAAAGAAGGAACCGGGAAGGATGCCCGGGTGGATATTCAGGGAGGCAACATCCGCATCCAAACCCCGGAAGGCAGCAGTGAGATCCGAACGACCAAAGCCTGGTCCGATGATATCCCGGCTGAGGTCCCCCGATTCAATCTCGGGAAAGTAAGCGGGGTCACTTCCGGGGAAAAGGACGGGAAAAGAACCTGGACCATAGCCGTCGACGAAGTTAAACCCGGGGCCTATACCGCCTATTTGGAAGAGCTGAAAGGCAAGGGCTGGAAAATAAATACGACCATGACCATGGGCAATGGGGGAACCGTCACGGCTTCCAAGGGTAATCTGGATTGTGTGGCCATGTTCTACCAGGATCAGACTGCGGGTGTCATCTCGGTCGTTCAAAAATAAGGGGGTCGAATAGCCGCACTGATTCCGAAGGCCTGTATTTTTTTCCCGGGCACTCCCCCAAATCGGCAGAGAATATTATCTGTTTTACCAGGAATGCCCCTTCTTGTATCGCCGGCTAACGCCAGTGGCCGGGACGGAAACCCCATCCCCGGGGGCCGTGATGATGCCATTGTCCCGGGTGCCATCTGGCCCCCGGATGGGGTCTGCGATCCCAGCGTCCCGCGTTCCAGACCCAATTCCCGGCATGAAAGGCCCAAAAACCCGCCAACCAGACGGCCTCGGGAAAGGGAATGGCCGGCCTTACCTCAATATTCGGATCGGGCGGTGGCCCGGGGGCATAGGCGCTATAGGGGTGGGACCCAGGCACATAGGCCACGCATCCCGCCGCTATCGTAGCCAAAAATATTCCCAGAAAAAATAATACCAACGGTTTTTTCATCGCACTTTCCTCCCTTTTTTCTTATTGAGCGGGGGAAGGAAGGAAAAGTTAAAAAGAATTTTTTGTATGCTATTTCCTGGTTCCACAAAAAAAACAATACCGAATATGGATTTTTAGCATCGGCTGAAAAGTAAGCCGGGGAGAAGCGAGGTGTCAACCCCAAAAAGAAAAACTCCCGGCCTGATTTTACCGAGATATTCCGATCCATTGAGCCTCAAAAATAATTATGAGATCGTTAATACCGTTGAATGATCAGCGGAAAAGAAGGTTGGGCAGGGCCAGGGTCAGCCAGGGCCAGTAGGTGATAAGAAGCACCGTGGCAAAATTGACGGCCAGGTAGGGTAATAACGGTCTGAAAATCTCAGAGACCGAGATCCTGCCGATACTGCAGCCGATAAAGACGCCCAGCCCTATCGGAGGGAGGAAAAGTCCAATTCCCATATTGGCGATCAGAATGATGCCAAAATGCACGGGGTCAATCCCGAATTGAACGGCTATGGGGAGCAGGATGGGTACGGTCATAATCAGGGCCGGAACACCTTCCAGGACGGCGCCCAAAAAGAGAAAGGCCAGGTTAATAATGAAAAGAAAAAGAAATTTTCCGCCCCCCAGGGAAAAAATAAATCCGGCCAGTGACTGAGGTACGTGCTCCCGGGTCAGAATCCAGGCGAAAACGGAGGCCATCCCCACCATAAGCATAACCTTGCCTGTCACCAGTCCGGTTTCCACCAAGATACCGCCGAGCTGTCTCCAGGCGATTTCCCGGTAAACGAAAAGGCTGAGAATAAGCCCATAGACTACGGCCAGCACAGCGGCCTCGGTAGGGGTGCAAATGCCTCCCAGGATTCCCCCGAAGATGATGACGGGCATCATCAAGGCCAGCCAAGACTCTTTTAACGCCTGAAACACCGGTCGCAGGCCGGGCCAGGGGGTGGGGCGGAGTCCGGCGCTGCGGGCTTGGAGATTGAGCTGAAATATCAAAGCCAGGGCCATGACCAGGGCCGGTAGAAATCCACCCGCAAAAAGGGCGCCGATGGAAGTGTTGGCCACACCTCCATAAACAACCATAGCGATACAAGGGGGCACCAGGATCCCCATTCCGCAGGCGGCGCAGACAATGGCCGTGGAATGGGCAGGTTTGTATCCGGCCTGATTCATAGCCGGTATCAATATGGAACCCACCGCCGCCGTATCGGCTGCTGTTGAACCGGAAATTCCGGAAAAAAATATTTCAGAAACGACGCAGACCATACCCAGACCGTTTCGGAAATGACCCACCATCGCCTGGGCCAAACGCACCAGCCGCAGGGAAATCCCTCCGGTATCCATAAGCATACCGGCCAGGATAAAGAAAGGAATGGCCAGCAGGGGGAAGGAATCGCTGCCGGTGAAGATTTTTTGAGGAACGATGATCAGGGGAATATCGCCTTTGACCAAAAGGCCGAGAATGGAAGAAAGCCCCATGCTGAAGGCAATGGGAAGATTTAGGGCGATCAAGAAAATAAAAGTCAGACTGAGAAATAATCCCATTTTAATTTCGGATTGCGGATTTCGGATTGCGGAATGGTTACCTTCCTGGTTCAGAAATCGTTTCCATTTCCCCGGGTTTTTTTTCCGGCCATAATCTTTTACAGAAGCCGGTTAAAAGATGAATCGTCATTAGCCCCGCTCCGACCGGAAGGGCGCCGTAAGCCCAGGCCATGGATATGGCCATGGCCGCCGACTCCTGAAGACGGGTCATTTGGACCAGCCTGACCCCCTGGTAGAGAATAACCATGGTGACCATGATCATCAGCAAATGCATAATTAGGCCCAATACCCCTTTCATCTTTTCCGGCAGCATCCGCTGGAAAAAGTCCAGACCGAAGTGTCCCTTTTTTTGCACGCCCAGGGCCGCACCCAGGATCGAGAGCCAGACAAAGAGGTAGCGGGCCATTTCCTCCGACCAGGATAAGGGTTGCGTAAGGACATAGCGGAAAAGGACCTGAAGAAAAACCACAAGGGTCAGCAGGGCGAGAAGGAAGCCCAGAACCACGGCCTCTCCCTTAGCAATTCCCTGATCCACTATATCAACGATTTTGATAAGATTTTTTGTCACGATTATTCGTTTTGCCTCACGGCTCCCCTAACGTTTTATGCTGGGGGTGTTTTGTTTACTGCTTACTGCTTTCTGCTTTCTACTCGCTGCCCTATGCCAAATCAGCGGGTATTGATGATCTTATCGATCATGGCCTGACCGAATTGATCCCGGAACTCCTTGTACACCGAAGATGCGGCTTCCAGAAAAGGCTTTTTGACCGGGGTGGTGATCTGTACCCCTTTAGCTTTAATCTCTGCCAATTGCTTAGCCTCGGAATCGCGCAGGAGATTGCGTTCGAAAGCGGCGCATTCCAAGGCCGTTTCGATAAAAATGGTTTGAAAATTCCTGGGCAGGGTATGGAAGGCCTTCAGGCTCATTAAAAGAGGGGTAGGGGAATAGAAGTGGCCGGTGAGGGCCAGGTATTTCTGTACTTCATAGATTTTTTGGTGATAGATGATGGCCACCGGATTCTCCTGTCCATCGATGGTTTTTTGTTGCAGGGCGGTGTAAACCTCGCTCCAGGCCATGGGGGCAGGGCTGGCCCCGAAGGCTTTAAAGGCGGCCAGATGGACTTTGTTTTCCATGGTCCTGATTTTGATTCCCTTCAGGTCTTCCGGTTTGTTGACGGGACGGAGATTATTGGTAATGTGTCGAAAGCCATTTTCCCAGAAAGCCAGCCCTTTGATCCCTTTAGCGGAAAAGGCCTCCAGAAGCTCCCGGCCTATGGGCCCGTCCAGGACCTTGTAGGCATGTTCCCGGTCCCGAAAAAGAAAGGGCAGATCGACCACGAACATTTGAGGTACAAACCCGCCCAAAGGACCGGTAGAGGTAACCACCAAATCAATGGTTCCCAATTGAAGTCCTTCCACCATATCCCTTTCGTTGCCGAGCTGGGTGGAGGGATAGACATCGATTTTCACTTGATTCCCGGTCTTCTTGGCTACAAGTTCGGCGAATTTTAAGGCCCCTAAATGGTAGGGGTGTTCCGGGGCAACGGCATGGCCGAGTTTAAAACTAAAGGTCTGGGCCGCTGAGACCTGATTCCGGGTCATGGTCAGCAAGATGAAGACAGCCAGTAAAGTGATTTCGAAAGTTCGTTTCATTGGGGACCTCCTTTGGCAGACGTATAGGATAGATTAGTGACAGTCTTTTTTTAGTATAGTGTAACTTGTCTTTCATTCTTCGTCAAAAAGAAAATCCAGGGGCTGGAGAAGATTGATGCGCTTCCGAAGTTGGGAGATCTGAATAAGAGAGGTTTGCTAATTTTCCGGGAGGGAACCCCTATTTTCTGCGAGCACCTGCGGTGGTTTAGGAGGGCGGACAAAGGGTAGAATGGCGGAAGAAACGGCCAGAAGGGCTGTAAAAAGCCAGAAAGCGCTGATATAACTGCCGGTCGTATCGTAAACCCAGCCGGCATAAATGGGAGCGGCCACACCGACCGGTGTCAAAAAAAGGGAGGCGGTGCCCTGGATGGTACCGAAGGCTTTACGGCCGAAATAACGGGCCCTGATGGAGGTATTAAGGGTGATACCGGCCCCCATGCCGAAACCGTAAAGCAGGAACCAGACGTAGATCATCATCTGGGTCTGGTTCAGCATGTACAAACCCATGCCCAGGGCCTGCAGGAGATAGGATAAAGCCAGGACCTTTCTCATCCGACCGATTTCGATACGGTCGGCGATCAAACCCCCTAAAAACCGGGCCGGGATACTGGCCCCGATCATCAAAGACATCATGGCCGCAGCCGTCAGGGGATGAATACCCTTGTCGGTCAGGAAGGGTACCCCGTGGATGTTTATGGCCGGTGCTACCAATCCATAAACGGTTTGGACCAGAATCAGCAACCAGAAGGCCGGGGTTCTCATGGCTTGCTTAAGGGTGAACTCCGTTTCCTGGACCTCGGCGGCGTAGGCGATCCCGCGATCAATCAGGGCGGCACGGTCGGTAAGGCCTTCTTCCACCTTGGCTCCGTCCGGAAGCAGACCGTAGTGTTCGGGTCGGTGAGACCTCATGAACAACAAGACCATGGGCAAGCCGATAAAGCCGAATACCAGACCACCGATGACACAGGTTGTCCGCCAGCCCACCAGGGTGATAAGCCAGGCGATGAGAGGAAGAATCAGCACGCCGGAAAACCCGGAAAAGACCCATTTGATACTCAGGGCCACCCCGCGTTTTTTGACAAACCAATTGGTGATGGCCGTGTCTAAGGGGATGGCCAGTGCAGTATTGATCCCGGTTCCGAACAAGACCCCCCAGACCAGAAGAAAGGCCCAGAGCGAGTTGATGAAAACCATCAAAAAAAGACTGATGCTGGCCAGGAGAATGCCGGCGAAGACGATCCATTTGGGACCGAAGCGGTCGGTGATCCAACCGGCAATGAGGGCTTCAAAGCCTCCTTCAAAACGACCGATTCCGGCGGCGATGGAGGTATTGGCCCGGTTGAAGCCCAGGTCCGAGGCAATGGGCTTAAAGAGGGCGGAAATACCATAGGCATAATATCCGAATCCCCAGAGGCATAGAAAACCGCTGGCCAAAACCGTCCACCAGCCGAAAAATATCCCGGGTTGTTTCTTGGTATCTGTCAAAACGGATGATCCTTTTTTGTTCAAAAAAACAGTCCGAAGGCCGAACTAAAAAATTGGGAATCTTGGAGGAGAATGAAGCCCATTGATGAATCCGAAAGGTACTGATTTTCGGAAGCGAATGAGGATTAAAATTTTTGAAAATCCCTTAGGCAATCCTTTTTCTTTCTCCGCGGAAGGGTTAACTCCATTGCTAAGCCCCCGGCTACGCCGGGGAGAGTAGAAAAAGCTATGCTGTAGTATTTAATAAAAAAGCTCCTTTGGTTAGGATGGCCGCGGACTGTTTCCGTGGCTGATCCGCACGAAAG
>JBFMBU010000120.1:0-9779 GCA_040755035.1 Thermodesulfobacteriota bacterium
GAAGCTCCAGAACCCTGGAGCGGGATACGGCCGGCTACTGAGTTCGGACCAGTCTGTCCCCAGGGAGGGGCCTTGGCCGGCAACGCCCTGGCCGATACCCGGACCATCGGTCCCCTGCCGAACTTGCCTCTCAGCGAGGATTGCCTGTACCTCAATGTCTGGACCCCGGCGGTTCAAGACCAGGGGAAAAGACCGGTCCTCTTCTGGCTCCATGGACGAGGATTCAGTGAAGGGGCCGGTTCCGAAGGCTGGTACAGCGGGGCCAAGCTGGCCCAAAGCGGCAACGTGGTAGTCGTGACCATAAACCACCGCTTGAATATTTACGGATTTCTATATTTGGCCGAACTGGGAGGCGCGAAATACGCTTCCAGCGGGATCAACGGCATGCTTGATGCCGTTCTGGCCCTTAAATGGGTAAGAGATAACATTGAAGAATTCGGCGGAGATCCCGGCAACGTCACCATTTTCGGTGAATCAGGCGGCGGGGCCAAAGTCAGTACCCTCCTGTCCCTTCCCCAGGCGGCCGGATTATTTCATAAAGGGATCATCCAGAGCGGCCCCGGCCTCATGGGGCTTCTTCCGGCCACGGCTACGGCCTTTGCTCAAAAAGTCATCGACTACTTTGGAATTAAAAAAGACAACCTGGATCAACTCCAGGAATTATCCGTTGATCAGCTCAATGAGGCGGTTCAAAAACTGGCCGGTGTCGGACCGGGCGCTTCAATATTTCTTTCCCCCGTTGTGGATGGGACCCTTTATCCTCGCCACCCTTTTTCGCCTGACGCCGCCCCTACTTCACTGAATATTCCCTTAATCGTCGGCACCAACAAGGACGAAGCCGCCCTTTTCCTGGCCGCAGATCCCAAGCGACGCCGCTTGACCGAAGAGGAAATGCATCAGAGACTCGACCGCCTCCTGGGCGATCGCAAAGACGAAATCCTGGCTGTTTATCGAAAAACCCGCCCGGAGGCTTCCCCCTGGGATCTGTTTGTCGGCATAGCCAGCGAGAATATGCGCCTGCGCTCTATCCAACTGGCTGAGGCCAAGCAGCGGGCCGGAGGGGCAGCGGTCTATATGTATTGGTTCACTTGGGAAAGTAATTACATGAAAGGCCTGTTTAAAGCCGCCCACGCCATGGAGATTCCCTTTGTCTTCAATAATCCGGACATCGCCCCCTTTACCGGGGACAGCCCGGACCGTTACGACCTGGCCCGCACCATGAGCAGAGCTTGGATTAATTTCGCCCGTTACGGCAATCCCAATGGTGAAGGGCTCCCCTATTGGCCTCCTTATGATCCGGAAAACAGGACTACCATGTTGTTCAACGTCCCCTGCCGGGTGGAGAACGACCCTAACCGGGAAGAACGCCTGGTCTGGAAAGGCGTACCGGCAGCACGGTGGTAGTTTTAAAAGAGATTCAAGGCTAAATTTTATTCAGAGATATTGATGAAGGATAGGTGCATTCGATCGTTCGTTTCTGGTTCCAGGTTACTGGTCGCTGGTTATTAAAAAAAACCGGAAACCTGTAATAAAACCGTTACAAACCCCATGTTCCATTTGCAATATCAATAAATCATGTCCTTAAAATTTTCTCTCACCCGAACCCACGTCTCCCCTATTTTTTTCGGCTGGTGGACGGTACTGGTCACCGGTATCGTTTCCGGCCTGGGGCATGGTTTTTATATGTACGGGTTGTCGGTTTTTTTCAAGGACATCGCCGCTGAACTGGGCCTGAGTCGGGCCTTGACCTCTCTGGCCACCGGCCTCGGTCGTCTGGAGGGAGGTCTGGTATCACCTCTGGCCGGTTGGCTCTGTGACCGTTTCGGCCCCAAATGGGTGAGCATCAGCGGTTTATGTATTGCTGTCTGCGGTTTTTCACTGATGTACTTTATCCGATCCGAATGGATGTATTTTATTGCCTGGGGTATCCTGGCCGGTTTCGGTATCAATCTCGGGCTGACGGTCACCATAGATAAAACGCTGACCAATTGGTTTGTCCGAAAAAGGGGATTGGCCCTGGGCCTAAAATTTACTTTTATAGGTCTGGGAGGGGTTATCCTGCTCCCCATTGTCGGTCAATTGTTCTCGGCATATGGTTGGAGGATCACCTGCCTGATCTGGTCAGCGGTCATGCTTTCCTGCATTCCCTTCATCGCCCTCTTCGTAAAGCAAAAACGACCCGAACATTATGGATTGCTTCCGGACGGGGCCCGAATGGAGGAGGGCCTCCATTCTCTGAACCGGAGTATGTTCGAAAAAGGCCGGGCCTACGCCTCCGGCTTTGCCGAGACCGAGTTTACCTTCCGACAGGCCCTGGCTACATCGTCTTTTTGGATGGTGGCCCTTTCCTATTCCCTGGCCACGGTGGTCTTCAGTGGTTTTACCATTCATATCGTCCCCTTTTTGACCGATTTCGGAATCTGCGCCTCCGCCGCCGGAGGGATGATGAGCCTGATGGTCTTTTTCACCATGCCGGCCCGCTTTTTCGGGGGAATCATGGCCGACCGCACCCGAAAGGAACACCTCAAATTCATTCTGGCCGGCAGCTTTGCCTTGTTAGTTTCGGGCATCCTCTCCTTTCTTTTTTTCCAAAGCCTGGGCTCAATCTATTTTTTACTCATCTGCCATGGGTTCACCACCGGCATCATGACTCCGGTGATCATCATTATCCTGGGGCGTTTTTTCGGTCGCCAGGCCTTCGGCACCATCTTCGGCACCTGCATGCTTTTCAATGCACCGGTGGGTCTTCTGGCCCCGGTTTTTACCGGCTGGATTTTTGACCGCACCGGCAGCTACACGGCGGCTTTGTATCTATTTGCCTTCATGGCCGCCACCTCGGCGACCGTTATTTCCTTGGTTCGCACCCCGGAAATGAGGCAGCAATAGCCGGACTATTTTATTGAACACCACAATATAAAATGATATAAATTAGTTAGAGAGTTTACCGAAATGGTAGAAGCAGCCGTATAATTATGGAAATCTTTCTTGATAACTGAAAAGGAGAAAACCATGCCCCTTTCCATTCAGCAGGAACTGAAACCTCTTTTTGAACCGGAATCCATCGCCGTCATCGGGGCCTCCAATACACCGGGCAAGTGGGGCTATTCCATGGTCACCCGTCCGGTCCAGTCCGGTTATCGGGGCCGCATCTTTCCTGTCAATCCCAAAGAAAAGGAGATCTACGGCCTTAAAGCCTATCCTAACATCAAGGAGATCCTTGAGCCGGTGGACCTGGCCATCGTCACCGTCCCCGCGCCGCTGGTTCCCCAGACTATGAAGGATTGCGTTCATAAAGGAGTCAAGGCTTCCATCGTCATCACCGCCGGGTTTGCTGAAACCGGTGAAGAGGGCAAGCGTCTTCAGGATGAAGTGATAGGTATTGCCTCCGAGGGCGGAATTCGGATCATGGGACCTAACGGTATGGGCATGTGGAGTTCCAAGGTCCGCTTGAACACGGCCTTCGGTTTTATGCCCCGTCCCGGTGGGATTTCTTTCCTTTCCCAAAGCGGGACCATGGGGGCTTATCTGCTGGAAACAGCCACCAACAAAGGTTACGGTTTTCATACCTTCTTGAGTGTCGGCAATCAGGCCGACTTGAATATGGCCGATTATGTCGAATACCTGGGTGCCGACCCGGATACCAGGGTCATCGTCCTTTATATTGAGGGAATAAAAAGCGGCCGTCGTTTTCTGGATATCTCCAAAGAGGTTATTAAACATAAGCCGATCATCGTTTACAAAGCCGGACGTACGGAAAGCGGATCCCGGGCCACCTTGAGCCACACGGCCTCCATCGCCGGTTCGGATGAGGTTTTTGAAGCGGTGTGCCGGCAATCCGGAATAATTCGGACTGATGATGTCAGCCACGCCTTCGATCTGGCCGAAGCCCTTTCCAAACAGCCCCTGCCCAAGGGAAACCGGGTGGCCATTGTTTTCAACGGAGGCGGGGCCTGCGTGGTCACCACCGATGCCTGTGCCGCCCTGGGACTGGAGGTACCGGAATTGAACAAGGAAATGATCCGGGAGCTGAGCAAATATCTCCTCCCCCACGCCCCGCCTCCCAAAAACCCCATTGACATGGCCGCCGATCCCCGGCCTATGACCATAGCCAACATTGTCGAACTGCTGGTCCAGAACCCCAGGATCGATGCTGTTATCACCATGGCCCCTATTCATATGCGCTCCTCCAATCCTTCTTATGTCCGGGAGATTCTCTCGGCAGCCGAAATCATCTCCGATATCCCCAAAAAATACGGCAAACCGGTCATCTCCACGGCCATGCGCGGGAGCATGGAGGGGGTGGCCTTTGAACTGATGAAAGATCGCGGCATTCCTTTTTACGAATTCCCGGAAGAGGCGGCCCGGGCCATGTATGGGTTGTATCGGTATTCGGAGATTAAAAGATAAAATATAAGTGGCCAAGTGATCCAGGAGTCAAGGGTCCCATGGATAGGGTATAGGGTTTAAGGTACAAGGTCTAAGGTAAGAGGGAGATAAGTTCGGAGTTCAGCGTTCTGAGTAGCTGGAGGTCAACAATGGAATATCCCGAAACCAAGTTTGTAACGGATTACCGGCCGGATAATGCTGCCAAGGTGGAATTGAAGAATGGGCGGTTCATTGATGTTACCAAGGGTGCCTATTTTGACCCCGGAACCTGCCTTCTAATTCAGGGTCAAAAAATCCTCTCGGTAAATGGCCCTTCCGAACAGGGTAGCAGCCCCAAACCCGATTTCACCATCGATTGTCAAGGGAAAGCGGTCCTGCCCGGTTTATTCAACACCCACTGTCACATCACCATTACCTCCCCGACCACTTTGCCGGACCGTAAAGACGTCAAGGGGTTTAAAGCCTATGCCGACCGGCAGATGGAAAAAAACATGGCCGAGTGTCTGATTCACGGAATCACCACCATCCGGGACGCCTATGCCGAAGACCTGCGCCGGACCCGGCGCTTGCGCGAAAAAATCAATAAGGGAGTAATCCCCGGTCCCCGCTTTCTGCAATCCATTGTGGTTGGACCACCTGGCGGGTATCTGCTGGAAAAGGTGGGAACCGTTATGCGCTGGATGCGTTCCGCCCTCGGCGTTCCTCCGGTGGATCACAATCTTCCTTATAGCGGTGGGGTGGAATTTCCTATCGAGGCCACGGAGCAGCAGGTGCGGGAAGCCGTGGACCGGGCCATCGATGAACGGGGAGCGGAGGTGATCAAGCTCGGCGAACAAAAAGAGAACATGACCAATTTCAAGCCCACTTCGACCATTATGACCCTGGAGCAGATGGCCGCTGCTGCCGATCAGGCCCGGAAACGAGGTCTGCAATCGACCATCCATCAGGTCGCCCTCAGCTCCTTTCGAAAAGCCGTGGAAGCCGGCGTCTCCTCCCTGGCCCATCTCCCCCGTGACGGGGTGCTTACTCAGGAGGACGTGAAAGCCTTTATTGCCGCCGGGTCTATCAGCGACCCCACCCTTTCCGTTCCTTATGATGTCAGCTATTCTATCCTTGGCCAACCGTCAGCCGATGATCCCGAAATGAAGCTACTGAGTGAATTCAGGCGGCGGGTCCACAACACCCTGGTTCAGGAATATTGGATCCCTGAATTCCAATCCGGGGCTTTGAAGCATCACACCAAAGCCGACAGCGGGAAAATGAAGATTTTCGGGTTTCTGCCCATGACCACCATGTTCAAATACTACGCCCCGGCCGCGGTCTATGGGGCCAAAAACATCCGACTCCTTTTTGAAAGCGACGCACGGATCTCCCTCTCCAACGACGGCGGCATTCCTCCCTGCACCCCGGCTATGATGCAACATGAGATCGACCTTATGGATTTGTTTCTGAACAAAGGAACCGGAGAAAATCTATTCACCGGTGCCGATGCCGTCAAGACAGCCACTATCAACAGCGCCCTCAGTCTGGGACTGGAAAAGGAGCTTGGCTCCATCGAATCCGGAAAAACAGCCGACCTGGTCCTCCTGGACGGAGACCCCTTAACAGATCCCCATCTGGTCGGCAGTCGTGCCCCCGCCCTGTTCAAAAACGGCCGACTGGTCATCAACAATTGCGGGTTAAGGGTAGAGAATGGGAATTAGTGGTATTTAATAACGTTTAATTTGAATATCGTTTTTTTTTATCCCTTTGCTAAATAGCACCTATTAAGGTGGTTTTGGAGCTGGACTATAAATTGCGAATTACGATTTGAATGAATGATAAATAAAAAGCTCAGCCGCTGCGGGAATCGCGGTCGGCTGAAGTGACATGTTGGGTTACAATCGTTGCCCAAGGTCTGATTTTAATCAGCATTGGTCCCAGTTTGCGCTCTGCGACCTCAGTGTCGTGTGCTACCTGAGCGCGCAACCAATAGCCGTTAGACAGACCGAAAAATTTACACAACCTAAGATCGGTGTCCGCCGTAATGGCGCGCTTACCGGCGACAATATCACTAATACGCTGGGCAGGGACACCCAACTCCTTGGCCAAGCGGTACTGACTTAACCCCATGGGTTTTAGGAAGTCTTCTAATAAAATTTCACCGGGGGTGATGGGTCTAAGCTTGTTCATAAGTGTTACTCCTCAATGGTAATCTACGATCTCAACATCTTCTGCCCCTGTTTCTTTCCACCTAAAGCAGATGCGCCATTGATCGTTAATACGGATGCTGTAGTGTCTGGAACGGTCCCCCTTGAGTGCTTCAAGTCGATTTCCGGGAGGGATTCTCAGATCGTCCAACCGGCCAGCAATCTCGAGTTGTCTCAGCTTTCGTCGTGCTACGATCTCAATACCAATAAAACGCCTGATGCGGACCCCCTTGGAAAGGGATTCCGTATCGGTACATTTAAATGATCTGATCATGGATAATATATTAACGCATTGCGTGAATAACGTCAAGTGTGATTATACGGATAAGAGTGGTGTCGGCTGGAGGGGACACGAAAAAATGAAAAAGGGCCTTTTAGGTCTCAAAAAGCCCAATATAGACCTATTTTAGAGGGTCCGGATGAAAATATTTCCTACCAGATCAGTCAGTTGTTGTGGCCCGACCCCGTTGCCGCCGGTCATTCCCCCGGCAGATCACATGATAGAACGCCCCGGAATACTGTATGCGTAAAGGTCGGCTCATGACTCTTTCTTTACCTGTTTACCTCCTTCTTGTCAATATTTAAGATTTGACCCCAAGAATTGTTTTTAAGGTAGGGGCAGATATCGTCTGAGCGTTTCTGTGGTTCGTCGCCAGGCATCAGCAGTGTCTTGTCCTCTATAGTGCAATCCGAAGGCCCAGTTTTTCCTAATAAAGCCATGAAAGGCTTCAGGGTAAATTACCAGTTCAAATGGTTTTCCACACTCTTTCGCGGCTGCCTCCATCTCTTTCATGGACTCAATTAAACAACAGTTCATATCACTGCTGTCCCAACGTTGTTTTTTCAACTTGGCTTAACTAATTAAAATAACGTTAGATACAAGACAAAATGTCATTTTTCGATTTGAAAAAAATTTCAGAAAAAGGCCATACTTTCTCTCCGAAGAGAAAGGAGATGGCCAATGAATTCCGGAAAAACAATTTTTTCTCAATTGATGGATTTTCTGCCGATGTACGAATTTCAAAAATGTGTCGAACGGTACAACGGCAATTACAAAATGAAAAGTTTTTCCTGTTGGGATCAATTTCTTTGCTTGGCCTTTGCCCAACTGACCTATCGGGAAAGCCTTCGAGATATCGAAGCCTGTCTGAGAGCCCATCAAACGAAACTATATCACATGGGCTTTCGAGGCCAAGTTTCCCGCAATACCCTAGCCAACGCCAACCAAGTCAGGGACTGGCGAATATATGCGGATTTTGCTCAAACCCTGATCCATATCGCCCGGCCCCTATACGCCAACGAAGATTTCGGGCTCGATCTGCAAGAAGTGGTTTACGCCCTGGATTCCACCACCATCGATTTGTGCCTGACCCTTTTTCCTTGGGCCAAGTTTCGCAAAAAAAAGGGAGCGGTGAAGTTGCATACGCTCTTAGATTTGCGAGGAAGTATCCCGACTCTGATCTATATTACTCATGGAAAAGTTCACGATATAAAATTCCTCGACCATCTCTGCATAGAACCTGGGGCTATTTATCTCATGGATCGAGGTTATCTCGATTTCGCGCGTCTGTACAAAATTCATCAATCCATGGGGTTTTTCGTAACCCGGACCAAACGCAACTTCCATTTCAAACGTCTTTACTCTCACCCGGTCGACAAATCTTCCGGATTGCAATGCGATCAAACGATTGTCGTGATAAACTTCTACGCCAAAAAAGATTATCCAGAAAAACTGAGGCGTGTCCGATTCTTCGACATCGAGAGCAAAAAACATCTGGTATTCCTAACCAACAATTTTTCTCTTCCCGCCCTGTTCATTGCCGAACTATATCGATGCCGCTGGCAGGTAGAATTGTTCTTCAAATGGATCAAACAACATTTACGGATCAAGGCTTTCTATGGAACTTCTGTAAATGCGGTAAAGACTCAAGTATGGACCGCTATTTCAATTTATGTTCTCGTGGCCATAATCAAAAAACGGTTAAACCTGGATCAGAGTCTCTACACAATTTTACAGATTTTAAGTGTCACTCTTTTCGAAAAAACCCCTATTTTACAGGCCCTCGCGCCCAGTCGCATCCCGATTCCAGAGGTGCCTGCCTGTAACCAGTTGACTTTATTTTAATAACGTTGGGACAGTAGTGAGTTCATATAATTATCTAATCCCCCGGCAAAGACAAGTATTGGAACCTGGAAATTGGCAGCGAATCTTTGCATATCTAAAATATCCCTGGTCATCGGGTAATAAACAATTACGGCTGAGACAAGGTCCGGCATGGCAGCGGCATAGGAAAGTGCCCCACCACCACCCATTGAGAAACCGATTACTGCCACTTTACCAGGTAAGACTTTGGGTGAAAGTTGGGATTTTTTAATCAGATCCCTTAGCAGATCCATTTTTTGGGCAAGGTCACGATGGCCTGCGGCTTCATTATCCCCCTCAATCGGAGTTCGAAAATCTTTCCCATTTAGAAGAACCGTATAATAGCCAAGTTGGGCTACTTCCACCGCATATCGTCGATAATCTTGGGAAAAACCTGAAGATCCCGAAATCAAAATTACTATGGGGCCTTTTTCATTGGTCGGAGTAAACACCTCCTGTTTGGGCTCAATCGGGTGTGGTTCGTCTTTTTCCGCAAGTGCTAAATAATCGGATATTATGGCCAATCCAAAAAAAATGACTAAATATCCCAATTTAAAACTATCATCAGGATACCACTTCAAAATGCCCCCCTCTTTTTATGAGGTCTTTTTAAGTGGAGTTCGATTAGTATTTGCGTTCCAATGTATTCCTTTCTTTTTGCTTATTAACCAGGCCTCTTAACCCCATCTTAAAACCTTCAAGGCAATGAAGGTCCTCTCCCTTTGAGTAAAAGGGTTCAAATGAGAGGCATAGAATTTTTTAATCAACTTTTACACGGGTAGACTTCCTCCGATAAACTCAGACCAGATACAAGAGATTACTGTAGTCGTTGTCTATACCCAGCATCTCCAGGTAGACCGAAACCATACCCCGGTGATGGGTCTGGTGGTTGAACATATGGAGGATCAGCCCTCCTAAATTTCTTTCATGCTCCGTTCCCCGGGAATCGATATATTTCAACCGACCTTCCAGGTCCTTTTCGGTCAGTTCCAGGGCGAAGGCCCGAATCATCCGGTCTAAAAATTCCCTTTTGGCCAGATAGTCCGGGGTCCCTTTAAAGG
>JBFMBU010000121.1:0-24824 GCA_040755035.1 Thermodesulfobacteriota bacterium
GTTTACCTGGCAGTGGATAAGGAGGTCGACTTCCAGCCCCAGGTTGAGGAAGGGGCGCGGGCGTATTCCCGGCAGGTGCTGGCCATGGTTTCGGGACGAGCCCGCACCTTATTAACCGCTGAACGGACCGCGCTCAACTTCTTAGGGAGGATGTCCGGTATCGCCTCTTTAACCCGCCAGTTCGTGGATACGGTAGTCGGAACCAAAGCTGTGATATTAGATACACGAAAGACAGCCCCTGGATTGCGCCAGTTAGACAAGCTGGCGGTTCATCGCGGGGGTGGGGCCAATCATCGGATCGGTCTATTTGACATGATCCTGATCAAAGATAACCACATAGACTTTGCCGGTTCAATCACCAAAGCGGTGCAAAGGGCCCGGTCGAAACACTCAGGGCTGGAAATCGAAGTGGAGGCCCGGACCCTTGATGATGTCCGGGAGGCCCTTGACCTGGAGGTCAAGCGCATCCTGTTGGACAATATGACTCCCGAAACCATGGCTGAAGCTGTTCGTCTGACCAACGGCCGGGCCAGGTTGGAGGCCAGTGGAAATGTAACCCTGTCAACGATAAGGAAAATCGCTGAAACAGGGGTGGATTTTATCTCTTCCGGTGCCCTGACCCATTCGGCCAAGGTTTTGGATATTTCCTTTGATTATATTTCTTAAGACCCTTGATTCTGAAAAAAAAACGATTTCTTGACTAAAGGTCTCCAATGAAAACAACCGATGTCCTGATTATCGGCTCAGGAATAGCCGGGGCTACGGCTGCCCTGAAACTGGCACAGGATCCCCAGCGGCATATTATTTTAATCAACCGGGCAAAGGATCCTTGTGAATCGAATTCCCGATATGCCCAGGGGGGGATTATCGGCCGAGGGCCCGGAGACACACCGGACCTATTAATTGAAGATATCCTGGCTGCCGGTGCCGGCGCTTCTTTTCCCCAGGCGGCTCGTATCCTGGCCGAGGAGGGACCGGCCTTATTGCAGGAGATCCTGGTCAGGGAAGCGCAGGTGCCTTTCGATGAACAGGAAAACGGGGCACCGGATTGGGGACAGGAGGGGGCCCATTCCCGGCGTCGCATATTGCACGTCGGCGATGGAACGGGCAAGGCCATCATCTCCGCCTTGATGGAGGTCGTCCAAAGGCAACCGAATATTGAATTGATCACCGAGGCCACCGCGGTGGACCTGATCACCTATCCCCACCACTCCCGGGATCCTCTGGCCGCCTACAAACCGGTTTCCTGCCATGGGGTTTATGTCTTCGACCGCAAGGGCAAGGCAGTGCACCGGACCCTGGCCGCTTTCACCATCCTGGCCACGGGCGGTATCGGCCGTCTTTATCGTAACACGACCAATCCGCCAGGCGCCAGGGGGGATGGGCTTGCTATGGCCAACCGGGCCGGGGTGGGCATACTCAATTGCGAGTACATCCAATTCCATCCGACGGCCTTGGCCGTACCCGGAGCCGAGGGGTTTCTGATCAGTGAAGCAGTGCGGGGCGAAGGGGGTGTCCTGCTCGACCCTGACGGTCAACCTTTTATGGAAAAATATTCCCCTGAATGGAAGGACCTGGCCCCCAGAGATGTGGTGGCCCGAGCCATCCATACCGAAATGGAGACTCACGGATATTCCCATGTCCTTTTGGACATAGCTTCGCATATGGCCCCCCGGGAAATCAAGGACCGGTTTCCAAATATTTATATGGAATGCCAGCGTGTCGGTCTGGATATCACCCTGGAACCCATACCTGTTGTCCCGGCGGCCCATTATTTTTGTGGAGGCGTGGCCGTGGATGAGTGGGGGCGGACCAGCATAGACCGTTTATACGCCCTCGGCGAGGTATCCTGTACCGGTTTACATGGGGCCAACCGTTTGGCCTCAACCTCCCTTTTGGAAGGATTGGTCTGGGGCATGCGCGCCGCCAGGGATATCGAAGCCCGGTTGTCCACCGGTATGACCTGCACGGTCACCCGGGAGGACATCCCGGCCTGGGATGAATCAGGGCTGACCCAGGATTCCGATCCGGCGCTCATTCAGGGGGACATGCAGACCATACAAAATATTATGTGGCATTATGTAGGACTCATCCGGTCCGGGGACCGTTTGTCGCGGGCCATCCGCGAGTTGCGCCACATGCAGAATGAAATTGAAACCTTTTACCGCCGTACCAAACTGAGCGATGGTCTGATCGGACTGCGAAATGCCGTGGAGGTGGCCCTGATCGTCTCTCAGGCCGCACGGCACAATCGCCAGAGTAGAGGCTGTCATTTCCGTGTCGACAGCGTCGCCGGAGGGGACCGTTGGCTGTGATTGTTAAAAAACGGGTCCCAAGGATTCGAGGATTCAAGGGTTCAGGGGCATAAACGCGTAAGCTATCCCAGGGAGAGGAAGCCCTTTTGCCCCTACAAAAAAATGATTCTTCCGAAATAATCGATAAAAAAACGCCTTTATTGGAGTTGAATAGTGGTTAAAGCACAAAAAGAAATCGTTGACGAAATCTTACAGCTAAAAAAGCAAAGGAAGGCGGTTATCCTGGTCCACAATTACCAGCGGCCCGAGGTACAGGACTTGGCGGATTTCACCGGCGATTCCCTGGAATTGAGCCGGAAGGCGGCCCGCATCGAAGCGGAAGTAATCGTCTTTTGCGGGGTCCATTTTATGGCGGAAACGGCCTGTCTGGTCAATCCCGGACGGACGGTTTTATTACCGGAGGTGGAAGCGGGCTGTCCCATGGCGGATATGATCACCGTGGAAGGATTGCGAAAGAAAAAGAAGGAGCTGCCGGGGGCACTGGTGGTCTGTTATGTCAATTCTTCGGCGGCGGTCAAGGCCGAGTCGGATATCTGTTGCACCTCGGCCAATGCCGTGCGGGTGGTGGAGAGTCTGCCAAAGGACCGGGAAATCCTTTTTATACCCGATCAGTACCTGGGACAATGGGCAGCCCAAAAAACCGGGAGAAAGATGCATCTCTGGCCGGGATTTTGTCCCACTCACATGAAAATCCTGGGCAAGAAAATCCTGGAAGAAAAGAAAAAACACCCCGGGGCATTGGCCCTGGTCCACCCCGAATGCCGGGCCGAGGCCAAGGAAGCGGCTGATGAAGTGCTCAGCACCGGCGGTATGATCCGTTTTGTCAAGGAAAGTCCGGCTAAGGCTTTTATCATCGGAACGGAGACGGGTATTATCCATCGGCTAAAAAAAGAAAACCCCGAGAAGGATTTTTTCCCGGTCAACAGCCGAGCCGTTTGCCCTAACATGAAATCGATCACTTTGGAGAAAGTGCTCCACTCCCTGCGGGAGATGCAGTATGTAATCACCGTCCCGGAAGCCATCCGAAGCAAGGCCCTGGCGGCTGTCGAGCGCATGTTGGCGATAAATTAATAGGCAGGGATTTAATGAGAGGTAAAGGGCAAGGGAAAGGGACAACTAAAGCAAGGCCTTTGTCTTAGATCCCTTAGGCAGGAGATTTTTTCAAGTCTATCAGGAAAAACAAGTTGGGAAAAACACCCCTATTTCTGATGTCTTATGGTAAGGAGGGAATATGAAAGGCGGATATGCCGGGAAAATGCTGTTTGTCGATTTGAGCATTAAAAAGCTCGAAGAAAAGGAACTCTCCGAAGATATGGCTAAACAATTTGTCGGCGGATACGGCATAGGAGCCAGGGTCCTTTATGACCTGATGAAACCGGGGGTCGACCCCCTTGGCCCGGATAATGTCCTCGGTTTTGTGACCGGGCCTTTGAACGGAACCGGGGCCTTCATGGGTGCACGGTACACGGTGGTCTGCAAGTCCCCGGTCACTAATGGCTGGAACGATGCTAATTCGGGAGGGTTTTTCGGACCTGAATTGAAAAAGGCCGGATTTGACGCCGTTTTTGTTTCCGGCGCCTCCGATAAACCGGTATATCTCTGGATCAGTGATGGAAGGGCCGAAATCCGCGACGCCTCCGCTCTGTGGGGCAAAGATGCCAGCGAAACCCTGGAGACCTTGGTTGAGGCGCACCAGGACAGGATGCTGCGGGCGGCCCTGATCGGACCTGCGGGTGAAAAATTATCCCTTATGGCCTGCGTCATGAACGAACAGCACCGGGCCGCCGGCCGGGGGGGACCGGGCGCGGTCATGGGTTCAAAAAAATTAAAGGCCATAGCCGTTCGGGGAAAAGGGGAGGTGCCCATAGCCGATCCGGAAAAACTGAAGGACATCAATCAGTCGGTTCGCACAGCCATGAAGGAAGGCCCTTTGGCCCAGGTGGTTACGGCCTTTGCCCAATTCGGCACGGGGATGAATACCGGGGCTAATGCCCTTTCCGGAGATACTCCCGTAAAAAATTGGGGCGGGGTGGGCATTGTAGATTTCGGGGAAGAAAGGGCCCATAGGTTAGATGCCATCCACATGGATAAGAAGTACAGGACCAAGAAGTATGCCTGCGCCAATTGCGTCATCGGCTGCGGCGCCGATTATGAGGTTAAGGACGGGCCCTGGCCTCTGAAGGAGACCTTCCGTCCGGAGTACGAGACCTCCGGGGCCTTCGGGACCTTATGCCTGAATGATAATGTGGAATCCATTCTAAAATGTAATGATATTTGCAACCGCTACGGCCTGGATACCATCTCCGTGGGAGGAACGGTAGCCTGGGCCATAGAGTGTTATGAAAATGGAATTCTAACCAAGGAAGAAACCGAGGGGATGGAACTGACTTGGGGAAACGCTAAAGCCATAGTGGATTTGACCCAGGCCATTGCCGACCAGACCGGTATTGGAAAGGTCCTGGCCTTGGGTTCGGCCGGGGCTGCGGCCAAGCTGGAAAAGGGGGCTGAATATCTGCAAACAGTCAAGGGCATTGAATTACCGATGCATGATCCCCGGCTGGCCCCGGGCTACGCCCGTACCTATCAGATCGATCCGACCCCCGGCCGCCATGTCAAAGGGGGGATGTGGCAGGGACAGGCCGGCCGGCCCAATAAATATGATTTCAGCAATACCGGCACCAGCGATGTGAACGCTGCCTGCCGGATGGAGATCAATAATGTCTCGGGCATTTGCTTGTTCAGCGGTTTTGTCGGGATCCGGGATTTAGTCCCCAAAATGCTGGCGGCCGTAACCGGCTGGGACGTTACTGAGGGTTTTCTAAAGGAAACCGGTCTTCGCGTTTTTAACATGCGGCATGCCTTTAACCTGCGTGAGGGTCAAAAGCCCTTGGAAACGATGCTGCCATCAAGATCGGTCGGGGAACCGCCGCAAACGGAAGGCCCTTTATCCGGGGTGATTATTGATCACAAAACCCTGGCCAAGAACTTTTTCTCCGCCATGGATTGGGATGAGGAGACTGGAAAACCCAGCCGTGGCTCCCTGGAAGCCCTGGGGGGAATGGGGGATGTGGTCCAGAACCTCTATGGATAATTTTTTTTGTTTTTTTAACCATACTCTCCGGGAGAGAGTCCAATATTTTAAAATCGGTTTTTGAAATCCAGAGATATAAATTTTCGCTGTATTCCATCTCAAAAAAAAGGAGACCCCATGCAGAAAAGAAATCAGACGAAGAAGAAAAGACGTTCCAGATGGTTAAAAAATATACCGGCTTTATTAGCCTTGGGGGTTTTTTTATTCCTACTTTCCGGCGTCAGCCTCGCGGCCCCGCCGCTGCCCTTGCCGCCTCATCCCCCGGGAGTGCCTTTGCCGCCGCCACCGCATAAGGTGGTTCCACCTCCACCGGGTGTTTTGCCGCCTCCTCCTGTTGTCGTGCCCCCACCGCCCCCCGGCCCGCCATTACCACCGCCACCGCACAGAGTGGGTCCACCACCGCCCCCTCCCGGCCCTCCGATTATTGTCCCCCATCCTCCCGGTCCCCCTCCCCATCCCGGATGGATCTGGATGCCGGGCTATTATAAAGGAAAGCGTTTTATTCCCGGCCACTGGGCCAGACCGAAAAAGGTTAGGCACCCCCGTCCTCTGCCCCATCCACCGGGACCGCCTCTCCCTCCACCACCGGTACCTTTGAGGTAGGTGGGCGTCGTTTGATTTTTCAGGGGGTTGATGATCTCTCAACCCCCTGATTTTTTTCTCCGAACAAAAAAAATGACCGGGTGAAAGTGGATGATGCAGGTCAGTGTTACATTTTTTTCCTTTATCCAACAATGGGCAGGCACTGACCGGTTACAGGTGGACTTGACCGAGGAGTCGACTGTAATCTCCCTGTTGGAAATTCTGAGTGAAAAATTCCAAATCCCGGCCATCAAAGATCAGCCCCTCTCTATTATGGTCAACCAAAAAGTGGTACAGCCTCAATCCGTTTTGAACGAAGGCGATCAAGTACTATTGCTTCCCATAATGGAAGGAGGATAATTGAGTACGAAATTCGGATTTCGGATTGCTGATTGCGGAATTTATGATTGTTATTAGTAGGGAACCTCAAGGGAATGGCTGACCGATTTCCGAAAAAAATGCTGTTCCGGAAAGCCATTCATAAAGGTGGAACGCTTCCCTTATTCCCCAATATTCTTTGATCCTTTTTCTTCCAACTCTCTCCAACCCCTTTTCAAGGTTGCCAAGATCTCAAGGCCAAACTGATCGATGAGCCATTTTTTCATGCCCGGGACTTCTTTCATCACCTCCGGGGAGGAAGGATTTTTTTTGGCCAAGGCAATGATTGTGGCGTTATTGATCAGGATACCGGGATCCATTATCAAGTCTTTGGCTCTCCTTTGCCTCCAATGCTTCAAATCTTTAATCCTATTGTTGACGGTGCCGGGTAATAAGGGCCTGGCCTGCTTTCGGAAAAGCGGAAGGGCGGACGGGGGCAGGGCCATGGCCCTATGAATTTCCCGGATCAGATCAAGGGCATAGCGGTCGATTTGCTTCCGGCTCAATGTGGTCCCTTTTTCCAGCTCTTCCATGGTCAAGGGTTTCTTAACTGCCAGTTCCAGAAGGGGTTCGTTTCCAAACACTTTAAAGGGTGGAATATCCGCTTTTCGGGCCAGAGTCTCGCGGAAGCGGAGCAAGGACTCCAGAACGGCCAAACCTCTGGGATCCAGATGGGCTGCCCCCTTGATCTTTTGGAATAGCGGATTGGAGCCGGGCGGGAGGAAGCGAACTCGGGTAAGCCATTGGCATTCCTCCTCCACCCAGGACAAACGCCCCTTCTCTTTTAGTTCCTTTTCCAACAATCGAGCCAAAGGAATCAGGTAACGGCCGTCTGAAGCGGCATATTCCACCATGTTGGACGGTAAAGGTCTGCGGGACCAGTCGGCCCGTTGAAATTTCTTATTCAGTTCTATCTGGAATCTGGTTCGCAACACCGCGTCCAGGCCGGTTTCCCGTAGGCCCAGGAACTGACAGGCCAACTGGGTATCGAAGAGATTTTGCACCTCCAGTTGAAAGTCCCGGAACAGGGAACGGATATCATAATCCGCTCCATGAAAGACCTTGCGGATACCGCTATCAGTAAAGATTGGCTGTAAAAGAGAAAGATCTCTCAGGGCCAGGGGATCCAGTACATAAGAAGCCGATTCGGTGGAGATTTGCAACAAACAAACCTTTTCAAAATAGTGGTATAACGAGTCGGCTTCC
Organism: Thermodesulfobacteriota bacterium; assembly: GCA_040755035.1. Taxonomy (GTDB): domain Bacteria; phylum Desulfobacterota; class RBG-13-43-22; order RBG-13-43-22; family RBG-13-43-22; genus RBG-13-43-22. The sequence goes on from JBFMBU010000121.1 coordinate 7,573, forward strand.
AGGTCAACGCCGATGATTTCGGCCTGCCTTAGAATCCGAGCAACCTCTTCCAGATGTGGAAAGGTTTCTATCCATTCATACGATAGGTGTTGGTCGGTCATTGGCCTAACTTAAATCCTTTCTCCGATGTTTGAAGTTGTTCGGGGAAGATTCAAAACCGATCTGCAGGCCTTCCCACTGATTGGAAATCATAAGTCGAGCTGAAACCGGTTGGAGTTAAAAGAGGGCATCGTCTTATTGGAATCGCGGAATAAGAAATTTATGAAGGCAAAGAAATCGTCATTATTTTTCAGCCTCCTCCTGCCGGGCCAGATATTGATTATAAAGCCTCCGGCCTATTTCCAGACCCCGATCGATAAAATCAGGACCGTAGTGCCTGCCGGTAGAGGTCCTGAATGTTTCCCGAATGCGGACAATCCCTTCCATACTGTGGGGAAAACGCTCGAAAAGCTTGGGAATATTTTCACCCTGACGCAGGGCCAGCATATCCCAGAGGGTGTCGGTAAAATTCTCCGGTCCCCAGCGGAATTTGTCGGCATCATACAAAGCGTCGGACAAAAGCTGCCCCCTGGAATCAGCGATAGCTTCATGGGTCTGAAAGGCTTCATGATTGGCTATGGCTTTGACGATCATGACCCGTTCGCCGGGAGAAAAATTTATTTGCCGCAGGATCCGTTCTGATTCAATGGCCCCAAGGCGGGCGTGCTCAGGCTCAGATCGTTTAATGTCGTGAAGTACTCCGGCAACATGGGCCAGGAAGCACAGCCTTTCCCCATCCGGAAAGACCGCAGGGGATCCCTGGCTTTCGATCAGGATGATGGCCCCTGCTTCTATGGCCACATTACGGATATGGTTCTCGGCATGACCGGCGAAATACCCTTCTTCGGCCACCACCTTCAGGCATTTGTGAACGGTGACACTTTTTTCAAAGGCTTGGCGGGAAGCACGGATAAGAGGTTCTTGTTCCCCGTAAAAGACAGGCGATCCGATGGAATCTGCAAATTGGAGACAGAGTCGTCTCAAATCCCGGTAGTTGTTCATGGGGGGAGAGGTTTCAGCTTTCATATAAAGTTCCCAGTATTGGAAAGGGCGCCCAAAAGGCAGGTGCCAACAATCTTATCTCCTCGGGAGCCCTGAGTCAAAAAGAATTTTTGACGGTCCGAAGGCGAGGGAGGCAAATTTATTCCCTTGACAGAAAAGTTTCTTTCTCATTATACTTCAAACTTGAACAATTGCAATAATGTAATAATAAATATTTCCAGGGAGGACGTATAATGCCGGAGAAAAGTACCTTTCCACAATACAACAAGCATTATCCCTTATTGGTGAAAAATTTTTTGAAACGGCCCCTGTTCTCGTATCCGGATGATATGGCCATGGTCTACAGAAATGACGCCGGTGAATATTTTCGATTTACCTGGCGGCAGTGGCATCAAAGGACCTGCCAATTGGCCCACGCCCTTAAATCCCTGGGCGTGCAGGAAGGGGACCGTATCGCCACCATGGCCCTCAATCACCACCGTCATATGGAGATCATCTATGCCTCCATCTGTACCGGCGCGGTTTCCCACCCCATAAACATCCGGCTTTCTTTAGACCATATGGCCTTTACCATAACCCATGCAGAAGACCTGATCATCTTTTTTGATGATCTGCTCCTGCCCCTGGTGGAAATCCTCTACGATCGTATAAAACCCTCGGTTAAGAAATTCGTTTACCTGTCCGATAAACCGGGCCTTCCTAAAACCAAGATAGAGCCCCTATATGAATATGAGGAATTAATCAAGGACCAGCCCACCGGTTATGAATGGCCGGATTTGGACGAAGATACCAAGGCCGTGCTCTATTACACCACAGGAACCACCGGTCTGCCCAAGGGCGTCATGTACACCAACCGTCAGATTTATTTGCATACGATCCACAATATCGCCATGGTCGGCATGGCCGTAAGGCTCCCCGATGATCCCATCCGGCCCAACCAGGCCATTCCAATGATGAACGTGCCTCTTTTCCATATTCATGCCTGGGGAGCCCCTTTTACTAATGTCTATTCCTGCGCAAAAATCGTTTTCCCCGGCCGGTTTACCCCTGAAAGTTTTTGCGAACTGGTGCAAACGGAAAAGGTCAACGGGGCTATGATGGTCCCCACTATGCTGGCCATGTTGCTGGAATACCCGGATCTGGGCAAGTGGGACTTGAGCAGCCTTTTATTGATCGGTATCGGCGGCGGGGCCTTGCCTTTGGGACTGAAACGTAAGGCCGAAAAGCTGTTCCCCAATATGCGCACCGGATCAGGGTACGGCATGACCGAAACCATGGCCGGGGCCGTCGGGGCTAGTATTCGGCGTCATATGGTGAACTGGCCCAAAGAGGAAATAGATAAGGTTTTAGTCAAAACCGGTCTGCCCCATGTCCCGGCCATCGATGCCAGGGTTATCGATGAAAACGGCAATGACATACCCCACGACAATGAAACCATCGGTGAAATCGTTCTCCGAGGGCACTGGATCATGGAGGAATATTATAAAGATCCGGAAAAAACCGCTGCCGCCTGGAGAGAAGGCTGGTTCCATACCGGGGATGCGGCCAAGATCGATACCGATGGGTATATCATCATCGCCGATCGTATCACCGATGTTATCCGCAGCGGGTCCGAAATGGTTCCCACGGTTCTTTTGGAGAACTTGACCAGCAATGCCGATTATGTGTTGGAAGCGACGTATGTCGGGGTGCCGGATGAGAAATGGGGCGAAATTCCCATGGCCGTAGTCAAGTTAATGCAGGGGGCTGAACAGAAAGAAGAAGATGTTTTGGAATTCCTTCAAAAAGAGGGAGTGGAAAAGGGAAAAATCACCAAATGGATGCTGCCGGTCTATGTGGCCTTTGTGGACGAAATCCCTAAGACCTCTGTTGGAAAATATGACAAAATCGCCGTCCGGAAAAGGATGGATGAATTCGTCTCCAAAGCCAAAAAGGTCCGCTTGACTTAAAAACAGACCCCCCCCATATCCGGGTTTCCGAAAAAAGGCGGGCCTTTTAGAGGCCCGGGCGGTTTTCCGGCTTCAAAAACCTGTTAATAAGCGTTGATTTCCACGTTCACCTTGTATTTGAAATAACAGGAGCGGAAATAGACATTGGCAATGCCCAGGGGTTTTTCCGGTTCGGACCAGAAATAGGTTTGCATATGGATGAGGGGTTCAAAGGATTGACAACGGAGAAAAGAGGAAATATCGGGCTCGGCCGGAACCGCCTGCAGGTACATTTCACCTTTACTGACCTTTAATCCGATTTTCTCTTTTAATAGTTTTAAGATAAGCTTTTCTTTGGTCAGTTCCGTTTTGGTCAAATGCTTGGCGATATCCACCGGCATAAAGGTTTCAAAAAAGTAAAGGACTCCCCTTATATCGCTCATCCTTCGGATTCTGCCTATTTCGTCATTGTTGGTCATTTTAAAAAAGGAGCAGATATCCTTGGGTATTCTGCTGTCTGAGATCTTGATTTTTTTGATTTCCAGGGGCTTGGTATCGCCCCTTTCCAGGGCCAGGGACATTTTATTCAGGCTGGTATGAATATATTGTTTTTTTTGGGGTATCACCTCAGCCACGAATGTCCCCTTACCCCTGATGCGGGTGATCAGGCCGTCGGTTTCGAGAAGGGAAAGGGCGTTGCGCACGGTGATTTTGCTGACCCCGAAATACTGCACCAGCTCATCCTCGGTGGGCAGCTTGTCTCCGGGTTCATATTGTCCGGAGATGATCTTGTTCTGCAGGATCGAGGAAACTCTGCTGTAGAGGGGGATGATTTCTTTGGTTGAATTGGAGGGCAACATTTTTTTGTTCCCAAGGCCAAAGCCGGTTTGTTTATTGGTTTCTTTTTTCGGAGTTCAACCTATCATTTAAATATGGTCATTACCATATTTTTTTATGGGAGGCCAACTTTTTCTATCATTATTACTTTCTATTCCTATAATTATAATAAGAAGCCATTAGGGGGCTTCATCGATAGTTAGGCCCCGGAAACCGGAATAGTTGCGCTTCCTGGAAGTGACGGTGCAGACTTCGGTCCAGTTGATCAAGATATTCTCCCAGGGCGGCATAAGTCGCAGGATCTTCGTAATCGAGTCGATGATAAAACAAACATCGGGCAAAGGCTTCCCATCCCGACCCCTGGTTTTTGATTGATGGTTATTCCACCATTCCTTTCGAAGGGCTACTTTTCTGGACCTTCTTTTGTCGTAATCTTCTTTCCTCTCCGCATTCCATAATTTGGCCGCGTTCCAGATTGGGAAAGCACTTGTTGCAGGAGATGCAGGCCGCCGGACGTGCATCCCCGTTCAACCAGCGCTGCACCAGGTGCGGTTCGCGGATAAAAGGCCGGCAAAGGGAAACCATATCCACCAGATGACTGGAAATGAGCTCTTCGGCCTTCTCCAGGCTACGGATGCCGTTGACCACCGCCACCGGTACGGTCAGCGCTTTTTTCACCGCCGCTGCCTGGTCCAGGAATACGACCCGATCCACCTCCCCTTTTTTAAAACCACTCTGGGTTATGGCCGCAGATCCGGCCCCGACGCCGGTGCTGATCTCAATACTATCCATACCGGCAGCCGCCATCTGAATGCAGGTCTCCAGTCCTTCGGAAAACGGCATACCACCGGGAAGGTTATCCTGAACTCCGAATTTGATCAATACGGGGTAATCCTTTCCCACAGCCTCCCTTACCTTTTCAATAAGCAAGAGATGAAAGCGGCGGCGTTTTTCCGGAGACCCTCCCCATAGGTCTTTTCTGAGGTTATAGAAGGGGGAGACAAATTGGCTCAGTAAATACCCGTGGGCCCCATGCAATTGAACGGCGTCGAAACCGGCCTCCCGGACGCGGATGGCAGCAGCGGCAAAGTCCTTGATAATCTGTTCAATCTCCTCTCTGGTCATTTCCCGGTGGGGGCGCTTCAAATCTGCCATGGTTGAAACCGCCTGGAGAGTGTGCCCTTTTTGAACCAGAAAGCGGGAATTGATTCCGGCATGGACGATCTGCATGGCAATTTTACTATCCCCTGACTGGTGGAAGGTCTGGACCAGTTTTTTCCAGCCCGGGATCAATTTATCACTATAAATGCCGTACTGCCCGGGATTGGCCTGCCCCAGGGGGTGGGAGACGAAGGCATAACCGGTCACAATCAGACCGATATCACCCTTGGCCAGTTCCTGATAGAGTTTTATAGAGCCTTCCGTGATCCCGCCGGCTTCGTCGGCCGTGCCGTCCCAGGTGGCCGAACGCATGATGCGGTTTTTGATTTCCAAGCGGTTTATTTTTATCGGTTTAAAAAGTCCTTGGGTCATATTATTTTCCTTCTAAAAAGTTTCTGGGGCCGGTGACGCACAACCGGTCGATTTTTTCTTCCGCAACACCCATCTCCCTCAGCCAGGGGAAAACCACCTTCTTTAAATAAAGAATCCGATGGGGGTTTAAAACCTCATAGTGCTCGGTGGTGAATCCGGCGGGCAGTACATAAGACAGAAGGCAGTCATGAGAAGGGCAAAGTTTATGCTCATAACCGGCGTCTATTAAGGATTTCAAGGTCCTGGTACGGGCCAGGGGGCTGACTAAGCGGCCCGGATAACGGTCCAGCCCCATATAGCAGCCCTGATCCAGGATCCAACTCAGGTATTCAATATCGGTGGTATCGTTGCAGTGATCCACCTTGACATATTTCAAATTGACGCCCTCTTCCCTGAGGATTTCCAGTTGCTGCTTGGCCACTTGCCCCGGGTGATAGGAGTGGATGACGATAGGGACCCCGGTCTTCAGATGGGCCCGGGCCACGGCCCGCAATCCCATCTCCTGCGGAGGGGTTACTCCGCCCACGTCGCTGGCTGATTTGAGCAGACCGGGTTTAATACCTGTGTCGCCGATGCCCTTATCGATCTCCCGGATAAAGGATTCGGCCATCTGGTCGACGGAGACGCTGCCCATGAGTCCGCTGACGAAACGGGGGACGTCCAACCACCAACCGGTACAGGCAATGACATTAACACCGCTTTGTCTTGAGGCTTCGCGGATGAACAGAATATCCCGGCCCAAGTCAAGGGTGGTCAGGTCCGCCACCGTGTCCACCCCGGCGGCCTTGGCTTGTTTCAACCGGGACACCACATATTCAAAGGTATTCGGAACCAGGATATCCGAATACTCCCGGAAGGCGTTAGGGAAGGCGCAAAGCAGGTGTTCGTGCATCAAGGTAAACCCGAGGTCTTCGGTTTTTACCGATCCCAAGACCGTGTTAATTTCAGCCATAAAAATTGACTCCTTTCTCTATTCCCATAGTGCAGAAGGGTAAATGGTTTCCCCGCTTTTCCCTTGTTCAGGCAATCAGGGAAAAGCGGGCTTTTTCTTCCTTACCACACCCTTTGAATTTTTTCAAACCGGATGGGAATACCCTGTATTTCCTTTAATGAAGTGCCCCCGGAGTTTGTGCTGCGGCATCCCTCCCATTTTATCCGCCGGTCTCCTGCGAGGATAAGGGGAAACCGGATTTCAGCATGTTAAGGAAACTCTGGGCGGCCAGCGAAACATAACGGTTTTTTTTGTAGACCACCCCCACCTGAATCCTTTGATTTGGTTTAAAGTCTTTTATTTTGATCACCGAAAGCAACCCGGACTGGACCTCCTTTCGCACCGCAATTTCCGGGACTATGGATATACCGGATTTGATCATTACCAGGTTTTTTATGACCTCGATGGAGCTTAGCTCCATGGCAATAGACAGTTTTACCCCCTGCTTCTGACAGGCCTGATCCAGAATCCGCCGGGAGGCACAATATTCATCCAGAAGTATGGCGGCGTGCTTTTCCAGATCTTTTAACAGGACCTGTTTTCTCTGGGCCAGGGGATGTTCGGGATGGCAGATCACCACATCGAAGCGGGGAAAAAGGGGGATCGCTTCCAGACCCGGCTTTAAAAAGGTCAAAGTAGCGATGCCCATGTCCACTTCGTTATGGGCCACCATCTCGATGGTCCGGAGTGAGGTGGTGTTCCTGACCAATATCTCGATGCCGGGATAATCCTTTTTGAATGCCTGCAGGATACCCGGCAAGAGATAGCAGGCGGTCGTATCCGAGGTGGAGATGGTCAGTCGGCCCCGCTCCATCTTTTCCAAGTCGAGCAATTCCTGCCGGGCTTCGGCCAGAAGACCGCGGATCTTTTCCACATAACCTAAAAAAACCTTGCCGGCTTCGGTCAGTTCGATATTTTTTGTGGTGCGATGAATCAAGCGACGGCCGATGGTTTCCTCCAAGCGGGCTACCTGGATACTCACCGCCGACTGGGTGCGGAAGATCTTTTCGGCCGCGCCCGAAAAACTCCCGCTGGTGGCCACGGCATAAAAAGCGTTTATTTGTTCAAAGGTAAAATCCATATATTCGCCTTACTAATAGATATTATAATAATTATTAATTTGACGAATGATAGCCGTTTTATTATTCTCTGTCAACAGTAAATAAATCTTCCCTTTAGTTTTTTAAAAAGGGAAAATCCTTTTTTTGCCACAGACAAAGGCAGGACGAGGCGGCGACGACTTGCCGCCCCCTTACTGTCAGGCCCTTCGGGCACTTGAAATCAGCTTCGCCCCCGGATCGAGTCCGGGGGAGGCTGGCGACGGCTGGTTTGCCCGGCCTGTTTTTGTTAGGCCGGGGAAACAATTTTTCGTCCAGTTTTGTCCGTGTGCGTCGGTGGCAAAAACATTTTTTAAACAACTACAAAGTTATAAAAGGAGGAAACATTATGCCGAAGATCGGAATGCCCAGTTGTGCCATGATGGCCGCCAGATGGCTTCATCCTTTGCGAACGGCCGCGGAGAATGATTTTGACGCCTTCGAAATCTCCTGTGTTTTCCCTTCTGCTGAACCGGAAAACACTCCAAAGGATATCATTAAGAAAGGCCGCGATATCCTGGAGAAATCTGCCATGGAAGTCTGTGTCCATGCCCCATTTTTTGATATGAATATCGCCGCTTTCAGCCCTGGAATCAGAAAGGCCTCGGTCGATATCACCAAAAAAACCGTGGACTTTTGTGCTGAGGTGGGTGGGAAAACCATGATCGTTCATTCCGGAACCCAAACGTATGAGCAGATTAAAGGGCTGCCTAAAGAAGCTAATCCACTCTTTAAACTCCAGTGGGATAATAATATTGATTCGTTAAAACAAATTAATGAGTATGCCAACAGCAAGGGCATTACCGTCTGTCTGGAAAATATCGGATTTAATTCGGTTGATCAAAGTTTTCAGGATCTTTTGGAAATCAGAAAGGCCGTGGGATCCAGTCTGCAATTCACCTTAGACTTCGGACACGCCCGTTTGGGGGAAGGAGCGGCGGAAGGGATTCGCCTGCTGGGTGAAAATATCCGGCATATTCACCTCCATGACAATCATGGGAAGAACGACGACCATCTGCCGGTGGGGGACGGAAACTATGACTATTCTCCCTATATAGACTTTTTCAAGAACTATTCTCATATCATCACCTTGGAAGTATCGGATATAAGTAGAGATCCTCAGCCAATGCTTAGGAGCCGGGAAAATTTTCTTAAGTTGGTTTCTTGAAAGCCCGAGCGGTCTCATCAAGTCGGGAAGAACAGGGGAGTAATCGCGAAAACCAATAAAAATAAGGACAAATTTTTCTTGCCAGGTGATATCATTTTTGGTATCATATTGGGTCTATGAACAAAAAACAGCAGAAAACCCTTTCGCGCATTCAGGACAAACCAACCCGTGCCAATATAACCTGGGATGAGGTGCAGTCTTTTTTTAAGGCAATCGGTGCCAGGATTCGTGAAGGGGAGGGTTCAAGGGTACAGATCATTCTCAATACACGGGTCTTACGCCTTCACAAGCCTCACCCGCAGAAAGAGTTGAAAAAGTATGCCGTTGAGGCCATCAGGGATTTTTTAATTAACACGGAGGTAATTAAATGAAAAATGCATTAAAATACAAGGGATATACGGGAACCGTTGAATTTGATGCCGATGACCGTATTTTTCATGGCCGGCTCATAGGCCTTACGGATATTATTACCTTTGAAGGGGCATCGGTTTCAGAACTGGAAAAAGATTTTCGCTCTGCCGTAGACGAATATCTGAAGACTTGTAAGGAAATTGACCGGGTGCCGGAAAAGCCTTTCTCCGGTCGTTTTATGCTGCGGGTTCCTTCCGAACTGCATTGTGCCATTGCCCTGGCGGCCAAGAGAGAGCGCAAGAGCATCAATGCCTGGATTGCCGAAATCTGTCAACAGAACACCCACACCTAAAACGATTCCAACCTTCAGATCAGAGGCAGGCTATGCAATCTTGAACCAATCCTTCTGGTTCTGATATCCATTGTCGTAAAAAAATACAAATATTCTTGAGAGAAAAGATCATGCTACCCAAAGGAATACTCATTGATCTGGATGATACCATCCTGGCTTATTCGGCGGTAGCCGAGCCTACCTGGAGGAGGCTTTGTGCGGAATTATCAGACCGGATCGATTCCTTTACTCCGGACAACCTCTACCAAGAAATCCAAAAAGTGAGCAACTGGTATTGGTCGGATAAAGAACGCCATAAAAACGGACGTCTGGATCTGAATGCCACCCGAAGAAGGACTGTCTCCCTGGCCTTTCAGGGGTTGGGCCTGAACGACGTTTCCTTGGCCCATGAATTGGCCGACGCATTTTCATTCCATAGGGAGGAAGATATCTACCTGTTTGAAAGGGCGGAAGAGACTTTGGCGCAATTGACAAAGCGCAATATCCGGCTGGCCCTGATGACCAACGGTGAGGCCCGGAAGCAAAGACGAAAGGTTCAGAGGTTTAACCTGGAAAGGTTCTTTTCCTGTATTCTAATCGAAGGGGAGATGGGATTCGGCAAACCCGAGGTAGAAGTCTACAAACGGGCCATGAAGGAATTGGGGCTTGGCCCGGATGAGGTCTGGGCCGTAGGGGACAATCTGGAATGTGATGTGGATGGCCCGCAAAAGCTGGGGATTTACGGCATCTGGAATGATTTTTCAAAACAGGGGCTTCCCTCCCATTCGGAGGTCATCCCGGATCGGATTATTCATAATATTTCGGATTTGGTGGAATAGACAGGATGCTCTCGAAAAAAATCAGATTCTGTCATTTCGAGGAGGGAAACGACGAGAAATCTTTAATGATTTTAAGATTTCTCCCTTCGGTCGAAATGACAATATAAGGAATCAATCATTATTAAACTTTTATCGCCCTTACTTTAATTGCCGATCATTGTATTAAAGAAAACTTAATAAGGTGGTTGGCCATGCAGAGAGAACTACCGGAAGACGACGTCATCGTCTTTTCAGCTACAAGAAATATTTGGAAATTTTTCACGAAGGGACAGGATAGATTTTTCAGAATTGAATCAAAAGACTCAAAGGATATGAAAATATCTTGTTAGGCGCACTTAGGTCGGAAATGGGCAACAGGATCGCGGGGATTATCTTCGATATTGGCGGGGTGCTTGTGGCACTCGACGGGGTGCCGACTATGGCGAAGTTGCTTGGCGTGGAACCCCTGCACGAAGCTCTCCACGCAATGTGGATTTCATCGCCATCGGTGGTGGCGCACGAAACCGGGCAGATTGATGCGGCAGCGTTCGCAGCCGGAGTCGTTGCTGACCTCAGATTGCCAGTCACCGCCGAATGCTTCCTGCAAGACTTCTGCAACTGGCCAACAGGGCTCCTACCAGGCGCTCTGCAGCTATTGGATGAGATCCCGGAGGCCTATCTCCTCGTTGCGCTGAGCAATACGAGTGCGGTGCATTGGGAGAAAATTCAGGCAATGGGTCTGGTGGACCGGTTCGATCAGACCTATCTGTCACACCAAATCGGATATTTGAAACCCGCCACCGACGCCTTCTTGGTCGCGCTCGAAGGAATGGGCCTCCCACCGTCGGAGGTCCTGTTTCTGGATGACGGCTTGCGGAACATTGATGCGGCGGTGAAACTGGGACTGCATGCCCATCTGGCAAGAGGACCCGAGGAGGCGAGGCGTGTGCTCGCCCAGTACGGTGTCGTTCGTTCAATCGCCGGCGCCTAACAAAGGCTGGTGATGACGCCTGAAGTAAAGCACTTGCAGAAGCGAAACGGTGGGATGCCTGAGTGAACCGTCTCTACTATTCCTGCTTTTATGCTGCTATTGACAAAGAATTTAATGTGTGTTAATTTGTGTAAAATTATGTGTTGATAGGAGGGAAACAATGGCAACCAATTTAGCTATCGACCAGAATTTATTAGAAAAAGCACTGGAAGTCAGTGGTATAAAAACTAAGAAGGAAACGGTTAATTTGGCCTTAAAAGAATTCATAAACAGACATAAGCAAATTGAAGTACTGACTCTTTTTGGCAAAATGGATCCAGACCCCGAATATGATTATAAAAAAGGAAGGGCCCGGTGAAAGTTCTCATCGATACGCCAATCTGGTCTTACGCTTTACGGACCCGAAAACCAGAATATTCTTTTGAAATAGATCAGCTCGAATCTCTCATCAGGGACCAAAGAGCCCTGATCATTGGCCCCATTCGTCAAGAAATCCTTTCCGGTTATAGTGACTTTAAGAAATTTGAAGCATTGAAAGAAAAATTATCTTATTTTGAAAATTCCCCTATTAAAGATTCTGATTATGAATCTGCTGCCGAAATGTGCAATCAATGCAGAAAGAAGGGAATTCAAGGGTCTCACATTGACTTCCTTATCTGTGCAGTCGCAAACAGATTGGATGTCCCCATTTTCACCACAGATCAGGACTTTTTCCAGTACAGGAAGGTTCTTTCGATAAAACTATTTGAGTGACAACCCAGCCAACGATAAAATGCAACCGACTAAAATCGTTGCCGGTAATTTTCCCAGTCATCTCTGGCGACGGTTTTTAAAAATGTTTTGACCAACGAACAGGAAAAGACGATGAAAACCGTCAATTATGACGGAGTTGCCGCTAGTTACAACACGAGGTACAAAGGAGATGCCTATAAGCCGGAGGGCATTGCCTCAAAGCTGCTCAATCTAATTCATGAAACGGGTGCCGAAAGTGTCCTTGAAGTGGGCTGCGGGACAGGCCATTGGCTGAACCTATTACAGGACCTGACCCGGGTGGTTGGAATAGATCAATCTTATGGCATGCTTGAAAAGGCCGAGGAACGGAGGGGGAAATTCTTCCTCATTCAGGGAAACGCCGGGAAGCTCCCCTTCCAAAGCAAGTGTTTTGATCTGGTTTATTGCGTGAACGCCCTTCATCATTTCCAGAACCCTTTGACGTTCATATCCAGGGCGTATGAACTTCTGAAGGAGAAAGGAGTTCTGACGGTGATCGGTATGAATCCACACCCTTTGCGAGATCGTTGGTTCATTTATGATTATTTTCCGGGAACGCTTGATGCCGACCTGAAGCGCTACCCTTCACCGGGGACCATTGCCGACTGGATGATTTCCGCCGGGTTCGGAGAAATCCACTGGCAATGGGCCGAACACCTTCGTAATGACCGGAAAGGGGATGAGATCCTCTCTCTGAGCAAGGATTTTACTTCCCAACTAACCTTACTATCTCAAGAGGAATATGCCAAAGGCAGGGCCAGAATCGTGGCGGATTTGGAAAAAGCCAAAAAAGCTGGGGAAACCATTATCTTTCCGGTTGATATTTCTTTATCCATGGTGACCGGTCGGAGGAAGTCTTCTTGACGGAAAGATTATCGAAACAATGGCGGTTGATTCAAAAAAGGAGGAGAAAATGGATTTTGAAAAAAAGGCGGCTACGAATTTTGAACAACATCTTATTAAAAACCCTTACCCCGGCCGGGGCCTGGTAATCGGAAAATCCGACAATCAAAATTGGGTAATTATTTACTGGATTATGGGACGCAGCCCAAACAGCCGCAACCGTCGCTTTGTAGCTGAGGCCGGGGTATTGCGTACCGAGCCCGTCGATATTAGTAAGGTTAAAGATCCCAGTCTGATTATCTATGAAGCCATGCTGGAATTACCGAATATCTTTATCGTCAGCAACGGAGATCAAACCCGGACCATTTATGAAGGGATTCAAAAGGGACTTTCCTTTCCAGAAACCTTGGCCGAAAGAGAGCGGGAACCCGATGCCCCCAATTTTACCCCCCGTATCAGCGGGATGCTTTCTTTTGTGAATAATAAAGGGGCGATCGACTTAAGCATTCTTAAAGCCAATCCCCTCGATCCGGCATTTACCGATCGTTATTATTATCAACCCTCCCTGCCCCAAGCAGGGTATGGGGTTGGGCTGACCACCTATTCGGGGGATGGCGATCCTCTGCCGAGTTTCTTTGGAGATCCTATGTTGCTGCCTTGCCAAGGTTCAGCAGAAAAGATACTGGAAACCTATTGGTCAGCCTTGGATGCAGAGAACCGGGTTTCCCTGGCGATCAAGGAAGTGCCTGCGGATGGGCAAAAAAGTCGGATTTTAATTAAAAATCAATTTTGACAAATTCGTAAAACCTCGAAAACCGCCGAATTTGTCATTTCGACCAGAGGGAGAAATCCTTGTCCCAAAATTTGGAGAGGGATCTTACAGATCTATTACTCTGTTATAAGATCCCTCCCTTGGGGTCGGGATGACAGCGGAGACTTTTTACGAGCCCATCAATATTAAACCATACTTCATTCTATTCTGCGGCAGGAACTAATGGATATTAAAAAAATTATCATCTCAGTAAAGTTCGAAAAACTGCCCTCCGGGGACTATGCTACAGGTGTGATTGCCAAAATGAATAATTACGAGTTCAAAATCGTCAGATTCAAAGGCGATTTTGTCTGGCACAGCCATCCGGACACGGACGAGACCTTCATCATCATCGAGGGCACCATGGTTATGAATTTCCGTGATCAAATCATAGAAGTCAATGCCGGAGAGATGATCGTTATCCCCCAAGGGGTGGAGCATAAGCCATCCTCTGAAAATGGATATAAAGCCATTCTCATTGAGCCGGAGGGAGTGGCCAATACGGGGGATGTTCAGCATGAAAAAACCATTAGCAACATTGCTTGGATATAAAACCGTTTAGGTCTGTGATGGAGGTATTTTTGCAGAAATTTCAGGTAATCCAGGTAACCGGAGTTGATGCCGGAATCCTGGTGGTCGTTCGGGAGCCTGATTGCCTGAAGGTGAATTCCCGGGCGATCTCTTTCTACCTCCGGCTGGGATTCAAACGGAGAGGTGACATTGATACTCATGTTGTGATGGAGAGGCCGTTATTGAATGATGATCTTCTTTGATATTGACGATACGCTATTAGATAACCAAAAGGCCGAGCGAGCTGCAGCTATCGAATTCCATCGGCTTCACCAGGATGTCTTTCCTGTATCGCCCCAAGGATTTGCTGTTCTCTGGCGAGATGCAACGGAGAAACATGTTCGGCGGTATCTATTGGGGGAACTTTCCTTTCAAGGCCAACGTCGAGAACGACTGAAGGAAATCTTCGCCGAACACCGTACTCTGAGCGACGCAGAAGCGGATACCCTTTTTGAAACGTATCTTGATTTCTATGAAAAAAACTGGACACTCTTCCCTGACGTGGAATCCTGTCTTGACCAGTTGGTTGGAACAAGATTGGGGATTATCTCCAATGGCCAGGCGTACCAACAAAGACAAAAACTTATCAAGGTAGGCATCATCGACCGGTTCTCGATAGTCACTATTTCCGAGGAACTCGGAATATCCAAACCAGACCGGAGAATTTTTCTTGAAGCTTGTCGGGCCGCGAAGGTTAGTCCATCGGAGTGCTGGCACATTGGCAACAACATAAATGCAGATGCTCAAGGCAGTCTCTCTGCCGGGCTACGTGGAGTATGGCTAAACCGAAATAATATGAACTGTTTTCAGGGAATCCCAACCATCAAGTCGCTTTCAGAACTGAAGGAAATCATTGATTCACAAAACCAGTCACCGCATCCGATCACCCGAATGAAGGGCTACGGGTGAGCTTACTGTTCACGCTGCCGCTGGTGAGTTGGCCTGAACGGGGGCAGTTGAAAATTAGGCTTGACATTACTAACGCATCTCGTTAGTATTCTCGGGTGATTTCGACCTTCAAATGTTCCGACACGGAAGCCCTGTTCAACGGCACACGGGTTTCCCTTTTTGTTAATATCCAGGTCGTGGCCCTGCGTAAGCTGGCTATGCTCAACCGTGCGGAAAAGTTGGAGGACTTACGTATTCCGCCCAATAATCGGCTCGAGCAATTGAAACGCGACCGCGCCGGTCAATGGAGTATCCGTATCAACGATCAATGGCGCCTGTGTTTTCGCTTCGAAAGTGGCCAAGCTTTTGACGTAGAAATTGTTGACTACCATTGATAAAAGGAGATTTACCGTGGCTCGTGAAATACCTTACCCCTCCCCCGGAGAAATCTTGCTGGAGGAATTTTTAAAGCCCCTGGGAATTACCCAATACCGGCTGGCCAAAGAAATTGGGGTATCGCAACGACGCATCGGCGAGATCGTAGCTGGCAAGCGGTCTATTACCCCTGATACCGGTCTGCGCCTTTCTCGCTTTTTCGGCACCAGCGACGGGTTCTGGGTTGGATTGCAAACCGATTACGATACGGCCCGGACCAAAGATACCCTATCTGATGTTTTATCCCGCATTCATCGTTTCGAGCCCATTCATGCTTAGTCGAGGAGCATACCCTATCATTCTACCAAACCCAGTATTTGTAAATCCCACAGCAAATAGATAAATAAATCGGGAAAGGGTCGGGTTTATATTTATGTCAATGAGCACTGACACGGGAAGCCGATTGAGGGCACTTTACGACCGGGATGGCGGTGTTGGGGAAATCTTCTCTGGAAAAGCTGATGATTACAACGCCTCGCGCCCGGATTATCCGGCCTCCTTATTTGATGCGCTTCGCAATACCTGTAATCTATCTTCAGGGTCTTTCGTTGCTGATATTGGGGCCGGCACGGGTTTGCTAACAAAGGGTCTTCTTCAACAGGGCTTTCGAGTTGTCGCTGTCGAACCAAACGCCTCGATGCGTAAGGTCTGTGATCGACTTCTCCACCGGTTTCCAGGGTATCGGAGTGTTGACGGCAGTGCGGAGAAACTCCCAATTGAGGCATCATCGGTTGACTTGATTACGGCGGGACAAGCCTTCCATTGGTTCGAGATCGACAAGGCCAGGTTGGAGTTCAATCGAGTGCTTCGTCCCAATGGACAAGTTGCGCTCATCTGGAATGACCGGGTGTTTGAAGACCCCCTCCATAGAGCTCTGGACGAACTTTTTGCCCAATTCGGCGGGACCAAGAGAGCCGCTTTGGCTGCCCACGAGAAACGCGGCGATGTTCCCAAATTTTTTGGGACAACTATCCCGATCGAATTCACCTGGCCCCACGAACAGTCACTAAACCAGGCCGGGTTGGAAAGTCTGGTCTTTTCCCGGTCATACATGCCGGAGAGGGATTCATCCCCCGGCAGGGAAATAAGTCATCGCCTTGAACGGATATACAAAGACCAGGCAAGGGCGGGATTGGTGGCCGTTCGATATACGACTATGGTTAAGATAGGCAGGCCGCAATAACTTCATACGTCCCGCGATTGAAAATGAAGTACAATATTTTTGTTTTCACCGAACGCTGAACAACGAACGTCGAACGGAATTTTCATTTTAACTGAGGTACCCCAAGATATGTACGATTATATTGTATTCGATCTTGATGGAACACTAAGTGATTCTGCGGTTGGAATTGGACGGTCGATAAATCATTCCTTGATGGTTCATGGTTATGCCGAACAATCCATCGCCGATCTCTTACAATATTTCGGCCCTCCGATTGATCATACCTTTACACGGATTACAGCCACGTTAGATAAACCCCACATTAACAGCCTGGTCGCCGTATTTCGGGAAAGATATTCAACTATTGGCTTTTCTGAAAATGAACTTTATGAAGGAATAGAGGCGGCCCTCCAGGGTCTCTATCAATCTGGGGCCAAGCTTGGGATTTGTACCTCCAAGCGGTCCGATCTTGCGGAAAAGGTATTACAATTATTTGGCTTAAGAGGATATTTTCAGTTTGTGTGTGGCGGAGACATAGGGATTCAGAAATGGCAGCTAATTCCTTTAGGTAAACCCCCGGCTCTGCCGGGGGACTCCCAGAGTTTGACAATTCCGGGAAAATGAGAAAGCCTCCAACTTGTGAACCGCTCAAGTTTACAAAGAAGGAGGCTTTCTATGAAACACGA
>JBFMBU010000122.1:0-14180 GCA_040755035.1 Thermodesulfobacteriota bacterium
AAAAACCCGAATGCATCCATAAGGATCAGGTTTTTCTTGGTGGCCCTCAAGGCTGCCCGGAAATCCCCTTCCGCCTCAGGGGCCGGATTTTTTACCAATTCAACCCGGCCGGCACCTTTTCCCGATCCCACCTGATATAGGTCGAAATCCTTGAGGGTCAAACCGATAAACTGTTTGCCGAATGTGGAGGCCCGCAATTTCCCTGCGTATTGACTGGTCATTTTTTGAATATAGAAGCCCTTGATACGTCCGTCCAGTTCGAGCACCAGAAAAACCTGGATACCGCCGTACTGGCCTTTTTGATTGACCCCGTGGATATATCCAATCTTTTTCCTGCCGGCGAATATCTCATAGATGGTATAAGGTACATCCATGGTTTCAAAGATCCCATGGAATGTATCTCCCAGCCTGGCTTCGATCCTGGCCCGGAGTTTTTCCCCACCCCTCTGGGCTACGGAAGTATAGATGGTTTTGTAGCCGGTGGATTCCGGGAAGAGTCTGGCGACATCGCGGTCCGGGTCATTCAGATCGCAGCCTACCGCTGCCCAGATGACCGTGGTTCCGGCCAGAAGGAGAATGAGAACTAAAGTGATCTGTTTTATCCTGCGTATCATTAAGAGGTCCTCATGCGCATGGGAATGAATTTCATAAAATGGGCAAGTAGTAGTACCATTGCAGGAGAACCCGGTGGTCCTCCTGCTTATGATTGTAATTATACATGAACCGGATAGTTAAATTAGAGGTGGCCGTCGCCGACAGGCCTAACGACACCTGGTAATTCTCTTCTGGGCCGGTTTTCCAAAAGATCGGCTGGGCCTCGACCTTCAACCGCGCCTCCGGGTCCAGATTGATCCCCAATCTGTAAAACAGGGCATAGGTCGTTTTCCCCAGCCATTGGCCGGCCAGGGCATCGAAACGGTGTTCCAGGTTGTTCCGGAGAATAGTCAGATCCATTCCCCCAAGGGCCATTTTTTGCGGTTCGGGGTTTCTCAAGTCAAAACCCATAGTATCCAGGGTGTTGCCATAACCTAAGGAAACTCCGAGCGTAAAATTGTCGCGGCTCAACACCCCATAAGAGAACCGTCCGCTGATCATGTAGCTGTCCCGGTCAAAGTAAAGGGGCATCCCCGATCCGGTGGTGAGGCTGGCTGAAATATCCCCCCAGGGGAAATCCTTGTAACCCCCTATCCCCCAATCCCGGTCATATCCGAAACCCTGAACAGCCAGGGTGCGAAGCAGCAATCCATGACTGTCAAAATAGGAAGAAAGTCCAAAGGCCGGCCGATTATGACCTATCCAGAAATAAGGACCCGGGGTCCTCCATTTAAAATAGGCGTTGTATATCTGGGGTTCTCCTTTGAAATGGTTGGGTCCTTCTTCCCCGTTCACGGTCAGGGCCAGACGGGCCTGCAGGGCGAAGGTTCCCCAGTCCCCGGTTTCCCCTGAAAAACGTTTGAGATAATCAAAACCAATACTCGGTTTCTGCATTTCCGCCTCGGGGGACATGGAATAGTAGAGGGGTTTTTCCAATTGAGAACCATAACCGGCGATTCCCTGGGCTTCAAAAAAGAGGAGGTGTCCGGCGGCGTTAACCCCATCCGGCCATCCCCAAAAAACCAGACCCAAAAGTAGAATCCAGCCTTTCCTCATCGGTCTACACATCAAACCGGTGACTCCCCCGGAAAACGACTTTTCCCGCCTTGGTGATGGTCAGCTTGATCTCCCAATCGCCGGGCATGACGATGTTAATCGGCAATAGATAATCTCCCTTCTTGGAAAGGGTGAAAGGCTGTTCGCCGGTTTCATGGGCTCCCCGCATAGAGGGCATTCCGGAATCGGCCTTGACCTCAAAGGAGAGGTCCCTTTTCCCCTCCTTATTAAAGATCTCAACTTTGATAATTACCATCCCCAGCTTGGGTGTTTTATCAAATCCGTAAATAAAAAAACCTCCGTTGGGCAAGGGAATCGGTTTGCCGGGTTTGGCCATAGGAGGGAAGCCCGGGACCTTTTCCCTTCCCGTAGCTGACTGACCGGCAACAGCGATTTTTGATATCAGCTTCTCCTGCCCCCGAGCTTGAGCCTGGGCTTGGAAGGCAGGGTACAATAAAGAGACAAACAACAGGCTGAAAATCATTCTAATAACGTATTTTTTCATAAATATGAAAACCTCCTGATTAAGAAAGTAACCTCTGGAATTTTATAATTCCGGCTGGTCCGGGTTGGGTAAATAAATTAGGTCCTGGGTCTTGAGGATGACCTTGGTATCCGGAGGAACACTGTCCGTGAGCCAGACATTTCCACCGATGATACTGCGCTTGCCGATTACCGTTTCGCCCCCCAGGATAGTGGCGTTGGCATAAATGATAACATCATCCTCAATGGTGGGATGGCGTTTTTTATGGCGATAAAGATCTCCGGCGCCGGGGGGGAGGGATAAGGCGCCCAAAGTGACTCCCTGATAGATCCGAACCCGGTTTCCGATTTCGGTGGTCTCGCCGATCACCACTCCCGTTCCATGATCGATAAAAAAATATTCGCCTATTCGGGCGCCGGGATGGATGTCGATCCCCGTTTGGCTGTGGGCGTATTCGGTCATCAGCCGGGGAAGAAGGGGGATGCTCATCCGTTGCAGGGTGTGAGCGATGCGGTAAACCATAACGGCAAAAAAACCCGGATAGCTGACGATGATTTCGGTGAAACTTTTAGCCGCCGGATCCCCCTCATAAGCCGCCTGAATGTCCTTGAGCAGCAAGGTCTTGGTCTGCGGCAGACTCTTTAAAAAATCAGCGGCATATTGATGTCCCCGATCCAGGCAGGAAGCGCAAAAACGCTGGGGCGGGGTGCAATCATGGGCCAGGGAGGAGGTGATCTGTACGGAAGATAAATGGTAGAAGGCCTCCAAAGCTAAGGCCGCTTTTTTTGGGGGGGGTCCCGAGGGAGAATCGGGAAAGGTCCAATATTGGGGGAAAAGGATTTGCCGGGTGGTTTCGATCAGCCGAACAACCTTGGCCGGATCGGGAGCGGAACGGACATACTCGATTCGCTCCCGGATCAGGGATTTGGAATCGAATCGCAACCTACGGGACAGGGAACGGATCTCCAACTCGGAAAGATAGGGGGGATGCTCGGCCGGCGCTTTCTTTTTTAAGGGGAAGGTTTTTTTCATGGTTTTGTTTCCCTGAAAAGATCATTCCTGAAAAAGCCAGGTGCTCAGATAGCGTTCACCGGTATCGGGCAGAACGACGACTATTACTTTATCTTTATTTTCCAACCGGCTGGCTACTTCCACCGCCGCCCAGGCTGCCGCCCCGGCAGAAATGCCCACCAGCAGTCCCTCTTCTCTGGCCAGCCGCCTGGCCATCGAGCCGGCATTTTCATTGGAAACTTTGATGATTTCGTCGATCAAATCTATACGGAGCACTTCGGGGATAAACCCGGCCCCGATTCCCTGAATTTTGTGCGGTCCGGCTTTCCCGCCGGAAAGGACCGGGGAATCCTCCGGCTCTACGGCAATGATCCTGAGGCCGGGCTTTTTTTCTTTAAGCACCTCGGCCACTCCGGTGATGGTTCCGCCGGTCCCCACCCCGGCCACAAAGATATCCACTGTCCCGTCTGTATCTTTCCATATTTCCAGGGCGGTTGTTTTTCGATGGATCTCCGGGTTAGCCGGGTTTTTAAATTGCTGCAGGAGCAGGTAGCGGGGATCCTTTGCGGCCAGTTCTTCGGCTTTTTTAATGGCCCCCTTCATTCCCAGGGGACCTTCGGTTAGGATCAGTTCCGCCCCCAGGACTCGCAGGAGTTGCCGGCGTTCCAGGGACATGGTTTCCGGCATGGTCAGAACCAGAGGATAGCCCTTGGCCGCACAAACAAAGGCTAAAGCGATGCCGGTGTTGCCGCTGGTGGGTTCGATAAGGACGGTGCCCTCTTTGATCAGACCGGCTTTTTCGGCTGCTTCGATCATGGCCACTCCGATGCGGTCCTTGACACTGCTTAAGGGATTAAAGGACTCCAGTTTGGCTATGACTTCTCCATAGGCCCCTTGGGTGACTCGCTGAAGTTTTACTAAGGGGGTTTTCCCGATCAATTGAGTAATAGAAGAAGCGATCTGCATTGTTTTATCTTGTGGGTTATCCGTTTTACCGTTTTCTTATTTGAAAAATACCATAAGCAGCCCGAAGGTTTGGGAAGAAGGAAATTAATTCCCCCTTTTGATTCTGTTCATAGGTGTTAATGGCCGCCGAACGAATGATTTGAAAACCCACTTCCTTGGAAAATTTTATGAAATCTTTAATGGTGATGACCCGGATGTTGGGGGTGTCATACCATTGAAAAGGCAATTCCCTGGTTACCGGCGCATATCCGGTCAGCAACAATTGGAGCCTAATCCGCCAGTGACTGAAATTGGGAAAGGTGACAATCCCGTTGCGTCCGATCCGTAAAATGGAGCGGATCAGCCGATCCGGCTCATAAACCTGTTGTAAGGTTTGGCTCAGAACGATATAATCGAAGCTCTGATCGGGAAAGTCTCCGATCTCATCGTTCATATCCCCCTGCAGGACGGAGAGTCCCCTTTCGATGGAACGGGCAGCCTTGGCTTGGTCCAATTCGATTCCGGTGCCCTCCACCCCTTTATGAGTTTTCAGGTATTGCAGAAGATCCCCTTCCCCGCAGCCCAGGTCCAATACCTTGGTGCCCGGATCGATCCAGGAGGCCACCCACTGCAGGTCAAAACGGATGCCGTTATTTCTAAAATTGATGCCGGACACGTTCCAAGAATCCTTTGATCATTTCCGTCAATCGTTCGTTAGGGAGCAGAAAGGCGTCATGCCCCCACTGGGCTTCGATTTCACAAAAACTGACATCGGCCCCGTTTTTTTTCAAGGCCCGGACGATGGCTTTGGATTGATAGGTGGGATAGAGCCAGTCGGAGGTGAAAGAAACCACTAAAAATTTAACTCTGGTTTTAGCGAAGGCACGGGTAATGGATCCATCCCCGTGCTGAAGACCCAGGTCGAAATAGTCGGCGGCTTTGGTGATATAAAGAAAAGAATTGGCGTCAAACCGTTCTACAAATTTAGCTCCCTGGTAGCGTAAGTAGTTTTCCACCTGAAAGTCGGCGTCGAAATTATAAGAAAAATCGTTTTTGTCCTGGAGCCGGCGGCCGAATTTTAAGCGCATGGATTCATCGGACAGATAGGTGATATGCCCGATCATGCGGGCTACGGCCAATCCGCTGGAGGGAACCGCACCGGAAAAATAATTCCCCCCCTTCCAGTTCGGATCGGCCATAATGGCCTGCCGGGCCACTTCATTAAAGGCGATGGCCAGGGCCGAGTGTTTGGTTGTCGTAGCCAAGGGGACGGCGGATTCGACCATTTCCGGAAAGCGAACGGTCCATTCCAAGACCTGCATTCCCCCGATGGACCCCCCGATGACTGACAAAAGTTTTCCGATCCCCAAATAATCCAGCAGTTGTTTTTGGGCCGAAACCATATCCCCGATGGTGACTACGGGAAATTCCAGGGCAAAGGGCCGTCCGGTTAAGGGGTTGGTGGAGGAAGGCCCGCTGCTGCCCATACAACTGCCCAGGATATTGGAACAGATGACGAAATACTTGTCCGTATCAATACCTTTCCCCGGGCCGATCATGAGGTCCCACCAACCGGGTTTGGGATCCAGGGGGGTATAATATCCGGCGGCGTGGGAATCTCCCGAGAGGGCATGACAAACCAATACGGCGTTATCCCCCCGGTAAGCGCCATAGGTCTCATAGGCCAGGGAGACAGGACCCAAGCGGGAGCCTGATTCCAGATCCATTTCTTCCGACGGTTCGGCAAATGTAAAAAATTTTTTTTCTACCAGCCCGACCGAAATACCCTGAGGATCGTTTTCAATATATTCGCTCAAAGGGAAAATCCTTCTTTTTCACTTTAGTCCTGCTAAAGCCTGTTCCAAATCCTCACAAATATCGGCCACATTTTCAATGCCCACTGAAAGCCGGATCATGTCCGAGCTTATTCCCAATTGCTGCCGGGTTTCCTCATCAAAGGAAATATATTGGGAGGAGGCCGGATGGATGACCAGGGTCTTGCAGTCGCCCAAATTGGCCAGGTGGTAGACCAATTTCAGGCGCCGGATAAAATCAAAGCAGGCCGCCTGATCTTTCAGGCCGAAAGTGATTAACCCTCCAAAGCCGGGGCGCTGAAATTGCTTTTGGGCTGTCTGGTGGGAAGGATGTTCCGGAAGCCCGGGATAATTGACCCAAAGGACCTCGGGTCGGTCTTTTAGGAATTCAGCTACCCTGAAAGCGTTGGAAAAGGTTTTCTCGATGCGCAAAGCCAGGGTGTCCATTCCCAGTATGGTTAAAAAGGAATGGAAGGGAGACTGGGTGGTGCCGAAGTTACTATGGTGTTCCCGCCAGATCCTGTCCAGCAGGGCCAATGGGCCTTTGCGGTCGATAAAGGGTTGGAAGTCAGGGAACCGGTTTCCTGTCCAATCGAATTTTCCGCCGTCAACGACCACCCCTCCGACTGAGGCCCCATGACCACTGAAATATTTGGTGGTGGAGTGAATGACCACATGGGCCCCCAACCCAAGGGGGCGGCAAAGATAGGGTGTGGCCAGGGTATTATCCACGATCAAGGGCAGACCCTCCTCATTGGCCACCCGGGCCGTTTCCCTGAAGTTGGGGATATCCAATCTGGGATTTCCGATGGTTTCCAGATAGATAAAACGGGTTTTATCCGTAACGGCCTCGGCAATGGCTTTGGTGTCGGTCGGGTCCACCAGACGAGCGGTCAATTGATATTTGGAGAAGATCCTGGTGAATAAGACATAAGTGGACATAAACAGGGAATCGCCGGAAACAAATTCGTCTCCGGCCCGGAGCAAGGCCATACAGGTATTGGCAATGGCTGCCATCCCCGAGGACATGACAATGGCCCCTTGCCCGCCCTCCAAAAGACTAATTTTTTCCTCCAGGACCCTGTTGGTGGGATTGGTGAGCCGCATATAGATGTGATCGGTAGTCTGCCCGGCAAAGGTTCGGCTGAGGTTTTCGGCGGTCTCATGCCGGTGAGAGGTGGTTTGAAAAATTGGGGGCAAGGTTGCCCCTTCCCAAGACTGTGGTTTTTGTCCACTATGGATAACCTGGGTTTCAAAACGGTAGGGTTTGTCAGGCATCATGGTTCTTTTCCTCCCAATATTAGAACTCCAAGATTGGTTTGAAGACGGAGCAGGTCTTGCATTGTTCGATTTTTTCGGACCAACTGCCCTGGATCTGCCCTTGACAGAGGGTTCCGGTAATAAACCAGCACAATTGACCGGTTTTGAATAACCAGGCCGGACATTTCCGCTTTCGCTCCACAGGGCAGTGCGTCAGGGTCCAGCAATTTTTTCTATGGCTGAGGGTCTGATTCCTCTGGGCGACTAAGAACAGGATTTGTCGATAGACGTTCTCCGGTATGGTACGCCAACCCTGTTCGTAGCTATGGACGGCCTTTAAAGAAGTGGCCAGGAGCTGGGCCAGCTCTTTTTGGGTCAAGCCTAATTTTTTACGAAAATGAACCAGTTCGATGTATTTCATGGTTAAACGGGTCAGGGTTTTCCATTAGTACCACATTGTGGTAATGATGTCAATGAAAAACAGCGGTTTGTACAACGGGGGGGGAGGCCGAAGACTGAAGGCCGGGCCGGGTGGTGGTGAATCAACAAGTTATTCCCTTTGGCCTTCAAGCTTCAGCCATGATCCCTTCAGGCCTTTTTCAAGACCTGATGTCCTCTCCAAGAAAGGTTTTGGTTTAGACCCATTCTTCCTGCAGAATGTCCCCCTGAATTCCGACTACCAGGTACTTGATCGGCACCTTTCTTTTGGCCTTTTGAGCCGCTTCCTGGGCCAGGGCCAGCAGGCCGCCGCAGCAGGGGACTTGCATGATCATGACCGTAAGGGTATTGATCTTGGCTTCATCGATCCAGGAGACGATTTTTTCTACATAAACCTCTTGTTCCTCATCCAGCTTGGGACAGGCAATGGCCAGGGATTTCCCCTTCAAATACTGCCGGTGATAATCCCCCAGCGCATAACCCACGCAATCGGCGGTTAATAAGACATCGGCTCCTTTGAAATAAGGGGCCAAGGGAGAAACCAGGTGCATTTGAACCGGCCACTGGCGCAACTCGGATCCGATTTTTCCGGCCACTTCCCCCTGGGTTTGGTCTTTTTTCTGACTGAAGTCCATCATCTGTGATCCCGGGCATCCCTGAAATCCTTGCATGACACGCCTCCTTATGGCTGATAATTGTTTTCCAGGTTGGTAATAAAGGCTTCGAATTGTGACGTTCGGTCGCCCATTTGTTCGTCGGTTGCCTGAAACCGGCTGAAAAGCTCCCCGATCTGGGGCATCGTTAAATTCGTTTCCATCCAGGGGAAAAGAATTTCATCTTCCTTTTTGATGTGTTGAGTCAATAAATCCCTGTAGGCCTTCAGATGAACGGCCACTTCGGCCTGGTTCCGCTTTTCAATCCCTTCGACCACCGCTTTGACGTGAGACCGTCCTTCTAGGTGATCCTGGGTCATGACCTTAAGGATGTCCAGGTCCTTGTCAAAGTATCCAAAAAGGATATCTTCTTCTTTGGCGTGGTGAAATCGATCGGCGTAGGAACGGATAAAATCCACTCCTCTCAGGATCGTTTCCCGGTCGGCTGCTTTTTCCAGGTTCAAGTCCTTGAGCAGCAAAGGAATCAAGGCCAACCACCTTTTAATTAAAACATGCTCCTCCACCAGTGTCTTCATCGGAGGGGAAAGTTTGAATGCCCTGATGGAGGGTGCTTCGGGGGTGGAGAGCTGGGGAATCTCGACCTCCTGATCCGGGTAAATGACCTTGGCGATCCGGGCCATCATCTGTTTTTCCTGATCCGGGGGGAGGGCGTGGATAGAAACAATGTCTTTCAATAGACAGGTCCCCACACTGCAAGGGACACAGCCGATTTGGTATTCTTCCAGGATCGACCCTATCTGGGGATATTTTTGTATGACCTCTTTTATTCCTGAATTTAAAAAGGGTTCCATTTTCTCCTCCTCTTGATTGCCTGTTATTACCATTATTCCTCCCGATGGATACAAGTAACCGGGCAGGTGGCAATGGCTTCTTCAATGAGCCCTTCCGGACCCCCTTCGGCCTTGATCACCTTGGCTTTCCCGGTGGCCTCATCGATCTGAAAAACCTCCGGACAGATTTTCTGGCAGGATTCACAGCCGATACACTCTTCATCGGCAATAGATACTTTTCTGGCCATGGGTATTTCTCCTTTTCACTACTATCGTTTTTTAGATGGTAGAATAAGGCGTTTGATCGTTAATGTCTTTGACTTATGTCAAGTCAGTAATTCACCTCGAAGTTCTATGGCTTTTGTAGCATCGAGGTTTATTATGTTTTAATGGGAAGAGGTCGATTAAAATTCAATCCTACGACAATACTATCCTGCACTTAATACTATGACCTCAAAGTCCTTGACGATCAGCAGGTCCAGGCCTTTTTCGTTGTTAGGAAGGTGTTTTTCCGGCAGTGACTGATAAAAAGAAAACTCTGATCAGGTCTTATTTGTTGGCAACCCGTTAAGGAAGGAGCAGCTTCTGGTCCGGCAAAATTGGGCCACCCGACTGGTTGAACTCTGGTGGTCTCGTTTTAAATGAAAGTTCAACCAGGAGGAGGTATGGTTCAACTCCCACATCCGCGGCGGCACACAACCGGAGAGTAACTCTCCGGTCCGGTCGATGGACGACCAGCGTCGGTAGGCCCTGACCCAGACACAAGGACGGTCGGTATTCACCTCACAGCGGCCCTCCCGGCTTCCCCCGCAGGCCCCATTCCGGGTATGTTTGGGACACTGCGATTCGGGGCAGAGGAAGGCCAGATGCTGGATGGCGCAATCCCCGCATTCCTGGCAGCCCAATAAAAGTTTCTTGGGTATCCTCTCCGCCCAGGAAACCATTTTTTTGCTCCAGCGACGCCGGTCAATAGTATCCGCCCGTCTCTCCAGCCAGGGGGTCATTGGTGACTCCCGATCAAAAAAATAGCGGTGAAGGGTTTGCATTATGCGTAAAAGAAAGGATTCGGCCATTTTTATCGGGAGCGGTTCCCGGCCGAATCGGGGGCGGTCCCCATCGGTTTTTCCTTGATCGAAGGCATAAAAGGCCTTGGGAGGGACATGGTTGAATTCGGGAACGAAGTCTTGCCAGTGGGGTCCGATTTCTTCCATGCGATCCAATATCCGGCCCACGGCCTTGAAACTGCGGTGGATGCCGCCGATCTGGATACCGCGGTATCCGATACCTTTCAAAACAGCCCCCAACCTGGCGGCCCTTTCAATCCCTAAGGCCAGGCCTTCCGGCGGGCTCTTCCATTCCTTGAGAACCTGCTCCAAGAGCCCGTCGGGTACGACCGCGCCGGGGACCGATCCCCGGTTCATGGCCCGGGCGGCACGGGGGCTGAGCAGATAAACCGAACCGAAGAGAGGGAGTTGGATACCCAGCCACTGAAGCACCCTGCGCAATTCTATGAATTTTTGAACATCATAGCCTAACTGGGTGATGATGAACTGGGCCCCGGCGGCTGCTTTGCGGCAGAGCTTGGCATATTGAACAAAACTTTCCTCTTCCGTATATTTAAAGGGACTGACCACCGCTCCCGGAAAGAAACCGTCCGGGTCTCCGGAGGTAATTATCCGGTCACTAAGCAGATTGAGCATGGCCAGGAGGGTGACCGAATCCAGATCGAAAACCGGGGTCCCCGGACCGCCGAACCCGCGGCTGGTATAGTCGCCGGTCAAGGCCAGGATATTTTTCATGCCCATCAAGGCCAACTGCAAGGCCCGGCTTTCCAAGCCGGCCCGGTTCAGATCCCGGCAGGCGAAATGGATAATGACGTCCATACCGACATCGAACAGCTCGTGTCCGATTACATCAGGGCTAAGGGAGGGATTTCCACCCGGATTATCGGTTACCGAGACCGCTGAAATCCTGCCGTCGGCAAAGGCCTCGGCGGCTATCCCCTTGACCAGATCAACCGACCGGCCGAAGGACTCCCGTCCCGGAACCAATTCCAGGGAGATAACAAACTTTTGGGGATCGGAGAGATCGGATTGAAAAACCCGGAGCAAGGTCAGATCTCCTTCTGGAGGGCAGGATTTCCTTTTGGGCTTTCCAATCCTTTTTCGTTGAGGCGGGGCAAAATTTCCCCCAGGCGTTCTCCGTTTTGATTGTGGGTTTGATAAAGGTCAAGGTATTCATTCAAAACAGACAGCAGGTCGGGCTCAGTAAAGATTTCTCCTAAATCCTTCCCCAACCGGGGATGACGACCCAGCTTTCCTCCCACCAGGAGACGAAACCCTTCCTGATCGACCTGAAGGGTTCCGGTGGGGCAGACTTTCAGGCATTGGCCGCAGTAAAGACACTTTTCCATATGGAAGGTCGGCTTTTCTTCCCCGTCATCCAAACGGATCGCACCTTCCCGGCAGGCCTCCACACAGGCCCGGCACCGGCTGCACGGTTCACCGGTCATCTTCGGTTTCTGTGCACCGATGATCCCCAGGTCGACGATTTGGGGACGGGAGCAGGCGTTGGGGCAACAGGAGAGGGAAAGCCGCAATTCATGGTGCATCTTCAGCGGGCCTTGAACGCGTTCTTTTAAAAAGGTTTTCAGATCCCTTTTTATTAGGATCTGTTCAATCTTTTGGGGTATCCCAGAGGCCTCCACGGCCCGGTTCGGGCAGTCTGTGGTCCCAAAACAGGTTTCCACCTGGAAGCCCTTGACTTCTTGCTCCATGTTATTTACGCCTTTTTTTCACCATCTCCGGACTGACGGCCCCTGCCTTATTCGACCAGGTTTGACGAATATAGGTCAGTATAAAAGCGACCTCTTGATCCTTGAAGGTTTCCTTCCAACCCGGCATTTGCCCTAATTTACCCTTCCGACCGTTAAGGACCAGATCGATTAATTTCACCGAATCGCCGGTGACGAAAACATTTTTATCCAGGGCCGGAAATTTGACCGGAAGGCCCTGGCCGTTGAACCGGTGACAGTCGGCACAATGGGATTCATATAATCTCTGCCCTGCCCGGGATGAGGTGTCCTCCCCAACTGCCTGATCTTTGGAGGATAACAACACCAGAGGGACCAGCATAAAAAAAGTTATTAAAAGGGGCAATGGCTTGCCTCTGAACACCGAACCACGAACACGGAACGGTTTTTTCATCCTATCGGCCCATGGATTTTACCGGTGTCAGCATTTCCTGGAGTCCAAAGGGGTCTTTGAATTCCAGTTCGGGACGGAATTTCAGCTTTTTCACTCCACGCTGATTGAGGTATTTGGTCATTTCCAGGTTGATGTTGGCCGGGATCTCCACCCCGGCCTTGGTTAGGGCCTGCCGCAGCAAGGCCTCGGCCCGCATGGCCAGGGCGATGGCATCCCCGCAGATTCTCCCGGCTTCGGTCGGGTTATGGAAGCCGATTGAATTTTCGGCCCCGATGAAAATGACCCGGTAAAAGGACTCATAATAGAGATTCTTGGCCTCGGTATACAGGGCCGTATCGATTTTTTTGCCTTTTTCCTGGGCCTGGTGGGCTGTCTGGAACAACGTGGCCGTTACGGCGGCGGCATAACCGGCCCGGTTCATGAGGGAAACGGTGCGGTCTTGGATGGCGGTTACCTGTTCGGTCAACCACCCCGAGGTCTCGGTATGACACTGCTGGCAGGCCTTCAGATCGTTTTTCAAGGGACTCATGACATTATGATCGGAGATCTTGTTGGCTCCGACCTTGGTATAGGGCATATGACAGTCGGCGCAGGCTACATTGGCCTTCCAGTGGACGCTGTTGCGGCTGTAGAATTCATATTCCGGATGGCGGATAAAACCGAACTTAAACCCGGTGACGGCCTGGGTCCATTCCAGATGGGAAGGATCGCTTTTAAGAACCTTGATGATGTTTTCAACAGAGATGTCTCCCGGTTTGCTCCCCTGCCAGGGGAAAAAGACCGCTTTGGATTTCATCTCCTGGTCTTTTTGAACGATGTAGGTCACATGGCACTGGGCGCAGACCAGACTGCGGAGTTCCTGACGGCCCAGTTTTTTGGTCTCCTGGCCTATATCGGTTAGAGCCTTATTCAAGGTCCAGCGGGAAAGCTGGGGGTTGAGGGTCTTGTTGTCATGGCAATCGATACAGGTCACCCCCAGTTTCTGGAAATTAACCGGGATTTTTCCGTGCACTTCCAGATAGGGGAGTTTAAAATAATCGGCTCCCATTTCTTTTTGCAGCTTCGGGGCATAAGGAGTTTTGCAGGTCAGGCAGGCCCCGCCGGCCTTGAGCCGTGAAGGGTCAACCTCTAACTGATCCATGAGCATAAAATGATGACCCCGCGGTTCATTGTATTCCACGCCGAAGCCCCAGCCGTTGAAGAGCAGGGCCATATAGGGAAACTCGCTCAATTTGTCATAAATGATCTTGTCGGTGTCGAACCCCTTTTTGTATTTGCTTTTCCCTGAGGGTCTCGGGTCCTCGGTTTTAAGCCAGGATTCGTATTCCAAAGGATAGGCCTTGCCCCAATTGGCCGGGTCGAAGTCGCCATCAGCGATAGCCACGGTTTTAACCGGTTCCGGTTTGGGCGGAGAACAAGCGTAAAAGAGAAATCCACTTCCGGCAATGATCAAGAACAACCATAAAACGAGTTGCATCCTTTTCATAAAGGTCCTCCTGTCTGGTTTAATGGTCTAGACCTTATCGTCTTCCCCAATCCGGGAAGATATTAACCGACTCATAATAGTATGGACATGAAACTGATAAGCTTGTCCACCGGAGGATCATGGGGGTCTTTTCTGGAGATTGTCCAAAGGGTGATTTGTCGCCCAATCCCGGCCCCCGAAGGGGGTTCTCTTTGAGGTCGGTCTATCGACCTCCCGGCCAGTCCAGCAAAGTTTGATTCGAGGCAGGGCATACAGCCCGGCTTCCTTTGGAAGCCTCCTCTTTGGTCGGCAAAGCCGACCGACCTGTTTCCAGCCCTGGTGAAGGCCTGCTTCTGATTTAGTTAAATAATTTGCCCGGCAAAGAAGCTTCCAGGTTTGGGGTGGACAATCTCCAGAAAAGACCCCCATGATCCTCTTATGTCTATATTATTTTGAGACCATT
>JBFMBU010000123.1:0-11204 GCA_040755035.1 Thermodesulfobacteriota bacterium
GATTGCTGTTATCGGCCTTTTGCTGATTCTCTGCGGTTTTTTCTTCAAGCTGGCTGTGGTCCCCTTCCATTTCTGGACTCCGGATATTTATCAGGGCGCAGCCAACGAAACCGTCTCCTTCGTGGCCACCATGCCCAAACTGGCAGGGGTGGCCCTGCTCCTGCGGGTCGTCAGCCTGGCCGGTGGCGGGGCGGTGAGCCTGGTCCAGGTCCTGGTGCTTTTAGCCGCTGTCTCCATGACTTTCGGCAATCTGGCCGCTCTGGTTCAGACCGATCTCAAACGACTTCTGGCCTATTCCAGTATCGCCCATGCCGGATACGTTCTGCTTGGGGTTTTATCCCTGAACAGCGCCGGTTTTTCCGCGGCCGTCTATCACATCTCCGCTTATTTATTGATGAATCTGGCCTGCTTTTTAGTGATTTGCACCGTTTCCAAAGAAGGGGAAAACGTCTCCATCAGCGATCTTTCCGGACTGTACAAGCGTTCCCCTCTTTTGGCCTTTACCCTGGCCGTGGGGGCCTTTGCCCTGGCCGGCATACCGCCGACCGCCGGGTTCACAGGGAAATTATTTCTTTTTACCGCCGCCCTGAACCAGGGACACCTGGCCTTAGTCATCATCGCCGCGGTCAATACGGCCATATCCATCTATTATTATCTGAATATTATACGCTCGGCCTACGGACAGGATCCCAACGGACTGCCGGCCGTTTCCTTGAATTTTTCCAATCGGGTCATGAATTTCGGTCTGATCCTGGCCATCATTATTCTGGGGATTATTCCGTCCTGGTTTATCGAACTGGCCCGAACGGCCTGTAAAACGATAATCTCGTAAGCGAAAGGATTCAAGGAACCAAGGGTTCAAGGATCCCAGTAACATGATCATCAACCATTCCGCCGAACGCTGAACGGCCACTCGGCATAAACGGAGTTAGAAGCAATCATGGCTAAGCCAGCAAAAAAAATCGCCGAACCTTTAACCGCGGCCGTTTCCCGTCTGACGGTTTGCCACAATCCCAAACCCAAGACCTGTGGGGCCGAATCCGTCTTCAAAGGTCTGTCTGCTGAAATCGAACGCCTGCGTCTCCCGGTTTCTGTCGAGCCGGCCAAATGCTCCTGTTCGGGCGCCTGTAAAGAAGGGGTATTTTTAAGCCTTCCCGACCAGGGAATTTTTTATCATAAGGTAAAAGAAGGGCATATTCCAACCATCATCAAGGAAACCGTCCGGGCCGGCAAGGTGGTTTTTCCCTTGTTGCGTCTGAACCCGCTCCAATCCATACGCGGTGATCTGATCTGGGAAAAAGCCGCGGGTTGTATCATGGCCATGGACACCTCCCTCTGCATGCCACAGGTGGCTCAATCCCTGATCCGGTTCCATTATGATGAATCCTGCGGCAAATGCGCCCCCTGTCGTTTGGGCATTCAGAGGCTGTCCGATGTCATCGACGCTGTCCTCTGCGGCCAGGCCCAACCGGATGCGGTTTCCGAGATGGAATCCCTCATCACCTTGATGAAACAGGCCCCCTACTGTTCTTTCGCCGGCAAGGTCTCCCACATCATGCTCTCTATCCTCTCCGGATTTAAGGACGAATTCGAAGCCCATATCAAGGGCAAAACCTGCCCGGCCGGGATGTGTCAATTAACCAAATAAGGATTTCCTCCCCGTTTACTCGGTTTGCTTATCCCGATCAAGCTATTATTATCCATACTACTTTTTCTCCGCACCTTGTTGGGGGTTTTTTAAAAACCAGGTTCACCACGGAAGCACCGAGGGCACAGAGAAGATCCTTTTTTTATGAAGAAACGGGAGATACCGTTTCTTCATAACCTCCCGGCCTGCGGCGCCCTGAAAGGCCCTATTTTCGCACAGCGACAAATGGCTTTGCTTTGTGGGTATCTCCCCAAAAAGCAAAAAATGGTCTTCTCTGTGTTCTCTTCTGGCTCTGTGGTAGAATCTCTTTTGGACAAGAGTAAGGATAAATAATATATTAAAAAGTGTATTCGGCAATTGTTGAGTTCAGGGGGGAAAATGGCTTCACTAAATCCGAAGCATATTCGGGCAGTCATCCAAGCGGTCAATAAGAGTCCTTTTTTCAAACATCTTTCCTTGACCATCAAAGAATTAGGGACCGGATATTCCCTGGTTGAACTTACTATCGGAAAGGAACATCTGAATCCCTTTGGCGGAATTCACGGGGGAGTCTATGCCTCGGTCATCGACACCGCCACCTACTGGGCTGCCTATGGCGAACTGGACGAGAAGTCCGGGCTGATATCCATAGATCTGAAAATCGATTATCTCGCTCCGATCCAAAAGGGGATCATTATTGCGGAAGGAAAAAGAATTAAAATGGGAAAGTCCATGTGTCTGGCTGAGGCCACGGCCAAAGACAAAAACGGCAAATGGCTGGCCCATGGAACATCGAAGATGATGCTCAGACCGGATCTTCAAACCATTGAGAACGTAGTTGAATTCCAGGGGACCGAGGCCCTCCCTCCAAAGTTTATCGACAGATAGTACTGAACTCTTATCCGACGCTAAAAACGTTGAGGGGAATAGGAGACTGGTATGGATGAATTCATCGCTTATGACGCCCTGGCCCTGGGAGAACTGGTCAGGAAGGGAGAGATTAAACCGTCAGAATTACTGGAAACCGTCATCCAAAGGATTGAAAAGGTCAATCCCCGGATCAATGCCGTTGTTCATAAGATGTATGATCAGGCCAGGGAGACCGCCAAAACCTTGCCAATGGAAGGGATATTTTCAGGGGTCCCCTTCCTGATAAAAGACCTGGTGGCCGAATATAAAGGCGCCCCTTTCGAAGAAGGCTCGAAAGCGGTCCGGGGCAATATCTCCAAGCTGGACAGTGAGCTGGTCATACGACAAAAAGCGGCCGGGATCGTTCCCCTGGCCCATGGCAATGACGGCGGAGGATCCATCCGAACCGGCTCAAAATCGGATTTCTGACCTCCATACCCGAAGGATGGGCCTTGGAGACCCGCATCCATCCCGATTGTATCTCGGCCGTGGAAGATGCCGCCAAGCTCTGTGAGGGCTTGGGCCATGTGGTAGAGGAAATCAACCCCCATGAACTGAGCTATCCGGAACTTTCCCGCACCTTCGGACAAATATTTTCCTGCAATGCCGGCCGGGTCATCGCCTATTGGGAGGAGGAGCTGGGAAAAAAAATCAACCAGGATGAAGTGGAGGCCATGACCTGGGCCAGCGCCCAGGCCGGGTTGAGACGAACCGGGGCGGATTATCTGGGCTGTACGGAAAGGATCCAACGTTTTGCCCGTAAAATGGCCCGCTGGTTTCACTGGGGAGGCTATGATATGCTCCTGACCCCTACCCTGAGCCTGCCGCCGGTAAAACTCGGGTCCTTTGAACCCACCAGCGACGATCCGAGGAGCGGCTTTAAAACGACCAACGCCTTTGTAGCCCTGACGTATATTCAAAACCTCACCGGTCAACCGGCCATGTCCGTTCCCCTCTATTGGACCAAAGACCGGATCCCTATCGGGGTCCAGTTCGCCGCCCGCTTCGGTGATGAGGCCGGGCTGTTCCGGCTGGCGGCCCAGTTGGAGAAAGAAAGGCCCTGGGCCCAGCGAAAACCCCCGCTCCATTGTAGCCATAGTGAGGATTGAAAGAGACTTTAGTAACTGAGAATAAGTATTGGGCGAGAATTTGATAATAACCTCCTTTTAACGACGCCTTTTAAAAAGGAAAAAGAATTCTATAGATGGAATCATCAGCCAGATCGTCCAAACGAACCGGGGGAACCCAACAGACCAGATAGACTAAATAAACCAAACAGACCAATTTGCCCAAAACCATTGACTTTAACCCTTCCCTATGGTTTATATTATAAAATTTTCGTAACAGTTTAGTTTTATTAAAACGGAAAAATCCTTTTTTGCCACGGCCTTCGAATGGGGGCCTTTGCATTAGGTCGGCAGAGCCTCCCGAGACAAAGGCGGGACAGGAGGAAGACGACTTGTCTTCCTCCTACCGTCAGGCCCTTCGGGCAATTAAAACCCTGCTTCGCGCCAGCGACGGCTGGTTTGCCTGGCCCCGGGGTTTGTTGGGGCCTGGCCAAGAATCTTTTGTCCGGTCTTTGTCCGTGTGCGTCTGTGGCTAAAAACAATTTTCAAACAACTAAAGTGTTACAAATTTTCATTTTTTTAAGGAACCATAGGACATGGCGAGGTGATTTTTTAAGAAAGACCTTTTAATTTCTTTTTTGTTTTAGCAAGGTTGCAACTCTTTCTTTTCCTATTCGAATTGATTTATCCTCTTTTTAAAAGAAAGGGGTAGCCGCTGTGCTTTTCGGCCGATTTAATTTCCAGTTGATATTTGAGTCAGAAGCTCAACTCCCGCCTTTCAAGGGATCCACTCTCCGCGGTGTCTTCGGCCTGGCCCTTAAAAAGGTCGTTTGCGCCCTTAAACGACAGGAATGCGGCCTTTGTCTCCTGAGGGAACGCTGTGTTTACACAACGGTTTTTGAGATCCCTTCCGGTGAGGAATCTAAGGGGACCCCTTCCCCGCCCCATCCCTTTATCATTGAACCGTCTCTAAATAGTCAAACCCATTTTCAACCCGGTGATTCCCTGGATTTCAACCTGATCCTTTTAGGTCGGTTCAACGAGTATTTGCCTTACTTTGTCTATGCCATCGAACAGATGGGCCGGATCGGGATCGGGAAAAAGATCAACGGGAAACATTCCCATTTCCAACTCCAGGCGGTTTCCATTGAAGGGCGAAGGGTTTACGATTCCGTTGGAAAAAAGCTGATCAAGGCAGAGCCGGAAGACCTCCTGTTGGAACGCTCGGGGATGGGGAACCCTGATCAAAACAAGGATGAAATACGCCTTTGGCTGCAAACCCCCCTGCGTCTGAAATTTGATAACCGGCTTAAGGCTGAACTGCCTTTTCATGTCCTGATCCGGGGGGCCTTGCGAAGGATAGCGGTACTTAATACCCGCTTCGGTACCGGTGAACCTGCGCTTGATTATAAAGGACTGGTGGCCGGGGCCTCGGCCATAAAAATTAAAGAATCTAACCTGCACTGGTTCGACTGGAAACGCTATTCCAACCGGCAGGAACAGGCTATGCTTATGGGGGGGATGGTCGGTGAGGTCACCTACCAAGGGGATCTTAAGGAGTTCTTGCCATTCCTCCGGTATTGTGAAAAGGTCCATCTTGGGAAGGCCACTACATTCGGCCTGGGTCAGATTCAACTTCAGAAATGAAAATACGATCTCTTGCAGAGTAAATGGAGAATTAGAGTAAATTTAAATGATTGCTTTTGAGAGGTCGGCAATCAAAAAGATCCTGCCGATTCTCGGAGGATGATTTGTTGGTCGAAGACCCGAGATATTTTGGAAAATCGGCCTCTCACCGATTTTTCATAAAAACAATTGCCTTTCTCTGTGCTCCCTGAGTGCTCAAGCGACCAAAGGGAGCGGGCGAGAGAAAAAAAAATAAGTCAATAAGGATTCAATAAGATGAAAACCATCCTCCTGGCCGTTTGCGGCCTCAGCCCCCAGGTAATCACCGAAACCCTGTATGCCCTTCATCAAACCGGCCGCACGGTGGACGCCATCCATATCATTACCACTCAAAAAGGGAAGGACCGGATCCTGACCACCCTCCTGGAGCCGGGAGGAGGATATTACTTCCGCTACCTCAAGGAATACGAGCAGGATATCCGTAAAATTGATTTCGGCCCGCCAACCATCCATACCCTGAAGGATGAACAGGACCGGGAGATCCCCGATATTCGGGACGAGGAGGACAACGAACGGCTCCTTCATCTTTGCCTGGATTTGACCTTCCGTTTTACCCGGAACCCGGAGACGGCTGTTTATTTTTCGGTGGCCGGCGGCCGCAAGACCATGAGTTCCTGTCTGGCCCTGGCCGCCCAGATGTACGGCCGCTCCCAGGACCGTCTCTTTCATGTCCTGGTTTCTCCGGAATTTGAAAGTCATCCGGATTTTTTCTATCCGCCCAGGACTTCCCGTCTCCTCGAACTGAAGGATGAAAAAGGAAATCCTTACTTTAAAGAATCCCGCTATGCCGAGGTCAACCTGATCCATCTGCCCTTCGTTTCCATCCGGGAAAGACTGGGCGAAAGGTATCTGAAAAAACCTTTCGATCCGGCGACCTTGATGATGTCCCTGATCCGGGAGGATCAGTTAAAGTTGGTGATCGATCTGGTGAGAAAAAAGGTAGTCTATCGGGGGATGGAAGCGGATCTGATGCCGGCCCATCTGGCCCTTTATGCCTTTTTTGCACTTAGAAAAAAAGAATGTTCTCTGGACGTTCCAACCTGCGCCCGCTGCAACGAGTGTTTCCTGGACCAGGAGGGGATTTATACGAACCAGAAAAAAATCATGGATCTTTACCAAAAACTGGCCGGTAGCCGTCCCCTGGAGGAAATGAAGGCGGGCGGGATCATCGATTTAAGCAGTGACAATTTTACCATGTATAAAAGCAAGATCCGAAAAGAGATGCAAAAAAATTTCGGTCTTTATGCCTTGAAAGATCTGGAAATTGTCTCAGTGGGCAAAAGACCCAACACCCGTTTCGGTATGGGTATGGACAAGGGGAAGATCGAGATCGTGTATTAAAGGAACTACATTTTTCTTTCGGTGGGATCATGATGACCGCAATTACGAAGGGCGATCATACCCGGTTCCGGGCCGTATTCGAAGGTGATTCTTAGGTCCATAGTGGCATAAGCGATAAAAACCTCACGGCCCCCGACAGGGTATTTGGCCATAACATTTTTAGCCTTATGAACGTTCAGGGAACGATGACGCGGATTGGCCGCCAGATAAACCAAGGCCTTGTCGATGGCCTTCTGTTCCTTGAAAGATAAAAGAGCATAACCTTCCAGAAAAATAGGCTCAAAAAAGAAATCAAAGGGAGGGGCTTTGGGCGCCATGCTTGTTTATTTCTTGATTTTTTTCAAGGCCTCCGAGGCCGAGGCGGCCCGGATTCCCGTTCTGGGGTCCCGATTAACCTTTTCCTCCGTTTTGGTCCATTCGGGGGAAAGGCTTTCTTCCGGAAGGCCGGTCATATCAGGGAATTTACGAACGGTTCGGACGGGGTAAAGAATGATTTGATCCCCTTCGACCTGGTATTCGAACAAAGGCTCTTTGCGGAAAGGTAAAGGAAGGGTGATCCGGCCTCGCCCATCGGTCTTTAACATATTGATTTGGCCCATATTGTTCTCCTGGTGAAATTGTATATGTAAACCAATATATTCCCATTTGGAGAAAATGTCAATAATGGGAAATGTAACATTGTTACGACGGCAAGGTTGCAAAGATTGTTTCATTGAATCGAGAAGAGGATAATAAAACATGAAAAACTGTAAAAATGTATTGATTGGAGGAAGCCATGTTCAGTATCGCCAGATATAAGGATTTGGAAAAAAGAGAATTTGAAATAGAGGTCGTGACACCATTGTTTTTAGGGGGAGCAGACTCCAAGAAAGCGGATTTAAGGGTCCCTTCGATAAAGGGAGCTATGAGGTTCTGGTGGAGATCGTTATATAGCGAAAATGACCTGAATAAAATGGCAGCAAGAGAATCAGAAATTTTTGGATCAACAGAAAAGAAATCTCTTGTTTCTATCAAGATAGGAGATAGTTTGATAAAATCTGGTTTTTCTAATTTGCCTCAAGGGAAAATGGTCCCTGTCGAAGGAAAATCTTTTTCAACATCTATTATTAACTATCTGGCGTACGGATTATTTGAATATAAAAGAGAAACTAAAAGCACAGTTTATAGTAAAGAGTATATCCAACCCGCCGGAAAATTTAAAATAATTTTAAACTATCCAAAGAATATTGAGAATGAAACCATTAAAGCCCTCAAGGCTTTAGTTTCCTTTGGTGGGCTTGGTGCGAGGTCAAGAAATGGTTTTGGTTCCCTTTATTGTCCTGAGCTAATTGATTATTCATTCAAAAAGGATGGGAACTTGAAAACGTACACTGCTTTTTCCGGTGATACGATTCTTTTCGATAATTTTCAGCCTTATAATAAGTGGGAAGACGCCCTTTCTGAAATTGGCGTTATCTATCGGGAAGCCAGACTTGGACTTGAGCAAAGACATACATGGGATAAAAGGGCTTTTATCGCCATGCCAATAGAAGCAAAAAACGAAAGAATACCACTGGCTATTAGCAACGGCCGTCATGCCAAGCCATATTTCCTCCATGTTAACAAAACTCCTGAAGGAAAATATCAAGGCCATATTTTATTTTTGCCTTATTTATATAAGACAGGGGCAGAAGGTGCCAATAGGGTTAAAGACTATTCTGAGGTTTGTGGAAGAATGAATGACGAAATTAACAAGAGAATGGGGGTGAAAAAATGACCTGGCAGAAACCGGACACATCCTATTGGAACAATAAGTTTGCCGCCTACTGGCACGATCCGATTGATAAGGTTCTGGATATCAGGAATCACGAGAAACGGGCAGCGGAATATTTCGGGATATTTGGCGAAGACATGCCTAATGAGCCGTTTTGGAAAACGGCGGACACCATCGCTTCAGGTTTTGAGCGCGGGCAGGTGCCTTCATACAGCAGTGACTCGCAAAAAAATGGGGCTGTTGATTTTGCTAAGGAGCCCGTAATCACCCATCCGACTTCCGGCGGGGACTGCCGGTTGAAGATTGTTGGGGCTGATTTGAATATCGACGCTGTATATCCCAACGTCAAGGAGTTTCTTGAAACGCATATCGGAAAAGAAGCGGGCAAGGGCGATTATGCTAATGAATTCAGGGGGAATTATGACCGGTTTACTGTTGCCAGAATGCTTTACTCACATCTTGTTCTGCGTTTTATTCTTGCGGAAAAAGACATTGGCGGCCTTGGCGCGCTTTGGCATCGACTGCCCGCTGATTCCCGCTTTCCCGATCACTCCGTTTGGCAACATAATGCCCTATGTTCCGCAATCAGTTCATGTATAGAATTGGGAGGTAGTGTGGATCAAACCGGTCTTATGGTTTTTTCTATTACCCCGGTACAGGGTTATATTTCTAAGGCACGAAAGCTTCGTGACCACTGGACGGGCTCCGTTATTCTCTCATGGCTTGCCTTTGAGGGCCTCCGATGGATTATAGAGAATTTAGGACCCGACCATATTCTGTATCCGTCTCTTATTGATCAACCATTTATCTGCGCTTATCTGGAAGATGAATGGAAGGTTAAGAATAATTTCAAACCTGTCCTTTGGAGGAACCACCCTAACGACATTGCCAGCCTTCCCAATAAGTTTCTCTCCATCATACCCTTCAATCATGCAGATGAGGTCGCCGTGGAACTCAAAACGCATATTAACAAAAAATGGCAGGACCTGTCCGCATTCTCGCGTGATCTTCTTTTTGATGAAATAAACCCGCAAGAAAGCGAAAAAGAATATATTGGGGATTTGTTTTCCCGGCAGACTGAAAGTTTCTGGAATTTTCAGTGGGCTGCGGCAAGATTGGCTGCTATAGATGACAGGCAGGAACTCAAATCCTTGCTTGACGATAAAAACTGGCAAAATCAATTTAAACTTTTCGATATTGTTGAACCACTTATGAAAAAGAAAGGATACAACCCCGAAAATACAAGCCGAGGCCTTCTCTATTCTTCCAGTCATTCCCTCGTACAGGCTGCACTTGCCGCAGAGAAATCAAGAAAAACAATTACCAGACGAGTAGAACCGGGTGAGAAATGCCAGATGTGTGGCGAGTTTGAAGTGCTTCACTCGATATCCCATGCCCAACGCTCCGCTTCGGATTACTCAAGGCATATCAACGAATTCTGGAATAAGATCAATAAGGAATGGAAAAGCGATATTGATTTTAAAGAGAACGAAAAACTCTGTTCTATCTGCTTTATTAAACGAGCTGTAAGTCGCGCCGTATTACGGGATAAAGGCCACATCCTTTCCGCAGTTTTTAAAAAAACGGAATCTTTTCCGTCGACCACGGAAATAGCTTTGTACAGCTATTACAAACGTGAAAATGTTACTATAGATGGGGAAAAGAGGAACCTCGCAAAGGAACTTCATAATAGCCCCGATGACAAGATTAAGAGAAAGAATTTAAAAATTAGAGATCGGTATTATGCCATCCTTCTTATGGATGGCGATTACATGGGAAAGCTGATTAATGGCGAGACGATTGCCTCGACCTGGGAGCAGATCATGCACCCTTGCATCGTTGAAAGACTGAAAGGGGCCGGCTTTGATTCTGACTATAAAGACATTTGGAGATTAATTTTTCAGAGCGATGAGATTTTGAAAAAAAGGTTGATTACCCCGGCCATACACGCAGCAATCTCGGAGGCATTAGGTGATTTTGCTATCTACGGTGTCGCTCCGATCATTGAAAAATACGACGGCAGGCTAATCTATGCGGGGGGTGATGATGTCTGTGCTGTTATGCCCATTGAAAACGTAGTTGCCGCTGCCCGAGAAATTCATGATTATTACATATCGATTTTTAGGGTTATCGACAATGAAGGTAAGTCAAAAGCGGTCTTCAAAGAATGGCTGATTTCTCCCGGTAAGTTATCCGTAAACCTTGGTCTCGGCAATGAAATTTCAATTTCTGCAGGAATTCTTATTTGTCATCATAAAGAAAGCCTGGCCCAGATGATTGAACACGCTCATGAGGTTTTGAAAACAAAAGCCAAAAAAGAAATGGAACGAAATGCCTGTGCCATCGAATTGCGGAAACGGCATGGCGGTTCACGTTTCTTTGTTAGAAAATGGTCGGATAATAATAGTTGGGATGCATTTGAAAATATCATTCGCCTTTTAGATGGTAAGGATCGACAGATTTCCAGCTCACTCATGTATCGCCTTGAACAAATGCGGCCCGGAATTGAAGCGATATTGAAACATGGTGAAAAAGAAAAGGGCCTACTTGAAAAATTCGTAACAAAACAGATTGAACGCTCCGGAGTAAAAGTAAAAAAAGATGAAAATCATTTGGTGAAATGGATAGCTGAAATAATTGTCGACCATAAAGGAGAGTTTAGCCCGGAAGGGTTGCTCGTTGCCGGATTCTTAGCGGAGGTGGGATAATGGAATGGTACAGTTTTTCACCACAGGACACAATGTTTTTCCGGGGAGCGGAACCCGCCAATATGGGGGAAAGCCATGCCGCTTCGGCCGTCTTTCCCCCGCCTGCCCATACT
>JBFMBU010000124.1:0-27790 GCA_040755035.1 Thermodesulfobacteriota bacterium
GCTTGCGTCAAGTTATCGATCACCTCCACCCCCGTCAGTTTTTTTTCTTCCCAATTCAATCCTTCACTATAGAGGTGTACCTTCCCCCGCTTCATGGCCCTGATCTGCATCACCGTTTCCCAGGCATCCATGGCTGACCGGGTTGAGGAGGCCGACTCCGCCAGGAATGCTTCCGCCCCACACTGGATCAACCTGGTTTGAGCTTCCCTATAGGTTGTTGACCCCAGACCTTCCGAACACTCGGAGACGATAAAAATATCCCCTCCCTCTTCCAGAATATCGACCACCCCCATCATCCCTTTGATAGTCTGATAATAGGTCTTGTCCAGGGGATATCCGGAAGCACTGGTGACGATGGTTCTGAATTTACGGGAGACCGGTATTTCAAAGTAAGGTCTGGCGAAACTTACAGCGGCCGAATGGCTCTCCCTGATCTCTCCGAAATTAATAAAGGAGAGGTTCCGTTCTTGGTCAATCACCGTGTTGATGGCCAGAATT
Organism: Thermodesulfobacteriota bacterium; assembly: GCA_040755035.1. Taxonomy (GTDB): domain Bacteria; phylum Desulfobacterota; class RBG-13-43-22; order RBG-13-43-22; family RBG-13-43-22; genus RBG-13-43-22. Next base: position 499 of record JBFMBU010000124.1, read on the forward strand.
TTCCCCACTTTTTCAATCGCCTGCAACAATTCTTCATGCAGAGGATTACCTTCCATTCGACCGGGTCTGACTTCGTCTTGATTCAGCATCCGGGTAGAATGGATTACCTGAATAGTATCCGCATGGGCAATACCGGGAACCACCACTTTTCGTCCACCGGAATATCCGGCCATGAAGTGGGGTTCCACCAGGCCGACAACCATCCTCAGGTCCGCATCCATAAAACGCCGGGCGATCTTTACCGGCGTCCCCTTGGGCGTCGTCCCTAAGTCAACGTGCTCATCTTCCCTTGCGGCAAAATGGTTGACGATCGGAATCGAGTTAAAAACCCATTCATCACCGATCAACTCCCTCAGTTCTTCGCCCTCATTGGGACGGTGGGTTCCCGTTGCCACCAGCAGAGTGATAGCATCGGCTGAGAAGCCTGAATGAAGCAATTCCCGGATCAGAATGGGCAATAGCACTGAATGGGGAACCGGTCGGGTAATATCACAAATCAAAAGGCAGACGTTGCGGCAGCCCTTGGCTTCCTGGGTTAGAGAGGAACATCCCAACGGCGAGGCCAGGGCCTTTCTGACGGCTGATTCAGGATCAGGAAAGACCGGCAACTTCCTTTTCTGAAGGACCTCGATCTCCGAATCCTCCGGAAGGGAAAGGGGTAATCCCGACTTACCATATTTCAAAACAATTTCCACGGACGGTCCCGGCAAGAACTATTGGATCATTTTCCGGGCCCGGTCAAGAAATTGGAGGGCCTCTTTCCCCATCCGCTCTAATAGTTCCGCACAGGTGGGGATGTCCCTGATCAAGCCGATGGACTGGCCGACCATCAAGGGAGCGGATTCCACATCCCCGGATACCCAGGCCTCTTTCATCCTCAAACCGGACATGAGGGGAATCAGGTCCTCCAGACCGCCGCCCCGTTTCTCCACCTCCATAATTTCAGAAACGATCCGGTTCTTTAATCCCCGGCCCTGAAGCCCTGTGGTTTGTCCATAGAGAATCGTTTCGTTTTCCTGTCGCTTTACCAGCTCCTGCTTGATGGCCTCGTGCACCTCACATTCGCTGGTGGCGATAAAGCGGCTGGCCATCATCACCCCCTGGGCCCCTAAAACCAAAGCAGCGGCCAAAGAGCGACCGTCGGAAATCCCACCCACCGTTACCACCGGGATCTTGACCGATTCGGCAATACGCGGGGTCAGGAGCATGGTGGTGACATCGTCATTCAAGGGATGTCCTCCCTCTTCCACACCGGCGGCATAAATGCCGTCATAGCCCACCTTTTCGGCATGGACGGCATGCCTGACCGAGCCGACCTTATGAAACAGCTTCACACCGGCTTTTTTAAGCCTCTCAATGGCTTCCATGCCCAGGGCCTTATCGATGGGGGTCCCGGAAATCTCCAGGGCGGCCACCTTTTCTTCGGCACAGACCCGGACCCACATCTGATAATTCTCCGGGTTTAAGCGAACGGAAGGCAGCAGGGTGATATTGACCGTAAAGGGGTTGTTGGTCAACTTTCGGGTTTCCTCCAGGGCGGCCCGGAATTCTTTTTCCGTCTCCCAATTGCCCGCGGTCAGATTGCCCATCCCCCCGGCATTGGACACCGCCGCACAAAGTTTTGGCTTGCATAAATACATCATCGCCCCGCAAAGGATGGGATATTTGATCCCGAACATTTCAGTAATGGATGTCTTGAACATATTCTTCCCCCTTTTCTTTTTTCCCCCGATAGGTTTCGGTGATAGGTGTTTCCTTATCGAAGGTTACACTTCCGGCTGAGAATCTATCGCCGCCGGCCCGAAATTAAGCCGGTCCCCCTAAGGGGACCGGTATGTAAGTTCACCGAAAGCAACCGGTAAGGAAGTGGTCTATTTTCGAAGTACGGATATCGGTCAACCCTTTGGCCTGATCGAAATCCGAAGGGCTACCCCCATTCACTTAATCAAATTTCAAAGCGGCCATCATCTCCAGATCCGGATCCGGAATCAATACCTGATCGATATGGTCGGCAATATCCTGCGCGCTCGGGATCCCGGCCTTGGTATTGAAGCCCTTGGCCATGCTGATCTTGAATTCGGTCACTTTAACCCCGATGGTCCCGCCGTGAGCCAGGAGTACGCGGCCGTTGAGGTTCTTGGCCAGGTCGGAGGCCAGAAAAACCACCAGGGGGGCCATAGTGGCCGGGTCCAGCATCTCCTCCTTGATCCCTTTCAAGCCCGGCAGGTTGGCCGTCATCCGGGTATAGGCATTGGGGCAGATGGCATGGATCCGGATGCCGTAACGTCCCAGCTCGGCGGCCGCGGTTTTAGTGAACCCGTACATGCCCGCCTTGGCAAAGCTGTAATTGGCCTGGCCGAAATTTCCCATCAGACCGGACATGGAGGTGGTGTTCATGATGACTCCCCCTTGCCCCTGGGCCCGCATGATCCTTCCCGCGGCCCGGGTACAGAGAAAGGTCCCCTTGGCATGGACCTTTTGGACGAAATCCCAGTCGTCTTCCTCCATATTCAAAAGCATTTTATCCCGCAGGACCCCGGCATTGTGGACCATGATGTCCAGCCGGCCGAATTTGCTCAGGGCCTTCCAGATCATATTATCCACACCGTCCAGGGTGCCCACGTCCGAAAAATCCGAGGCGGCCTGGCCCCCCAGGGCCTTAATTTCCTCCACCACCTGATCGGCCACCATGGTCTTCTCTCCCCTTCCGTCTAAGGAGCCGCCCAGATCGTTGATCACCACTTTCGCCCCCTCTTTAGCCATGGCTAAGGCCTCAGCCCTTCCCACACCCCGGCCGGAGCCGGTAATGATCGCTACTTTACCGTCCAATAATCCCATAATGTTTCTCCTTTCCTTTTCACTCCGTTCAAGTAAATCGACGGGGCACTCCGCCCCAAGTTCGTGCCTTTAAAAACAGGTTCTGCTAAAAAGCGAGGTATCCCTTCTGTAGCCTTTAAAATCGGATCCGGTTCCTATTCAGATATCAACCGGTGGATTGAACATGCAGGGACATCAGGCACATCCCCCAGCGGCCCTCCACCTTGGTCACGATCCACAGAGCCTCGTGGGTCATATAGCGGGTGCCGTCGGCTTTATAGCGGCTGTAAGCCAACTTGAAATGGACCTTGTTTTCCCAGACCTGCACCGGTTCGATGTAATCAAAGGCGCTGCGCTGCCAGCCCTCGGTCTCGACCAGGGTCTTGGTCGGAGATTGGAAATCAGCAGCCTTGGCCACAGGCCGGACCCGGCTGTTGATAATCCAAGCGAAGGGGAAGTGCAGGAGCCGGAGCATAGCTTCCCGATCCTGGGCATTAAAAGCGGTGAAATAATCCTCCATGGCCTTTCGAGCCTCTTCAACTGCGGACATAACCACCCTCCCCTAAATTCCTCATCCGGTCCGGGTTTATTTCCTGTGGTATAAATATTCTATCCACTTTATGCCGGATTATATTCTTAACTTACTACTATTGATCAAGAAGTATAGAAAAATCGAACTCAAACGTCAACGATCTTCGGATAAAAAAAGAATATTTCCCTGATGGGGATTTTTATGATAGGTTGACTTGGTTAAAAAGATGGTAGATTCAATCCCACCCGGACCGGCCAGAACCAAAACGGAATTCTGAAAATACTTCATTCAGTCCGGGTAAATTTCGTTTTTGGAATAACTTTTATCCAATTGGCTAAGAATTCCATACGTAAGTTACGAAAAAGGTGGGGGTAATATTTTCTAAAATCATCTCCGGCGGCCAGACCGGGGTCGACCGGGCGGCGCTCGACGCCGCCCTGGAGCTTGGTATCCCCTGCGGGGGCTGGTGTCCCAAAGGGCGCCGGGCTGAGGACGGCCCCATCAGTCTCAAGTATCCCCTTTCGGAAACGGGTTCACCCAATTACCCGCTGAGGACCGAGAAAAATGTCCGGGAAGCCGACGGGACCTGCATCCTGACCAATGGGCCTCTCCGCGGAGGGACGGCCCTGACCGTCAGGTTTGCCGTTGAGTTAGAAAAGCCCTATCTGATCATTGACTTAAACGACCATTTTGACCCGCCGAAGGTCAGGGAGTGGGGGGAGAAAAACAACATCAAGACCTTAAACGTGGCCGGGCCCAGGGAAAGTGAGGCACCGGGTATTCATGAAAAGGCATTCCTGGCCATAAAAAGCTTTTTGCATGACAAGGGGGAAAAGCCGGTCCGAAAACTGAAAATTCTATTTGGTTAAACCCAACCCGGACCAGCCGGAACCAAAATTGGAAATCCGATTATTCTTTATTCGGTCCGGATAAACTTTCCATTTTAGAATAAATTCTATCCAATTTGCGTAGAATTTTATTCTTGAGTAACTAACCCTTCCCTCAAAGGGTTGGCCCTTGCAGAGATAGGCCTCATTTCCCGCCATCGTCCTCAGGAATGTCCTTTCCTGGGCCTGTTTTTGATTGGCGGCTACGTTTAAAAAAACAGGCTGCCCCACCATTCCATTAGTGAGGCGGCCCGAAGATTTCCCCATTTGACCCGACAGCCGTTTCTGATGTGGCTTTAAAGAAAAGGCCTGTCTATTATCAATTTTTCTTCATATTATTTTCTACAGTATCTTCCAGCACCGGTCTTCTCATCGGAGCAATGCGGGGCCCTCTCCACCCCCACGACTTTCACGGTCTCTATAGACACCTCCTCGGCCGGGGCCAGGTCCGACTGGGGGCTGTACACCAGGACCTTGGGGTCCACCAATGCGTTCCGGTCCGGCTCCAACAGGGGGCTGTACACCGGGACCTTGCGGACCACCCATTCGGTCCGGTCCAGGTCTGCCAGGCCTTCCGGGATCCCCCCATCCATGATCCCTCCTCCAGTGACCGTCTCTCCAGTGTCGATCTAAATGGTCCCGATGAATACGGGGCGGATTCCAGGGCCGTCCCTGCCAACGGTGGTCTCTATAGTGATCTCTCCAGTTGGGAGGAATCCTTCTATGCCAGGAAGGATAACCACGATAATAATCCCATCCACGGTCATAATATCGGGAGCGATACCAGCGATTATCCCAGTATCTCCACCACCAGCCGTTTTGGAAGAAAAGGTCTTCCATTAAATCGGGAACGACATAAATATCGGTGCCGGGCAGGACCACTACATGGGGGGGCACCACAAAGGATAGAGGCGGGGGTAAGGGGACCGTTATACGAACGCTTGCCTGTGATGCCGATAAAATGGGGAGCATGGTTATCAACATCAGAATCATCGAACCCAGTAGAATTTTTTTCATTTTTATCCTCCTGCAAGTCACACCGCTTATAAGTTATCTTATAATGAAAACTGGCTTATTCCATTTAAACAGAAAGGACCCTTTGATCCTTGCTTCGACGGAACCGGTCAGATTTTTTTTACCGTAAGATCCATGGAGACCGGAAATCAAGCGCCGATAACGGGGATAATGGCTGCGTCGAAATCAATCCCTTTTCGTCTGTTTGTATTATTGGACAAGCGTTGCCCTTGAAGGGTTAAAAAAAATAATTACCCCCCCTTCTTCTCTTTGTTTTTGATTTTTCCCCCTGGGCCGTTTTTTTCCTCGGGTCTTCCCTTTGGAGCCTGAAAATAATTTTCCGATCCTATTTTTTCAACAGTTCCGGAATTTCTTTTTTAAGGGCCAACTTATCGACCTTGCCGGTAGCCAGCAAGGGCAGCAGGGGTCGAATAATAAATTTCTTGGGGACTTTGTAGTTGGCCAACCGGGATCTGCAGTATTCCCGCAATTCCTCTTCGGTCACTTCCTTTCCCGGGAGGGTCATGGCAAAGGCCCAGCCGACTTCCTGGTAGGTTTCATCCGGGACACCGATGACCGCGGCAAAGAGGATGCTGCCCTGGGCCTCAAGAATTTCCTCAATTTCCCGCGGATAAACATTTTCACCGCCGGTCTTGAACATCTCCGAGGTACGGCCGCTGATGGTAATATACCCCCGATCATCTCTGGAGGCCAGATCGGAGGTGTAGTACCACCCTTCGGCATCGAGGACCTCTGCGGTTGCTTCCGGCCGGTTCAGATATTCCTTGAACATGAAAGGTCCGCGAACGGCGATTTCACCCACCTGACCGTTGGGGATTTCACGGCGCTTTTCATCAACGATCTTCAACTCAAAAGGCGGGGTGATCTTTCCCGCTGTTTTCAACAGGGTCTCCGGATCGTCGCCTTTTTCAGTGTAGGTTACGAAGCCGCAGACTTCCGTGGACCCATACCCGGTCATGAGCATCGTACCGGTCTGGTTGCAGATGCCTGAAAGGACATCCAGCATCACCTTCGGGGCGGCGGCGCCGGCCCAGACGATGAGCTTTAAAGAACTGAAATCGGTCTGGAAGAATTCGGGTTGTCTCATCTGCAGAAGAAACATAACGGGAACCTGTCCGAACATGGTGATCCGCTCCTTTTCGATCATCTTCAGAGAGCCCACCGGGTCGAACTGGTCCATAAAGACGATACACCCCCCGGCCAGTACGGCGGCAAAGCCGATCTCTACGTCGGCGGCGACATGATTGATGGGAAAGTGAAGGAGGACCCGCATATCCTCATCGGCATAGAATTTCTCAGCCTCAATTTTGATGTTCTCGATAATGCTGCGATGGGTGTGGACCACCCCCTTGGGTTTACCTGTAGAGCCGGAGGTGTACATGAGCAGGGCCGGATCGTTTTCCCCGACCTCGGAAGCCCGTTCGGACAGAGCCGGATCAAAATCCGGGCGGGGCAGGTCCGTAAATTCAACAAAAGATTCCGTTTCTTCAACAGGTCGACCGATGACCAGGACCTTTTTAATGAAGGGAAATTCATCCCGGAGGGCTCGAATCGTGGCAACCATATCCGTTCCCGGAAATTGGTCGACGGCGATCAATACGGATGGCTGGGCATCGGCTATCTGATAGCGAAGTTCTTCCAGTGTGAATTTTGGATTTAGACCCAGCCACATGGCCCCGACCATGCCTGCGGCCATATAGGTGGTCAGAAATTCATTACGGGCAGCCGAGAGCATGGCTACCCGGTCACCCTTCTGGACGCCGGCAGCCAGATAGGCCCGGGCGATCCGGTTCATCCGCAAATGGAAATCAGCCCAGGTGAGACGCTCCTGGTCGAAGACAAGGGCCTCGGCCTGCGGTTTTTCCGCGGCCCATTTTTCCACGTAATGCCAAGTCAGATTGAGTTTGCTCCAGTCCATGATTTTCTCCTGTTCTAAGTTAGTTTATATCCATCCTGAAATCCGAATTTCCGGAAGGAAACAGGTTCACTCTTTGCTTTACGAAGGATTCCGGGATTCAACCTTTTTCCCTTCGAGGTCTTTCGGATCGGCCTTATTTGCGGGCCTTTACACAGTGATGACCCCGTCACTGACGGCCTTCTTCCCTGCACTGTTCATGACCTGGAAAAAATAGTGATCCCCGTCCCTGTCGGTATTTCGGCCTTCCAGTTGAACCTGTATTTCCGATCCGGGTATCACCATTCCGGTAAATCGGCAGGCGATGGAACGAACCTTCCGGGGATCACTCCCCAGTTCGCGGTTGATCACTTCCCGCACCGCCAGGGCCAGTGTGGCTGTGCCCTGAAGAATGATTCCCGGCAAACCCACGGCCCGGGCAAATTTTACAGAAGTATGGATCGGGAAAAAAATGTTGGTACAGCCGTCGTAAAGAAACGGGGCCGTACGCTCAATACGGAGGGGCGATTCCCAGAGAAGTCCTTCCTTCCCTGATCGATCGGGCAGGCGGGGCAGTTGTTCGGTCCCTTTCCTCTCATCAATGCAGCGGACACCCCTCATCAGCCCCCCCATATGCTCAGAGAAAACCGGCATCCCCTGAGGGTCATAGGCATCATATCGGATAACCAAAAGGGACCCCGACTTATGGGGCAGGGTGGCGGCCACCCGGCCCCGGACGGTCAGGTGATCACCGGGGCGGATAGGGCGATGCAGGTGGAGATGCTCCGTATAATGAACCTGGGTTAAAAGGATTTCTTTGGGAAAATCGGGCCCCTCCAGGTATTCCCAAATTCTTTCGGAAATAGGCCAGGTAACGGCCACGCCGAACATGGGATGGGCGATAAGGCCTTCAGAGCGCTCATCATCGAAATAAACCGGGTTATCGTCTCCAATGGCAGCGGCATAGTTCATGGTTTCCCGCCAGGTGATTTCTTTCCGGTATTCTTTCAACCGGGTTCCGACATAGTCCGAAGATATCTCCATGAATGCCTCCCTTGGTAAGATATCTTAATCTTACCACAGGTTCAGGATCTTTTCACGTCCATCTTCTCAGCTTCGTTGATTTTATCAACCTGTGGAAAAGAGGGACGTTGTTCATTCAAGTCAGAAACTATTTCACAGGGAAGTTAAAATGGAATATTGATCAAGAATGCCTCGAAAATATTTTAGATTATTTTGAGGTCAATTTTTTCAAATTGACAAATGATCTTCCCTTCCGGTCAATGGTGGACTTTAATCCTCTTGCCTTTTCTTTTTTTAGTGCCCATCCCATTTTGTTCTATTTTCCCTAAAATAATCCGAAGGTTGGTATTCTTGAGTTGAGTTGTTCGCTTTGAAATCATAAATTTGTCCATTTGAAAGAACTGGCCCAAAGACTAAGGGTTGGCCACGAACCACAAGATCTGAAAATAAAACACTTGAGCACGGTCTGGAACTGACGATTTTCTGGTCCGCTTAAACGGGAAAAATCATTTTTTCTTTGCCAGACTTTCGATGATAATTTCGGCGGCGATTCTGGCCCCCAGTCCGGGGGCGACGGGACATTTTTCGCGGGCCCCGGTGGCGTTGAAGCCCTCCCGCTCTTCAGGGGAGGCAAAGGGATCGAACCTTCCCCCCAAGACTTGTTCCTGAATATCTAAGCACGAAAGACTGCCCAGGGTCTTTTTGAACCGTTTAAGGAATTCCCTGGCTGCCAGGTAATGCCTGGGATTTTCAAAATTGGACAGATCCGGGTCAGAAAAATATAAACCCATGACGGCCAACCCTCCGGCGACAGGGCCGCAAATCCCGCCACTCATAGCCAGGCCGGGGAAAGGGGCCATGGCCTTTACGATTTCCATATTCCCCAGGCCAAATTGCTCGAGCAGGGCCAAAGCCGATCCCTTGGCGCAGCTCCGGGTCAGGTAACAATATTCTTCGGCTCGTTGCTGCACCCGATTTAGAATTTCCCCCTTATCCCGCAGGATTTCCTCCCGATCGATTGGCTTTTGGGGAATTCCTTTTTCTACCAGAAGATCAAACCGCTTCTTAATATCCGGGAGGTCCCATTGACGTTGGGCCAGGACCTCTATTCTTTCTTTTAATTCTTGAGATGGTTCCATGATCTGAGTCCTTTTTTTTGTAACACTTCAGGTGTGTTAAAAGTATTTATGCCCCCGATCCACACGGACAAACCTGGATTCCCTCCAGCGGGCTATTTTTTTGCAGAACCAAAAAGGAAGGAGTCATGTCTTTCGAAGAAGGTCTAACCTAACTCCATCCCTTGCGTTTGTAATAGTAGGCGAATCCCATTATGGTTTCTTGAAGTATGGCCATCACAACGGGATTCTTTTGATCCCCTCCGGGCAGCAATTCAAGCGTATGTTCCACGATCACCTCAACCGGTTCCCCTTTTCTTAACTTTTCGGGAACGACCACCCGGAGTACCTCCATGTTCCGTAGAAGACGGTCTATGAGCGGTACCGAATCCCGGACACCACCCTGATGTGAGAAATATAGGACTTTGGGGTTGAGTTGTCTCAGTTTGTTGATGGTCTCCACATAGAGATCGGGATTAAAGTCCTGGATGGAGACCGAGGGCAGAACGAGTTCCTCATCTCCCGGAAGGGGAATGCCCAAAGCTTCTCCGCAGAAAAGCCCCCCGGTTTTTTTATCAAAAATGGCTATCTGATGCGGGGCATGACCGGGAGCGTAGATGATCTGCAGTGCCCGCCCCTTCGGTTCCAGGATTTCTCCGTCTTCCGGTATAACCAGTTGGGTTTTGGAAACGGGAAGAATCGGGCCGTATTGGGATTCAAAATCGTTTCCGTAAGCCATCCTGGTCCCCTCAATCAGCCTGGTCGGATCAAGCAGGTGTTTCTGCGCCCGGGGATGAATCACCACCCGGGACTTGGGAAAAAGCCCAGCCAGTTTTCCGCACCCTCCGCCATGGTCCAGATGGATATGGGTCGGAATAATATAGGCCAATCCCTGCAGACCAACCTGTTTCATCCCTTCCAGCAGGGAAGGAACCAGGCCGGCAGGGCCGGGCTCAATAAGAACCCCTCCGCCTTCAGTAATGAGGTAGAAGGAAAATGCAAACCGGGTTTGGGGGATGTTGGCCTTGATGTGGTAAAGGGATTCGGAAAGCTTTTCTATTTTCATAATTTTCTATTTTTCTGCCGGTCCTTGAAATAAAAAGGGTCGTTTAATCGCAACCGGCCCTTTTTACTTTTTTTGGTGCCGACCCTTTTTTCTGCCTCAAGCCTTTTGAGTAGAGGTCCCTCAGGCCCGGTGGCGGATATTACTGTGGGCACGGCGTGCATAATGAGTGATCATTTCTATCAATTTCTCTTTGGATGTATCCTTGGATAGGGGGATGGCATTGGCTTTGGCCAGGGCCGCGCCAATATTAACCACATTGGCCGTCTTCCCCACTCCCCCCTTGAAATTGATAAAAGCAATGACCCGAGTGCTCAACGAAGTTTCCTTTTATTTTTCGGATTCAATCCATACAATGCCGGATCTCTTTGAGGATTTTTTCTGCATACCGATTAAATTGTCAAGATAAAAATCGAATCAGCGTTAGGAGGGGACCTTGTTCATTTTATTCAAAAACTATTTTACGGGACGGAAACCGGGGATAAAATCAATCCAAAGGATGTCCCCTTCTATGGATCAGTTATCAGCTCTCTCTCGGGGAAATACCCTGCCGCGGCCAGCCTGCCCGTTCACTCTTCGGCTTCCTCATCCAAAATTTTTCTGAAGGGTCTTGACAGCGGCAAAGAATGGATTATCCTATCCCTTCCAACCAAGGGATACCGAGGACCCTCTCTTGGGTTGGTGGGGTGGCTGGAATAAAAACAGCACGGTAGACCTTTCCATTAGAATCTAAAGGGTATCTTTAATCTTATTATCGGCAAAGAAAGGAAGTTAGCCCCTATGGCGAAATTTGACAGCGAATGGATTCCAAAGACCGCAATGACGATTTTTGCCCATCCCGACGATACCGAGTTCTCCTGCAGCGGAACGGTAGCCAAGTGGGCCGGGGCAGGATGCGAAATCACCTATGTCCTGTGTACCAGCGGCAATTTCGGAACGCATGATTTAAAGTATACGCCTGAATCATTAGCCGCCGTAAGGGAAGAGGAGCAGTGCAATGCCTGTGCGGTACTTGGTGTAACGCATATTGAATTTCTGCGCCATGACGACTGCGCTCTGGTAGCCGATCTGACTTTAAGGCGTGAATTGGTTCGTTTGATTCGGAAATATAAGCCCGAAGTGGTTTTCTGCGGAGATCCGACCCAATTGTTCTGGGGCAATCGCGTCAATCACCCTGATCATCGGGCTGCGGCACTGGCGGCCATCGATGCCGTCTTCCCTTGTTCCGAAATGGAACTGCTCTGGCCGGAAGAGGGTCCGGCTCATCAGGTTCATGGAATTTATGTGCGAGATTTAACCGTGGTCGATACCTGGATTGATGTGAGCGAGACGATGGATCTGAAGATCAAAGCCTTGAAGGAGCATCATAGCCAACTTGATGAATTCCAAGGTCTGGACGAATTTATCCGACAACGGTTGGCCGAATCCGGGAAAGCCAAGGGTTTTCAATATGCCGAAACCTTCCGCGTGATCAAACTGAGATAAACGAATGTAAAATGCAAGGGTTCACCCGTTATTAAGGTTTGCCCCCATTGTTACCATTGTTTTGAAATAAGAAATAAGGGGACTCCCATGAAAAGTAAGGGGAAGCGGGGTCAGGTCTTGAATTTTGCACATTACAAATAATTTGAGCCAGCCATAAACAATTAGGTAATTGAAATGGAACAGGAGACGTTCACTCCGAGAGTGCAAAAATTAAAAGGGGGTTGAGACCTATTTAGAAGCTTGATAATTGAATTATTTACGGTCGTCCCCCTTTTCCACTTTAAATTAGTATGGTCCCCGGATTTTGTGGCAACTATTCTTCTAAGGTTTTAACTGAACGTTAAAGAAAATACAATAAATCGAAATTTGATCAAAGGTCAACCGGAGACTTGACCCCATTCACATCGGTGTCCTCCTGGCTTCATTTTTCCAGAAGGTTACACTAGGTTAATGGAAAGTCCGAGACCCTTTGGCGACTTTAAGTGGCTCCTTTAAGGCGATCCTGAAAAGGAGCCATTAGGTGATCCCCCAATGGCTCCTTTAGCCGATCATCGATTGGCTCTATTAGGCGATCACGAGGTGGCGCCATTAAGCGATCTTGCAATGGCTCCATATGGGCGATCATTAACATTATCATTTTTAATTGAAAAATACGGCTGATGGACACCTAAAATCAGGTTCTCTCTATTAGCAATTAAAAACTTCCTTTAATGTATCAATTCGGGTGAAAACCATTCCCCAATGAGTTTGCTTAACCATCTACTCTATTTTTATTTCTTCCATAAGGTCAATTTTATAATTTGAGAGTTTTGGGTCCTCTTTTTTTATTTGAATTAACCTTTCCGCTAATTCTAAATATTTTGATTTTAATGAAACAATACATGTACAAGAGTAACCAGTTGCTTTAAAAGAAAACTCGTTGTCTTTTCCTGCTTTGTCAAAAAAATAACAATGCCCATTTTCTAAATCAGGATGATCAGAGCAATCATCCCAGAAAACTAATGGTTGTAAAGATAATAAATTACCATTTTCCTTATTATAAATAACAGGATCATCTTGTGAAAACGATATTGTTCCAATGTATTTTGATATATTATAAAATGGTGGATGACTACCGTGAGCATGCCTAAAAAGCCCATTATATTCTCTGGAAAATCTCTGTTTTTGGATATTTTCAAAGTGACCAAATATATTTTCCTCAAATACTTCCCTACTAATGTTGGCAAGCAATCTAACTGGTCTTAATATGTCGTATGATTCCTTATCCTTACCATGCTTCGATCTTGCAAGAAAATCGAGGGCTTCTTCTATGATAACTTTATTATTATCATTTAACAGTTCTTTATACGGACTTGAAATGTAATCTTTATCTCCATTTTTTTCAACGCATGTTCTTAAAAGATCCCAAAGTGGAGTGGCTGATCTTTGTGTAAATCCTTTGAATATCCTTGTCTCTGATCTTGGTTTATTTATACAAAATTCAATATATGAGATATAACTCCCCAAACACAAAGCGGCCTCAATAAATTCGCGTGCCTTAATTTTACTTTTAATCGGATCAGGCTCTGAAAGATATTGATTAAGCGGAGCTGCTATCGGAAAAGGCAAAACACTTATTAAATCACTTAATTCAACCCAATTCTTCTCGGTAGATCTTTTTCTATAGGTTGAAATAGAAAATTCATCAATAAATGATATCGAGGTATTGCTTGTACCAAAATCCAATCCAATATAAGCCTCTGATACATTCTCTGTTTCAATGCATGTCATATCAATATAAAATGGTTTTCCTTTTACTTCGATTCTGTCTTTAGCAGTGCGGCCACTTTTATAAATGAAATTTGGGATAGCAGTCCCATCAGATTTAACGAGAAGTTCGATTTTTATATCAGAATCAAAAATGCAATTTTTTGGAGTAAAAATAGTTCGATTTTCTATATTTTGTAAATTATCAAGATCTTGGGGATCATAACTTGATCTAAGAAAATAGTAATCTAACTGTCTGCGAGGAGGTTTCTCTAAGTGAACCTTCCACTTCATCGGATTATCCATAAAAGATTTTAAAATACTCGCGGATGGTAGTAGAACTCCAGGATTATTTCTAACGTCTGGCATGCCTTCGCCTATACTTTTAAATGATTTTTGTTCATACCCGTTGCAATCAGAATCAAGGATTAAACAAAGTCTATTATAAGTAATTGATGAAAAATCACCTTCTTTGTTAAAATATTTCCTGGCACATTCAACCGCCAACCCTTTTGAAACTACTTCTTGAAAATCGGGTAATCTTAATATTTCAGCATTTCTTAATTGATCAATAAATTCATTTTTTATCAACTCCTGTAACCACCCGATATTAGCTGATCCACCTGATAATAAAATAACAGATATTGGAGGAGCATTTTCAAGATATTCTTTTCCCCTTTGAAGGGTTTGATTAATAATATTTTTGAGATGCTGTTTCCAAATTTTATCAATAAATATTTCTCTTAATTCTTTCCCAATTATCTTTGTATTTATTTTTTTGCCTCCTTGTGAGAAAGGGGACTCTGGTAATGTTATAGGCACTGTAATATTCAGTTCTGCATCAAGTCTCCAATCGAATATATTTTGACAAATTGTTAACTTCGCCTTTTCGATTCTGTAAACCACTTCATGAAAGTTTTGAATGAAATTTAGAAAGTCGTTCGACAAAGTGGAAAGATCAACTTTGTTTTTTCTCCAATCCTTATATAAGGCAAAACCTTTCCCAATTTTTGCGAATAAATCCTTTGGCTTATCAAAATATTTTTTGAATAAATATTCCGCTATCATTCGATTAATAAAAAAACCGCCGATCGGAGCGGATGAAGCAGCTAACGGGAGAGAGTTTCTGCCTCCCCTACTAATATCTCCTTCCTTATTTGTTTCGATTATACATACATCAAAAGTTCCACCTCCAAAATCAACGATTAGAGCGCATTGCTTGCTTCTCCCTGCGATAACAGGATATCTCATTCCATGTCTATAATATTGAAAAACTGCGAAAGGTTCTGGCAAAAAGCTAATATTTTCTACTTTAATACCACCTAAAATTCTTGAAAGATTCCCACGATATTTAGATAACCAAGATTCAGAAGCTAATTCACCTTGCAACGCTAAGGGTTCAGCAATCATTATAGAAAATTTTACGTTTTTCCCATTAGAAATTAACCAGCTATTTATTACTTTAATAATTTGATTTAAGAAATCAGCAGCTAATCCTACAGCTGATTTATAATCACCTGTTGCCGTTTTATATTTTCTATGTGAACCGCTTGAGCCGGGCTCAATAAATCCGATATCAATCTTAAAATCTTCGTTTATTTCCAATTGATTATCTGTAACGGATAATGCTGCTGATCCGATTAGAGGTTTATTAGACTGTTCATAATATAGTGCCGTTGGTATATTCTTGCTGCCATTATCTTCAATCATATTTATGGCATTGATAAAAAATTCTTTTTTTTCCATTTTGAATTCCTTAGCCATAAAATTTAGTCACGTAATAAAAAAGCCCCACTTCTCTATTTAAGAAATAGGGCTGTTATTCTTCCATCGTCACTCCTTTTTAAAGGTTACTACCGACAGATAAGTCTGAGATTATAATAGAAATATCCTTATTCAATTTTTGCTAAAAAGTCAATTCATTTATGTTGTATATTTTGAATTCTTCCTTTTTTGAAAAATATTATCTTATGATCATGGGAAACTCGGTAGTGCATAGGGAGGGGGACGTTGTTCATTTGAGTCAATAATTCAAGGTTAAACCTCTGGAGATAAAATCTCTTACGTTTATGAATTGGTTGAATAAATATTTTATGGCCCGAATGCATCCCGATGAGATCGAGGAATTAGAGAAACCCACCGAAGGCGAGCGGAAGGTTTTCAGCTTTCTGCGGGAGGTGGCCAGGCCGAATTCGGAGTCATCGGCTGGTATACGCCGGCTATTGGGGAGCAGGGCCTGGAGCCGGACTTCGTTTTCTTCGGAAATCACACGGCTTGTGGAGTGGGGTCAGGTCTTTTTTCTTGACATTCCCTTTACTCGCGAAGAGGCGATTCTGGCACCCCGTCGGTAAAAAAACAAAAAGGGGATCGTGCTAAGGCAAACTAGTCCCGATGATCAAGGCTTCATCCATCCGGTGACGGGGAGAAGGATTAAAGAGGCCAAACTATAAAAGCTTATCACAGTTAAGTTCGTGGAGTGGGGTCAGGTCTTTTTTCTTGACATTCCCTTTACTCGCGAAGAGGCGATTCTGGCACCCCGTCGGTAAAAAAACAAAAAGGGGATCGTGCTAAGGCAAACTAGTCCCGATGATCAAGGCTTCATCCATCCGGTGACGGGGAGAAGGATTAAAGAGGTCAAACTATAAAAGCTTATCACAGTTAAGTTCGGAAAGTCTTCCAGGTAAAGACGTTGTTCATTTTTTTATTCGGTCCGATCAGATCTTTGGCCTGAACCATATCCGAATCGCTTACCCCGCAACAATCCCCTGGCCTGACAATGACAGGGAATACGCGCCCGGTCCCGGTTCAAATCTCCGGTAGTACACTATTAAGAAAGGGAGGACCCCAAAAAACTGGGGCCGAAGCCCCTGTTTTGAGATTGATTGATATAGTTGGTGCCTGGGACCGGAATCGAACCGGTACAGCCACGAGGACCGAGGGATTTTAAGTCCCTTGCGTCTACCAGTTCCGCCACCCAGGCACTGGGTTATTTGTAATGGATTTAAAGGAATTGGTCAAGATGAAATTTGTTTTTTGAGGAATCGTCGTTTCAATCCCTCCAGGACCTCATTTAATTCCCGCACCCCCAGCCAGCGGATGAGCAGAAAATAGACCGCCACAGCCGCGGCCATGACCACGGCCAATAAGAAAGCCTCTCCCACGATTCCCCCGGCCTTCATGACCCTTCCCAACCACTGATAAAGATACCAGGCCCCCACCCCCATGACTAAGGAGGCCAGGACGATCTTGATCAGGGAACGGAAGAGGTATTTCAGATCATATCCCCCGACCTTACGGAAAAGCACGGCGCTCAGGAAAATAAAATTAAAGATCATGGTCACGGAAGTGGAAAAGGCGATGGCCTTGTGCTGAAAAGCCTCCAGGGCCAGGGAAACGAACAGATAATTGATGACTACGGCCAGAAAACTGGCCATAACCGGATATTTGGTATCTTTCAGGGCATAAAAAATCGGGACGGTGATCTTGACCGAGGAATAGGCGAAAAGACCAACGGCATAATAGGTCAGGGCTTCCGCGGTATGCAGCGTGTCCTGAGCATTAAAACGACCGTGTTCGAATATCAGGCGGATGATCGGTTCCCCTAAAAAAGCCAGACCGAACGAGGCCGGTACGGTCAGGAGAAAGGCCATGGTCAGGGAAGAGACATAGGTGGATTTCAGAGCCGCTGTATCTCCCCGGGAGACCTGGCGGGAAATAACCGGCAGGGTGGCGATGGAAATGGCCACCCCGAAAAGGCCGATGGGGAACTGCATCAGCCGGAAGGCGTAGTTAAGCCAGGAGACACTGCCCTGAGCGCATTGAGCGGCAAAATTGGTATTGATAAAAATATTAATCTCCGCGGCGGAGAGGCCGATGACGGCCGGAATCATCAGGGTCATGATCCGGCGTAATCCTTCATCTTTTAAACTCAGACGAGGAATCCAGCGGAACCCGCTGGCTCGCAGAGAGGGGAGCTGAACGGCCAGTTGCAGAAGGCCCCCGATCAGGGTGCCGACAGCCATCCCGACAATCCGCGGTTGGCCGAAGGCCGGGGCCACCCACAGGGCGCAGATCACTCCACCGACAATGGAACCCAGATTAAAGAAAGCCGAGGCCAGGGCCGGAATGAAAAAACGCCCCTTGGTATTGAGAATACCCATGACCACAGCCGCCACGGAGATGAGAATCAAAAAAGGGAACATGATATTGGTCAGGAGCCGGGTCAGGGCGATTTTGCCCTGGACCCGTCCGAAGTCAGGGGCCATGATCCGGATAATGGACTCGGAAAATATCATGCCCAGAAGGGTAATGAGGGACAGGAGCAGGGTCAGGGCCAAAAGCACATTATTGGCCAGCCGCCAGGTTTCCTCGGCCCCTTTTTTCTGGTCATAATCGGTGAAGACGGTGACAAAGGCGGCGGAAAGGGCCCCTTCGGCAAAGAGGTCGCGCAACAGGTTGGGGATTCGGAAGGCCACGACGAAGGCGTCCATAAAATAACCCGCCCCGAAAAGAACAGCCATGACCTGTTCCCGGATCAGGCCCAGAATGCGGCTGGAAAAAACGGCGACACCTACCGAACCGGCGGATTTGGCTACCTGGGTTGTAGTCTGGGCGCTGGAAGGGGTCGACATCTACAGCCCCTGGAAAAAACGCCGGGTTTTTTCTCTCAGGAGATCGGCCAGGTTGAAGGTGTCCTGATGGGAAAAGGGGACGGGGATTTTCCCCAGAATCGAATCCAGAAAGGCCGTGCCTTTGAGGACGTAAACCAGGTCCCGCCCCAGGATCCCTTTCCGTCCTACAGCCAGGAGGTCGTCCCAAAGGACGGTTGCCGGGATGGCAAGGGTAACGGCGCCTGAGGCCGGGATCTGAAAAGGCCGGTTCGACTCGCCCTGGGAAAGTCGCTGCCCTTCCACCTCCAGTTGAAATTGATAGCCGGAAAACTTGGCCCCCAGGTCGTTGGGGTTCCTGATCTTCAAAACCCCTTCCAGATCCAGGGTCTCCCGATCCATACCGACGATGTTGACATCCTGCAAATCCACCTCCGGGGTGGTAAAGGCTTGCAGACAAGGACAAAGGGCGGAAAGCCCAAGGATCAGTAGGAACAGTGCTGTCAGAAAAGAAAAGATTTTTAAATTCATGGAGAACGGGAGGCTGATCGGGTTCTGGGTTTATCAGGTTTCCCCGTTTCAGAAGGATGATTTTTCCTCCTGAATCATAACCGGAACAGATGGAACTGGTCGGGGCGAGAGGATTTGAACCTCCGACCCCCTGCGCCCAAGGCAGGTGCGCTATCCAGGCTGCGCTACGCCCCGACTGCTTATCTGAATACCATAAACGGCCCGCAAAAACAAGGAGAAGATAGTGGAAAACAAGATGCTGGATGCTGTATACCGGATACTGGATACTGGATACTGGATACTGGATACTGGATGCTGGATACTGGATACGGGTTGCCGGGTGCTGGATCCAGTCTCAACCTCTTGTGGTATCCTTTACCAGGGAAAAAAGATGAGGCCGCATCTTCTCCAAGGCCCGGGCCCGGTGGCTGATGCGGTTCTTGGCCTCCAGAGGAAGCTGGGCCATGGTTTTTCCCCACTCCGGGAGATAAAAAACCGGATCATAACCGAAGCCCTGGTCCCCTTCCGGGGCCAAGGCTATCCGCCCCTGGCAGATTCCTTCGGTTAGGCGCCACTGCCCGGAAGGAGCATAAAAAACCAGGGCACAGATAAAGCGGGACGTACGTCGATCTTCGGGGACCCCTTCCAGGAGGGTCAGCAGTTTTTCATTGTTGGCCTGGTCCGTTGCCCGGGGACCGGAAAACCTGGCCGAAAAAATCCCCGGGGCTCCGCCCAGGACATCCACCATCAGACCGGAATCATCGGCCAGGACCGGCATCTTCAAATATTCGCAGACGGTCCGGGCTTTCTTCAGGGCGTTTTCGGCAAAGGAGTCGCCGTCCTCGATGATTTCCAGACCTGCGGGAAAGTCGGCCAGGGACTTAATTTCCAGAAAGGGGAGATTGAGGGAGGTTTCGATTTCCTTCTTTTTCCCCTCATTATGGGTGGCCAAAACCAGGATCATGGATGGAGGGCTTGATGTTGTACAGCGGTCAGTTTTTCAATGCCGCGAGCGGCCATGGTGGTCATGGTTTCAAAGGTCTCTTTGGAAAAGGGTTGCCCCTCGGCTGTTCCCTGAATCTCGATAAACTGTCCCCGTCCGGTCATAACAAAATTGCAGTCCACCTCGGCCTTGGAATCCTCTTCATAATTCAAATCCAGGCAGGGCCGACCGTCGACCACGCCGACGCTGATTGCGGCCACGGAGTCGATAATCGGGTTGCGAGGGATGGAAACCTCTTTACGCAAGAATTCAACGGCGTCCACCAGGGCCACATAAGCGCCGGTGATGGAGGCGGTACGGGTCCCGCCGTCGGCCTGGACCACGTCGCAGTCAATCCAGAAAGTCCGTTCTCCGATCAGGCTCAGGTCGATCACCGCCCGTAAGGACCGGCCGATCAAACGCTGGATCTCATGGGTACGCCCCCCTACCCTTCCCTGGGTCGATTCCCGGGTGGTACGGGTCTTGGTTGACCTGGGCAGCATGGCGTATTCGGCCGTCACCCACCCCCGCCCCTTGTTCCTTAAAAAAGGAGGGACCTTTTCCTCCAAGGTGGCGGTACAAATCACCTTGGTTTCCCCTAATTGAATCAGCACCGAGCCCTCGGCGTGTTTGATATAGTTGCGGATAATTCGGACCGGTCTCAGGTCGTCCGCTTTTCTGCCATTTTGTCGCATAGATGGTTTTCCTTAGTAGGGATCGAAGTATTTAATCGTTATTAGGTGCGTTGTCGAACGGCTGATAAAAATAAAAAAGGTTGTGGACAGAGGATGCTCCCGCTCCCACAACCCTTTCTTTAAAAGGACATTTTATTCGGCTTTGCTTACATTGGCGGCCTGGAGCCCTTTGGGACCCTGGGTCACTTCAAATTCCACCCTCTCCCCCTCCTGCAAGGTGCGAAATCCATCGCCTTTAATTGCGGAAAAATGAACAAACACATCATTGCCATCATCCTGGGAAATAAATCCATAACCTTTTCGGTCACTGAACCATTTGACCTGGCCTTGGGCCATTACAACTCACCCCCCTCCACCTTGTCGATTAAGTTGTAACAGCTTCCGGCCGGAAAGAACCAGACCAACAATATGACCCTCCTGGTTAAAGCCTTTTTTCACGCACCTTAAACTCTGTACAACTAAAAGGTAATGATAAAACGGTCTTGACAATAAAGTCAAGGAAAAATAACGCCATCCCCGGTCAGCTTTTAGGCCCTTTTTCCGCCAGCATGGGATAATATTGAACGAAATACAGCACGCCGGACCAAAGGGTCAATATCAGAGCGACCCAGAGCAGTATCGTACCAAAGAGATGAAAATCGAAATAGCCGTATCGATAATGGATCATCAAGGGGATCAGGGCCAGGGCTTGAAAAAAAGTCTTATATTTCCCCGCCCGTGAGGCGGCCAGGATAAACCCCTTTCCGGCCAGCATGGACCTGAGCCAGGTCACGGCGATCTCCCTGCCGATGAGCAGGATACCCATCCAGGCTTCCACCCATCCCAGACCGATGAGCATGATCAGTGAACCGCCGATCAACAGCTTGTCGGCCAGGGGGTCCAGTATTTTTCCGAATTTGGTGACCAGATTTTTTTTCCGGGCGATAAAACCGTCCAGCCAGTCGGTAAAAAAGGCCACGGAAAAAATGGCGGCGGCCAGCAGACTGGATTTTGGTCTTCCACTCTGGAGGGGGACCAAAATTAGGGGGATAGACAAGATTCGTAAGACCGTCAGATAGTTGGGGATATTTAATATCGGGGGAGTAGCCGAGGCCATAAGCGACAGAGGCCCTAACGGGTCGAGACCAGAGAGTTCTTTAATCGATTATAGATTTGAAGGACTTTCTGGACATAGGTCCTGGTTTCCGTATATGGGGGTATGCCCCGATGGAGATTGACCTTTTCCGGACCGGCGTTATAGGCCGCCAGGGCCAGTGAAGTATCCTGATTAAAGGTATCCAGCAGGTAGCGAAGATAACGGGCCCCGCCGTGAATATTTTCTTTGGGACTGAAGGCGTCGGAGACTTGCATATCCCGGGCCGTTTGGGGCATTAACTGCATTAATCCCTGGGCCCCTTTGGGAGAAAGGGCCTGGGGATCAAAATTGGACTCCACATGAATCACGGCCTGAATCAGTTTGGAATCTACTCCATACTGTTGCGAGGCCTCTTCTATATGAGAGTTGAGAAAAGGCAGATAATGCAAGTTATTATGGGTAGAAGACCAGGAGCGGGAAGATCCCTTTCCGGCTTTGGCCGGTTGGAGTTTGGTTGGCTCCTTGATATAGAGCTGGTAGTTGGGATTTCCCGGGACATTGGTAAAATGGATCACCCCTTTTTCGTCCTGGTGGCGGAAAATATCAGCCCCTGCGGGCAAGGGAATCCCTCCTAAAATCAGAAGAGGCAGAAAAATGAGGAGTCGAAAAAAAGATATCCTTAACCGACAGCCGGGCACCATTACTTTTTCCCTGGAATTTTTTTCCAATCGTCTAAAAACTTCTTTATCCCGATATCCGTCAAAGGGTGTTGGGCCAACTGCAACATCACCTTGAAAGGGATGGTGGCGATATCGGCCCCCATCAGGGCTGCGGTCAGGACATGAAGCGGATGACGGATGGAAGCCACAATAATTTCAGTTTCAAAGCCATAGTTGTTAAAGATGGTGACAATCTGTCCCACCATTTCCATGCCGTCCTGGGAAAGATCGTCCAGCCGTCCGACAAAGGGACTGACATAGGTGGCACCGGCCTTGGCCGCCAGCAGGGCCTGAACAGGAGAAAAAATCAGGGTCACATTAGTCGGGATGCCCAGGCCGGAGAGTTCCTTGACTGCTTTCAATCCCTCAGGGGTCATGGGTATTTTTACGGCAATATTTTTCCCGAGCTTGGCCAGGGTCTGGGCTTCCTGGACCATATCCGGGGCCTTATCGGAAATGACCTCGGCGCTGACCGGTCCCTCGACCGTCTGACAGATCTTTTTGATCAACTCCCGGGGTTTTTCTTTTTCTTTTGACAAAAGCGAAGGATTGGTGGTCACCCCGTCCACCAGCCCCAAGGCCACGGCCTCTTGAATTTCTTTCAGATTGGCCGTATCAATAAAAAATTTCATTGAAAATCCTTTCTCAGATACTTATCCCGGCATTTGGTGCTGCAAAAATAATGAGTCCCTCTCTGGGGGTCATTGAGGATCACCGCCTGCCGTTTGGGCACATAAACTTTACACATCGGGTCCTGAACCATCTCATCCTGAATCTCCCGGGGCGGGTCCTGCTTCGGTAATTTTGGCGATGAAAACAGGCGCCGGACAAAACGGTAAATAAAAAACCCCAGTAGTATTAGTATAATCCATCTAAAGAGCATTGTATAGTACTATTTTCTGTTTCTTGGTTTCAGCCGCACGCTGAACAAAATGGGTTTTCCGCCTGCGGGTAGGGATGGTCTTTCAATCCGTCATCCTGATCAGGTCCTGCCCCTCCCCCCTCCAATCCCTTCTTAGCTCGGCTATCGTCTTTCGTAAAACCGGATGGATATAGTCCGGGGCAATCTCACCCATCGGTTCCAGAACGAACCTCCTCTTTTCCAAAAAGGGATGAGGAAGGGTCAGCCCCGGCTGACTGATGATGACCTCATCATAAGCCAGAAGGTCCAGATCTATCACCCGTGGTCCCCATTTGACGGTTCTTTCCCGGCCCAAGGCGGTCTCGATCTCCAGCAGTCGCCTCATCAAATCCTCCGGGGCCAAAGGGGTTTCCAGCAGGGCCACCGCATTTACAAACCATTCCGGGTCATCAAGGCCCACCGGTTCGGTCAGATACCAGGAAGAACATTTAAGCACCTTCTGACCCGTTTCTTCCTCAAGCTTGGCCAGGGCGGTCAGGCAGTTTTTTTTTTGTCCCCGCGGTTGGAGCCCAATCCTATAAAAGCCTGCGATCCTGACATCACTATCCCCTTTTAATCACCCGGGTCACCACAACCTCTCGCCGCATTCAACCCCACCAAAATTAATACAGCTCCAATTCAGTAAGAACTTCCCAATAAGCATATATGAAATCCCGGACTGGTTGCAAGCGGAAAGAGAAAAATCCCCTGCGTTATCCGGGCACTCTCTTTCTTATCGGATCAGCGGTGAAGGATCTTTAGGCCCTGAAGCCCAGCACGTCCTGCATATCGTAGAGACCGTTCCCGCGCCCCACGATCCAGCGCGCCGCCCGCAGTGCCCCGCGGACAAAGGTATCCCGGCTTTGGGCCCGGTGAATGATCTCGATCCTTTCCCCCTGGCCGCCGAACAGGACCGTATGTTCCCCGATGATGTCCCCGGCCCTCAGGGTCTGGATACCGATTTCACCCCGTTTCCGTTCCCCGATGATCCCTTTCCGTTCATATACCGCTGCCTGATCCAAATCCAGAGACCGGGCCTGGGCCAGGACCTGGGCCAGTTTCATGGCCGTTCCGCTGGGAGCGTCCTTTTTTAAATTATGATGGGCCTCCAGGACCTCGATATCGAAGTCTTCGCCCAAAACCTTGGCCACCTCCCCCACCACTTTAAGCAGGACATTGACCCCGACACTCATATTCGGGGCCAGGACACAAGGGACGGATTCAGCCAGGGTCTTTGCTTCTTCCATTTCCGCGGCGGTAAATCCGGTGCTGCCGATAATGATCGGCTTTTTCCGTTGCGCCGCCAGGCGCAAATGGTCCATAGAAGCCGTATGAAAGGTGAAATCGATAATCACTTCGCCCCGGTCGATCACCTCTTCCAGACCGGCGACAATCAAGACCCCCTTCTTCCCCGATCCCACCCATTCCCCCAGGTCCTTACCCAGCGCCGGGTGATCGGCTTTTTCAAAGCCCCCGGCCACGGTCAGGTCCTGAGTTTCATTTATCAATTGAATGATCCGCCCCCCCATCCTACCGCCGGCTCCGGCAACGATGACGTTAATCATAGAATTCTCCTTTCGCGACAATCGTTTCCTGTTACCGGTTACTCGTTGCCGGTTACAGGCGACTGAAATAGCAAAGAATAAGCAATAAGCCTATAAAAAATATTTTCATGTTTCCTTGTCTCGGCCGCAGCCGAGCATCAGAGTTTAACCGGCAACCTCTGACAAGCAACAAGTTTTTATTCAAACAACGCTTCTTCAAAAACCTCTCCCTGGAAAATCAGACGCACTGCTCCTTCCAGGTACACTTTCTCAATCGTCTTGTCCGGGATCCCTTCCACATACACGGTAAGCACCTCGCCCCCCCGGGTATGGACCTTTATGGGTGAAACCGCTTCACTCTTGTAGAAAGCCATGGCCGCCGCGGCCACCGAACCGGTCCCGCAAGCCAGGGTTTCCCCTTCCACCCCCCGTTCGTAAGTCCGCACCAGCAATTCTCCAGGATTTTTCAGTTGGACGAAATTGACATTGGCCCCGGCCGGCTGGAAATATTCATGATAACGGATTTGGGGACCCAGTCCGGCCATATCGGCGGTTTCTATGTCCTTTACCCGGATCAGGGCATGAGGGACCCCGGTATTGATGAAATCCAGGTCAAGAGGTTTTCCGGAGACCTCAATCCTGCGCTCGGTTCTCAAATCCTGCGGTTTGGTCAACTGCAGCTTAACACTGGTCCCTTCCACCCAGGATGGGATGGGTCCGGCCAGGGTCTCAAAGGTCATAGCCGCCCCGGCGATACCCTGGAGAAAAGCGAACCGGGCCGCGCAACGGCCGCCGTTGCCGCACATCTCAGCCTCGCTGCCGTCGGCATTGAAAAAACGCCATTTAAAATCATAGCGGTCCGAGGAAACGATAAAGATCATCCCGTCGGCCCCGACCGAAACCATTCGCCGGCAAAGGGAGCGGGCGATGAGTGGCATTTGAAGATCAGGAACTATCCCGGAACGGTTGTCTAAGAGAATGAAGTCATTCCCGGATCCGCTCATTTTGGTGATTTTCAGATTAAGCTTAGGGGTCATCATTTCGCTTTGGATATTTGTCATTGAGCTTTCGCCTGGGGCCTAGGGCTAAGGGCAAAGGGGAAGAGGCAGAGGACATGGCGCAATAATCCTTCAGCCTTCGGGCTATCCCCCTTATTCAAAACTTCGGAATTCTTTCCAGGGCCGTCAGTTGACGGTAGGTTTCCCGGCTGCGAACGATCTCGAACCGGTTGCCGTTAACTAAGACCTCCGCCACCCGGGGACGGGAATTGTAGTTGCTGGACATGGAAAACCCGTAAGCCCCGGCGCTCATAACCGCCAGCAATTCCCCGGATCGGGGAAGGGGCAGGGAGCGATCCTTGCCCAGGAAATCACCGCTTTCACAAATCGGCCCCACCACATCGGCTCGGATTGGGGCGAGAGGTCTTCGAACCACCGGTTGAATGTGATGATAAGAACCGTACAGAGAAGGGCGGAGCAGGTCGTTCATGCCGGCATCGACGATGATGAAATTTTTTTCTTCTCCCTTTTTCAGGTAAAGGACTTTGGTGACCAGGATCCCGGCATTGCCCACCAGGACCCGGCCCGGTTCAAGTATCAGGGTATAAGGGATCCGTCCTAATTCTTTAAGGACCGCTTGAGCATAGGCCTTGGGATGGGGAGGTCCTTCTTCGCTGTAAGTAATGCCCAAGCCCCCGCCCAAGTCGAGATATCGGACCTCGATATCCAGGTTCTGCAACTGGACGATCAATTTTTTTATCTTTTGAATGGCTTCACAAAAGGGGTCGATTTCCAACAACTGGGAACCGAGATGGAAATCGATTCCTTCGATCTGGATATGGGGCAGTTCCCGAGCCAACCGGTATTCCTCCAGAGACTGATGGATACCGATCCCGAACTTGTTTTTTTTAAGACCGGTGGAAACATAGGGATGGGTCTTGGGGTCGATATCGGGATTGATCCTGATGCCGATCGGGGCCTTCCTTTTCATCCGACCGGCGATGTCGTTCACCAATTTCAGCTCCTCAGGGGATTCGATATTCAACAAAAGGATCTTCTCTTTCAAGGCATAACGAATCTCTTCCGGGGTCTTGCCCACACCGGAATAAACGATCCGTTGCGGCGGGATACCGGCCTTCAAGGCCCGGAACAATTCCCCGCCGGAGACGATATCCGTCCCTCCCCCCAGGGAGCCGAAAAGGCTGAGCAGGGCCAAGTTGGAATTGGCCTTTTGCGAATAACAGATCAGATGGGGGGTTTTGGAAAAGGCCTGATCAAAGGCCTTGAAATGACGCTCCAAGGTGGACTGACTGTAAATATAACAGGGCGTCCCCACCTGGTTCGCGATGGTCTCGACCGGCACGGCTTCAGCATAAAGTCGTGTTTTTTTGTATTGAAAAAAATGCATAACGGTTTCCCTGGAAAATTTTCAATCTTTCGATCAAAAGAGGTTGAATGTAATAATGAATGAGAATCTTTGTCTGATAGTTGCTCATACCTCTTATACTTTATTTCGCCATCCTTATTGAAAAATATAAATGGTCTCAAAATAATATAGACATAAGAGGATCATGGGGGTCTTTTCTGGAGATTGTCCAAAGGGTGATTTGTCGCCCAATCCCGGCCAGTCCAGCAAAGTTTGATTCGAGGCAGGGCATACACCT
>JBFMBU010000125.1:0-8083 GCA_040755035.1 Thermodesulfobacteriota bacterium
CCTTTCGTGCGGATCAGCCACGGAAACAGTCCGCGGCCATCCTAACCAAAGGAGCTTTTTTATTAAATACTACAGCATAGCTTTTTCTACTCTCCCCGGCGTAGCCGGGGGCTTAGCAATGGAGTTAGATCAACCTATGAAATTTCAGCATCGGTAATGACGTTGAAAATAAGCAGGCAGTATTAACACTATCTGCGTCAACCAGAATCGATTTATATCGGCCACGAAATAACGGTCCATCAGTGCCATGCGATCGATTATAGCTTTGGGTATACACGCCGTCAATATGTCGCAGGCACCTTGACAAATTGGCCTCCGGGGTCTGAAGCAGAAGATGGTAATGATTGGGCATCAAACAATAAGCAACAATTCTTAGTTTCCATAACTGGGCGCTTTCTTTTAAAATATCTATAAATTGAGCATAATCATTTTTGCCATGAAATACCTCTTCCTTCCTCCGGCCACGATTCATGACATGGTACCAGGCACCTGGATATTCTATTCTCAACGGTCTGGACATGCCATTCCCCTATCAGGGGCCTTATTAAGAGTCAAGAGCAGACTTGACCCTTTGCTCGGATGAGCGTCAGGGATAATTTGGAATTTATCCGGGAAAAGGGCGTGAAAAAATTCATTTCCGAACAATATCAGGAATACCACTGTAAGCAATGCGGCGGGTGGGTTTCCATACACAATAAAAAATGCTTTACCTGTGATAACGTAACCAGACTGGTAGAAAAACCTAACCGGGGATATGGGCGGAGTTAAAAAACCTGATTTTTTGCCTTGCCTTACTCCAACCGGAATTTCACCGGCACCTGGACCTCCATTTCAACGGGCTGTCCTTCTTTTTTAGCCGGTATGAATTTCCAGTCCCTTACCGCCTTTAAAGCGGAACGATCCAAAACCGGGTATCCGGAGGACCGTTGAAGCGCCAGAGAACCGACCGAACCGTCCTTTAAAACATTTACCTTTAATAAAACCGTTCCCTGCCAGCCCTGGTCCCTGGCCGCCGCCGGATAATACGGCGAGCGATTCTGATCGTACCTGGGAACAGCGGTCAGCGCAGAAGACGAAAACCCCTGACCGGAGCCATAAGATACGGGTACGGCTTTAGCCGATTCCGTGCCCCCTCCCCCAGCGCTGTCTTCCCGGGCTTTGATCTGACCTCTTTCAGATCCGCTTCCTGATTGTAAATGGAATTCCAGACCGGGTTCTTTCCCTATCCCAACATTTTCATTCTGGATTGGAGCCGGTTCCGGTTGGGCAACCTTTTTCCACACAGGAGTTGAGAAAGCAATTTTCTTTGGGGCCGGCAACAAAGTTAGTTCCGGTGATTCCCGCAAAGCCCTTTTCCGGTCTTCCGTCAGGGCACCCCCTGGAAGTGGTCCCTGATCGATTATCGAAACCCTGAACACCTCATAGCGGGGAAAAGAAAAAACCGATTGGGAGATTAAAGGCCAGGAGAAGCAAAGAACCACGAACAGCCCGCTGTGGAGCCCCAGGGCCAGGAAAAAAGATCTATAAAATTCTTTAGACACTTTTTTCCCTTTCACCCAGCAGGGTAATCCGGGGGGTTCGGGTCAAGGGATTTTGATCCACCATGACCCGGGTCTCAAAGACCTTCTCAATCCATTTTTCGGAAATGACCTGATCCGGCGGTCCGCTGACTTCAATCTTTCCCTGGCGGATTAGGATTATTTTCTGACAATACTGGGCCATCAGGTTGATGTCATGGGAAGCGATCAAAATCGTTAAACCTTTTTCCTGGTGCAGGCGAAAGATCAGGTCCAGGATACCCACCTGATGCTGTATATCCAGGAAAGCCGTCGGTTCGTCCAAGAGCATCACCCGCGGTTCCTGACACAAGGCCCGGGCCAGATAGACCCTCTGCCTTTCGCCGCTGGAGAGCTCGGACAAGAGGCGCTCTTTCAAGTACCGGACATCGGCCAGATCCATGGCCTCCTCGGCCAGGTGCAGGTCCTTCGGCCCCTCGAATTGAAAGCGTTTCAGATAGGGATTACGGCCCATGAGCACGGTTTCCAGGACCGTGGGACAAAAAAACAGGGAGGTCTCCTGGGAAACCAGGGCCATCTTGCGGGCGATCTGTCTATGGGAAAAACCGGAAAGAGATCGCCCTTCCCACCATACCCGGCCCTCCTGGGGGTATAAAATGCCGTTCAGGCATTTGAGGAGGGTGGTCTTCCCGGATCCGTTGGGTCCGATGAGGCCTACCAGTTCTCCTTGACCCAGGGTGAAGGTCACCCCCTTAATCACCCACTGGTGATTATAACGATACCCGATATTTTCAACCTCAATCAAAGGGACCACGATCTTCTCCGCAGATAAAGCAGATAAAGGAAAAATGGGGCCCCCAGGAAGGCGGTTATGACCCCCACCGGGAGTTCGCTGGGGGCAATGACCGTCCGGGCCAGTAAATCGGCCCCGATCATAAAAGAAGCCCCGAACAATCCTGAGGCCGGCAGCAGCAGCCGGTGGTCCGGACCGAAGGCCATGCGCATCAGGTGCGGTATAAGCAGTCCCACAAAGCCAATGATCCCGCTGAAGGCCACGGTGACCCCGCACATGAGGGAGACCACCAGCAGGGCCGTCCATTTGGCCCGATCCACCTCCACCCCGAGCTGCGAAGCCACTTCATCCCCGGAGGCCATCAGGTTAAAAGAACGCGCCATACCGTATAACACCAAAGATCCGGTGAAAATCACCGGGATCATAACCCGGATATCATTGAACCGGCCGCGGCTTAAATCGCCATAGAGCCAGAACAGCAGGGAATGGAGCTTTTCCCCGGAAGCCGTGGCCAGGGCGAACATGATCAGGGCGGCAAAAAAGGCATTAATGATGACGCCGGTCAGGATCAAGGCGTTGGAATCAATGGCCCGGGCCTTCCGGGCCAGTATCAATACCAGGGTGATGGTCATCAGGGCCCCCAGAAAAGCCAGTAAAGGCAGGCCGCCCCAGAATACTACGCCGAATAAAATAGCGGCCACAGCCCCCAGGGCCGCCCCGCTGGAGATCCCCAGTAAAAAGGGCTCGGCCAGGGGATTGCGCATCAGGGCCTGAAAAACCACCCCGCCCACGGATAAAGACCAGCCCACCAGGGCGGCCATGATCACCCGCGGCAGACGGAGTTCCCAGAGGATGGCCCGCGACGTATCATCCCATCCCTGGCCGGTCACCAGCTTCCAGACCGGGACCCGGACCGAACCCAGCCCCAGACCCAGTAGAGCAGCTCCCAAAAGCAGGAACAGCAAAACCCCGGATACGGAAACGACTCTTTTAATGGATATCAGAGAGCTTCCCATGGCTTCGTTCCTGTAGAACCACTTCCTTTATTTCCAAAAAACACAGTGCATCTCTTTGGCCCCGCTCGAATGCCCGGATGACAATCCGCTGCTTGAACATGGGACCGTCCAAGACCAGGGTGTGATACTCCCCCTGTTCTCCACACAAATCCAGCCCTTTGGCCCGGGCGATTTCCTCCAACTGCCTGAGATTATGGGGATTGATCTCCCGTCCCAACCAATCCTCGGTCAACCAGGTCTTATTCACCCCGGAGAAAATCACCTGAAACCCTGTATCCAGCAGACGGTTCATTATCCAGGAACGTTCCTTCTCCCACAGGGGATTGAGGACCTTCAGCCCTGAAGGTTTGCTACGCTCCCTGATCCAATTGGGATAGCCGTCTATTTGGGAGATATCGCCGGTAACCAAGGCCTCTATAGCATACTGCTCTTTCAAGCGGGAAATGGCCTTTTCATAACTTTCCTCAAAAGGCGGCTCGATGGCTATGGTCTGGTGCGGAAGTCCCAGGCTTTGGGCCTGCATGCGCATAAAAGGTAAGGGATGGGCCAGAAAATCGGCCCCCTCGGGAATAAAGGTCAGCAGATTGATAATTTCCACACCGGCCGATCGGGCTTCATATAAAGCCAGGGCCGAATCCTTGCCGCCGGTCCATAAGACTGAGGCCCTCATGGTCCCTCCCGCTTGCTCAACCGATTCTCATATTCGGGATGAATGGCCCTGGCCAGGGCTTCCAGGCCGTCAATCAGTCGGGGCGAAGGACGGTCCAAAAGGTCGGAATCGATGATCTGAATCCTCTCCTGGCGCACGGCATCCAATTGTCTCCACTGTTTCCATCGTTCTTTTTTTCTCTCCGCGGCCATGCCCCGTTCCATGGAGGTGATAAGGATAACTTCGGGTTGAGAGCGGAGGACCTGTTCCAGGCTGTATTTGGGATATTTAATAACGTCCTCCCCGCTGATGTTGACCCCTCCGGCCAATCGGATCAGGTGATTATGAAAGGTATCCTTGCCCACGGTGATCAGGGGATGTTCATTGATCTGTAAAAAAACCCGGACCCGGGGAAAAGATCGACAGGCCTGGATGATCCGATCGGCCCGTTTTTTCAGAGAATGAACCAGTGGTTCCGCTTTTTTTTCGGTCTGGGTCGCCCGGCCGATGACCCGAATGGTTTCCAGAGTCTCATCCAGGCTTCGGGGGTTGGTGACCAATACCGGAATATGAAAAGCCGCCAAGCGTTCCACCGAACCCTTTTCATTCCCGTCGGCGGTGGCGATGACCAGGTCCGGTTTCAGGGACAGTATTTTTTCAATATTCAGATCAATATAACTGCCCACACTGATTTTTTTCCGGGCCTCGGCCGGAAAATCACAGTGCTTGGTCACGCCGATGATGCGATCCCCCAGTCCCAGGGCGAATAAAATTTCCGTAAGGCTGGGGGCCAGGGACACGATCCGTTTGTATTCCTTCGGTCTAATCTCCCGGTTATAGCGCTCCAGATCCATACCCGCCCATAAAAAAGTGGGCAGAAAAAGGTTTATCAACAGTAAAAAAGCAGACACCCGAGGGATGCCTATTTTTATTTTCATAAAAAACCACCACCTATTGGATCAAGGATATAAGGCTCAAGGAGTGTTTTTCCTCAAACCTTATACCTTGAACCTTATACCTTTTTAAAACTTATAACTCACCCCCACCGTAACTGTCCTTCCCGGGGCCGGATAACCCTGGTCGGAAAAGCCGGTACCGGCCTGTTCCATATATTGCTGATCGGTCAGATTCAACAGGGAAAGGGAGGCTTCCCAGTGCTTGGCGAAAAGATGGGAGGCCTTCAGATCGAGCGTGTAATGGGCCTTTATCTTTTTTTCCAGTTTGGTCACCTGGGGATAATGGCTGTAGTCATCATAGTACATCCTTCGATCACCGAGATAACGGAGATTCATGAACAGCCGGGTTTGGCAGGGCAGGACATAATGCACTCCCAGCCGGGCCTGGTGTTCCGGAACCCCCAGGGCCCTTCGTTCCACCATCCGGGTGTCATTGGTCAGGGCGTCGGTCACCTCCAGGTTGTTCTGCTTGGCATCCAGATAGGTATAGCTGAAGGAAAAAGATAAGTCCTTTAAGGGGGACCATTGTACCCCGGTCTCCACTCCCCGGGTCTTCTGTTCGTTGACGTTTTGCGGTTTCCAGTTCCCGGAGGCATCAGGGACCCATTGGATCTTGTCCTTGACCAGGTTGTAAAAGATACCGGCGTTGAAGGACAGGTTTTTATCCTTCAAAGCATGATCAAAGAGCAGTTCATAGGCCGTCCCTTTTTCCGGAAAGAGGTCCAGGTTCCCCCATCCTGGCCAAAACAGATCGTTGAAGGTCGGGGGACGAAAAGCCTGCCCGTAATGCGCCTTAATATGGGTCGATTCCTGCGGAGAAAAAATCAATCCCAGGTCAGGACTCCATTCCGAACCGTAACGTGAGGTATGGTCGTAACGCAGCCCGCCCACCAGCCTCATCCAGGAAAGGGCCTGCCAGTGTTCCTGAGCGAACAGGGCCGTGATCCGGTTGTCCGGATTCCAGCGGGTGGTGGCGATTTGCGAAGTGCTCAGGTCTTTCAGATTCTGCTCCCCTTCCAGCTTCTCTTTTCGAAAATCCCCGCCCAGGGTCAGCCGATGGTCCTTATGAAAAGCCCAGCGGGCATCCACCGAGGTCCCGTAGATATTCGCCTTGTAGCTGGAATGGTCCTCCATGGCCGAAGGGAACCCGACATAGCGCTGGCGGTAAAGGATTTTCCGGTAATCCTGATACGCCTGCCAGCGGAATTGGATGGAATCAACCGGTTCCCAGGACAACTGGAGCTGGTTATTGAAAAGGGTGTTGTCCTGGTGGTCATAAAGACTGGTGACCCGGCTGTTTCCGAAGCTCGGAGAGGTTCCCTGGGCCGGAACCGGGCCGGGAACCCCCAGATCATCTTTATGAAAGGTGGTTAACAGGGAAACCCCCAAACGGTCCAGGATCTGATAATTCAATTTGGCGTTAAAATCTTTTCCATTGTAATCCGAGTTGTCCCGATGACCATCGGAGGTCTTATAACCGGCATTCAACAGATAACCGAAACGGTCCAGAGTCTGTCCGTGTTCGGCCCGGGCGGTGAGGGTATTGAAGGAACCGTAAGAAACCCCCGCCTGGAAAGAAGGAGAGGCCGGGGGTTTTTTGGTGATAACATTGATGACCCCGCCCACGGCGTTGGCCCCGTATAAATGGGAACCGGGTCCTTTAGCAATCTCAATGCGTTCCACATAGTCCAGTGGAATTTCGCTCAAATCGGCCGAACCGTAGGTAATGGAATTGGTCGGACGTCCATCGATCATGACCAGGACCTGGGAAGCGCTGGAACCCCGGATACTGGCCGACTGGGCCGAGCCCAGATTACCATAGCCGCTGATATCCACAGCGGTGTTTTCCCGCAACAGTTCACCGACGTTTTTGGCCGAGGTGGAGGCCAATTCCTTTTCCCCTATCACCACCACGGTGTTGGGGACATTTTTTAGCGACTCCTGTAAGCGGGTCCCGGTCACCACCACTTCTTCCATCTGCACCGGCGGCGATTCGGCCCGGCTAAAAGTTAACGGCAACAAACACAAACCAACGGTCAACAACGATAAACAACGGCCTTTCATTTCTGTCTCCTTTCCCTCGAAAGAGGTTGGTTTATTTTACCGGCCCAGTATCCTGACTGACGGCTCCCTACTTTCCTCGCCTTCCCATCCTGCTGACGCCGGACAGTGGCCTGCTGGGATTTCGTTCCGTCTACAGTTGCGGGGCAGTGCTGGTTAGTCCAGACTTCCTGGGTCCCGGCAAAGGGTAAAAACTGGTTGCTTGATTCTGGTTACTGGTTGCTTGTTCCTGGTTACTATTTTAAATTTATTTCCCCTGGTGGTTTTATCGACGAACAACAAAGGATGAATGTTTTATGTCCTTTCCCCTCACCCGTCACTCGTCACCTATAAAATACCCCATTCATCAAAACCACCTTGGCTCCGGTCTTATAATATTCGATCACATTCAAACAGGCATTGGCCTGATCCAGGCGGAACATATGCTTGAAGGGCAGCCCCAAAGCCTGGGCCAGGATAACCCGGTTAACCCCGGCATGGGCGACCAGAAGGATATGTTTTCCCCGTCCCCTCTCCAATAGGTCCTTCAAAGATTTCAGGACACGTTTCCGGAAACCATACCAATGCTCTCCTTCGGGAAAATGAAAACGACTCAGATTGTTGAATCGGGGGTCGGCCTCCGGGTCTTCCTTTTTGATTTCCACCCAGGATTTTCCGTCCCAAAGCCCCATATCCATTTCTCTGAATTCTGGAACGGGATTTACTGGGATCCCTCGGTCTCGACAAATCATTCCGGCCGTGGTCAGGGTCCGGTTCAAGTCGCTGGCATAGGCCAGATCTATTGGCTTGTCTCGCAGATAGTCGGCCAGGGAGGAAACCTGTCTCTTCCCTTCGGCGCTCAAGCCCAGATCGGTAAAGCCTAAAAATTTTCCCTGGCCCCTTGGAACCACTTCGCCATGACGGACCAGATAGAGGCGGGTTGGTTTTTGAAGTTTAGACATAGGGAGAAACTCCTGAAAGGTAAAGCAACCCCCACCCCTCACCGGTTTCGATGACCGCTCCAAGGACATCCCCGGTGACTCCCCCCAGTTTCTTTTGGAAGTACCAGCCGCAGAGCATCGTCCAAAAAAAGAAGACCCCGATCAATCCCA
>JBFMBU010000126.1:0-36120 GCA_040755035.1 Thermodesulfobacteriota bacterium
GAATTTCCCCATGGAACGATACGATTACATGCAACGACTTATGATACGGGCGCCTTTCCTCCTTTCTCAGTTAGTGATTCCTCACATAAAAAAATCAAAAAACGGCACTGGGGCCATCGGCAATATGGCTTCCATTCATGCCCATATCTGCACCTTGAACAAACCGGTTTATAATATCACCAAATTCGGTCTGCGGGCCTTGACCCAATCCATCGCCGCCGAGGGGATGGGAAAAATTCGGTCCTTTTCGGTCAGCACCGGCTTCGTCAAAACCGCCCTGACCTTAAGGCAGATCCCGGCCCAGGCCAAACAGCGGGGTATCAGCGCCAAAGAGGTGGTCCAGGATATAATGCTGGGCAATTCCAGGGTTAAGGAAATGATGGCCCCGGTCGAAGTAGCCAGCCTGTTCATCTTTGGTTTTTCCCGCTTTGCCAAATATCTGGTGGGCGGTGATTTGCTTTTCGATGGGGGAATGGTTTTGACCTACGGAGATAAAAAAACAGGCCAATAATGAAAATAGTTTTTTTCTAAGCTTTTCAAACTAACCACCTTAAACAAGGAGGAAAAATGAAGAAAACCGTTTCAATTTTAGTCGTGTTAGGTGTCGTCTCTTTACTGGCGGCTTCCCTGGTAATGGGCCAGTCCAACCCTGCTCCGGCAAAAAAAGCCGCCGGAGCCGCCATCAAAACAGGGGCTAAGGATGCCATTCGCCTGGGAGCTATTTATGATTTCGCCGGTCCCTGTTACATGTATTCGGAATCAGCCATTAATGGCCTCCGAATAGCTATTGAAGAGATCAATGGCAAAGGCGGGGTACTGGGCCGAAAACTGGATTTGATCGTCCGCGATACGGAGGCCAAGGTCGATGTCGGCGCCAGGGAAACCAAGGATCTAATTCTAAGAGAGAAGGTCAATTTTCTTCTGGGCCCTTGCAGCAGCGGGGTTTCTCTGGCCATGCAGGTGGTGCATGCCGAGCATAAGGTGATGCGCATCGTAGGGATCGCCAATACGGAAGCCATGACCGTCGACAAGTTCACCCCTTATATTTTTCAAGTCGTTCCCAATACCTATATGGAGGCTACGGCCAACACCCGTTATCTGGTAAAAAAATACCCCAATGCCAAAAAGTTCTGCACCATCGGGCCGGATTATGAATTTGGCCGGCGTGAAGAGGCGGCCTTTGTCGATGAAATTAAAAAATTGGTCCCCGATGCCGAAATCCTCTATCAGGCCTGGCCAAAACCGGGGGAAACGGATTTTACCTCCTTTATCACCGCCATCATGGCCAAAAAACCGGACGCCGTTCATGGTTCCCTCTTCGGCGGGGATCTGGTGGCCTTTACCAAGCAGGCCAAGCCCTACGGGTTTTTTGAAAAATTTCCCATGATTTCCTTGTTCGACCTCCCGGTGTTGGTCGCCCTGGGTAATGATGCGCCTGAAGGGACTTTAGCCTTTGGGAGGGGATGTTTCTTCATGGATCCCAATCCAAAAATGATGGAGTTCGTCAAAAAGTTTCAAAAGGCCCGCGGGTCCTATCCGGACTCCTGGGCCGTCATGGCCTATGACTCCATTTACCTCTTAAAAGCCGCCATAGAAAAAGCCAAAAAGGTGGACACCGAAGCGATCTTGAAAGCCATGGAGGGGATGAGTGTCGACAGTTTGAGGGGAAAATTCTCCATCCGCGCCTTAGACCACATGGGGACCGTCCCCTGTTATCAGGGTGTGATTGCCAAGGATCCCAAGTATCCTTTTAAAATCTGGAAGGATATCGCCCGGGTCCCCGGCGACCAGGTTATCCGACCTGAGGCGGGAGTGCGGGAAGTATGGAAAAAGACCGGAGTGATTCGATAGCCCAAGAAACATTGTTACGAGTTACGGGTTTCGAGTTACAGGTTATAGTCAATAACCAATAAGAAGTAGTTCAACCCGTAACCCGCAACTCGTAACCAAACAACAGGAAACGCGAATGGCTTTTGACGTTCTCTTCAATCAATTTATGAGCGGAATTGCCCGGGCGGCCATTCTCTTTCTGGTCGCCTCGGGCCTCTCCCTGACCTTTGGCGTCTTACGGGTCCTTAATTTTGCCCACGGTTCCCTGTATATGCTGGGAGCTTTTCTCACCTATTCCATATGGAAATTCCTGCTCATACCCTCTCTGGGTTTTTATCTGGCCCTGATCCTGGCCTCCCTGATCATGGGCGCGATCGGACTTTTAATCGAGTGGCTCTTACTGCGGCGGATTTATTCCCGAGGCTGGCCCGAACAACTTCTGGCCACCTACGCTATTATTCTGCTGATCACCGATCTGGTTAAGTGGGGCTGGGGTGGTGAGTTCCTCTCTATCCCCAGGCCGGAACCGTTCACCGGTGCCGTTTCTATGTTTGGCTTTCCTTTTCCTTCCTATAACTTTTTTATCATCTTGTTGGGATTGGGCCTGGTGTTTTTCCTGTGGTGGCTGGTATATCGAACCCGTCTGGGGGATATCATCAGGGCAGCGGCCACCGACCGTGAAATGGTCTCTGCCCTCGGTATCCCTATTCCCTGGCTGTTTACCTGGATATTTGTCTTAGGGGCCTTGATCGCCGGAATGAGCGGGGCCGTGGCCGCCCCCTTCGGGGCCATTCGTTTGGGTATGGACGTAGAAATCATTATCGAGTGTTTTGCCGTGGTGGTCATCGGTGGCATGGGAAGCCTTCCCGGCACACTCCTGGGCTCCTTCATCATTGGGGAGGTGTATTCTTTTGGCATCATGTACAAACCCGAATTGGCCCTGGCCTTTATCTTCATCGTTATGGCCATCGTCCTGATCATCCGTCCCTGGGGATTTTTTGGAAGACCGGAAAGATAGTCATGAAATCGAATCCTAAGAAAAACAAGACCTCCTTAAAAAAATACTGGTGGGTAGCCCTTCTCCTGGCAGCGGCGGTGGCCGCTCCTTTTTTCATCAGTGAATTTTATCTGACTATTTTTGGTGAAGCCCTGATCATGAGTCTTCTGGCCTTAAGCTTTAATCTGCTCTTCGGTTACATGGGGCAGCTTTCTTTCGGCCAGGCCGCCTTTTATGGAATATCGGGATACACCGTAGCCATGCTGATCACCAAAGCCCATTTTAATTTTTGGCTCAGTCTGGGGGCCGGGGTCGTCGTCGCCGCCGCCTTGGGTCTGATCATCGGTTTTTTTTGTGTTCGCTTGCGGGGGATCTATTTCTCGATTTTAACCCTGGCCTTTGCCCAGCTCATTTATTTTGTAATCTATAAATGGCATGATTTTACCGGAGGGGATGACGGTATCCAGGGGGTGTATCCGCCCGATTTTTTAAATTCATCGATCCATTATTATTTTTTCATTCTCATCGTTTTTATCCTGGCCACCTTTATTCTCTGGCGGATTGTAAATTCCCCTTTCGGCTATACCTTGAAATCCATGCGTGAAAATTCGGAAAGAACCGAATTCCTGGGAATCAGCATCGCCAAGTATCAATTGACCGCCTTTGTCATTGCCGCCGCCTATGCCGGACTGGCCGGTGCCCTTTGGGCCCCTTTCTACCGTTCCATGGCCCCTTCGGCTTTGTTCTGGCTCAAATCCGCCGAACCGGTCAATGCCGCCATATTGGGGGGACCCTCCCTGTTTTTCGGCCCGATTTTCGGAATGTTCATCATGACCTTTTTTCATGCCTGGGTTCTGGCCTATACCGTTTTTTGGGCCTTTATCATGGGCATTCTCATTCTGATCGTGATCTTTCTTCTACCGGGTGGAATGCTCGGATTTGTTCAGGAAAAAATTAAAGAGCGAAGAGAAAACAGAAATCCAACGACCGGGATAAATTAACATATGTTTCTTACAACCCAAAGCCTGACTAAAGAATTCGGGAAACTTCGGGCGGTGAATGAAGTTTCCCTGGAAATCCGGCAAGGGGACATACATGCCATCATCGGTCCCAACGGTGCGGGAAAGTCTACATTTTTTAACCTGATCACCGGATACCATCCGGTGACCTCCGGGAAAACAGTGTTCAAAGGAAAAGAAATCACCCACCTTCCGGCTTACCATCGTTGCCAGCTCGGCCTCACCCGATCCTTCCAGATCACCAGTATCTACCCCAAGCTCACGGTTTATGAAAGTGTCCTAATGGGATTGTTGTCTCATCGCCGGGCTACTTTTAATTTTTTCGGTTCGGCCAGAAGTTACTATAAAAAGGAAGTCTGGGGGATTCTGGAAGACGTCGGATTGGCGGATCAGGCCGATCGTGCCGGAGATTCCCTTTCCCATGGGGACAAAAAAAGGTTGGAACTGGGCATTACCCTGGGGACCGAACCGGAGGTTCTGCTCTTGGATGAACCCACCTGCGGCATGTCTCCCGACGAGACCGAATCGACGATGACTTTTGTAAAAAAATTAGTGGAGGACCGGGGCTTAACCATTCTTTTTACCGAACATGACATGAGCGTGGTTTTTGGGATTGCCAAAAGGATCTCTGTCCTTCACCAGGGGACATTAATCGCCGACGGAACCCCGGATAAAGTGCGGTCCAACGAGGAGGTCCGGAAAGTGTATTTAGGTGAGTCGAAATGATTCTCGAGCTTAAAGGCCTTCATACCTATTATGGATCCAGCCATATTCTTTTCGATCTCTCCTTGGAGATCAAAGAAAAGGAAGCCGTTTGTCTGCTGGGGCGGAATGGCGCCGGAAAAACCACCACCTTAAAAAGCATCATCGGACTGACCCCACCCCGTTCAGGAAGCATCCGGTTTGAAGGCCGTGAGATCGTCGGACTCCCTCCCTACCGGATTGCCGCCATGGGGATCGGTTTCGTACCGGATGACCGACGCATCTTTGGGGACTTGACCGTTCGTCAGAACATTCTCATTGCCCGCAGGGAGCGAGAAGGCGGGGTCTGGAACCTG
Source organism: Thermodesulfobacteriota bacterium (assembly GCA_040755035.1). GTDB lineage: Bacteria > Desulfobacterota > RBG-13-43-22 > RBG-13-43-22 > RBG-13-43-22 > RBG-13-43-22. The sequence continues at coordinate 4,905 of JBFMBU010000126.1, forward strand.
GATCGGGTTTATGATCTGTTCCCGAAACTGAAAGACCTGGATGCCCATTTGGGGAGTCATCTTTCCGGGGGAGAACAGCAGATGTTGACCATTGCCCGGACCTTGATGATCAATCCCACCCTTTTGCTTTTAGACGAACCGGGCGAAGGGCTGGCCCCTTTGGTCATCGAATCCATGAAGGAGCAGTTAAGCGAAATCAAGAAGTTCGGGGTGACCATGCTGATCTGTGAGCACAACGTAGGACTGGCTATGGGATTAAGCGACCGGGCTTATGTCATGGATAAAGGGACCATACGCTATCAGGGGACCATCGAAGAATTAAAGACCAACGAAGAAATAAGGAAGAAGTATTTGATGATCTGATCACTCGAACCCTTGACCCCTTGGTTCCTTGAACCCTCAATTGATTGCCTCTTGCCTATTGTCACATAATGGCAAATGGAAAATTCCATGCTCAAATCCGGAAAGACCTACCAGGAGATATTCGATTCCTTCCAATGGAAAGTCCCCAAATATTACAACATCGGCGTGGATGTCTGTGACAAGTGGGCTGACCAAAGGTACCGGTTGGCCCTCATTTATGAAGATGAAAAAGGCCAGGTCGAAAAATACACCTTCTGGGATCTGAAGCAGCTATCCAATCGTCTGGCCAATGCCTTACAAAATTACGGACTCCAGCGAGGGGATCGAGTGGGGATCCTCCTGCCCCAATGCCCTGAAACCGCCCTTTCCCATATCGCCCTTTATAAACTCGGGGCCATCGCCGTTCCCCTGTTCACGCTCTTCGGTCCCGAGGCCCTGGAATACCGGCTGAGCAACAGCGGGGCTAAAGCGATCATCACCGATGGCCCCAACCTGGAAAAAATCCTGGAGATCAAAGACCGGTTGCCGGAATTGGGGTCGATCATCTGCACCAATTCTTACCACCTCCCCGGGATTGTCGATTTTCACGACCTCCTTGAAAAAGGAGCTTCTTCCTTTTCACCCGTCAAAACCAAAGCTGACGATCCGGCTTTGCTAATCTATACCTCCGGGACTACCGGGCCGCCCAAAGGGGCCTTGCACGCCCACCGGGTTTTGTTGGGCCATGTCCCCGGTGTGGAATTTTTTCATAACTTTTTTCCCCGAAAAGACGACCTTTACTGGACTCCTGCCGACTGGGCCTGGATCGGGGGGCTGATTGATGTTTTGCTGCCCAGTTGGCATCATGGTGTGCCGGTCGTAGCTTACCGGGCCAAGAAATTTGACCCGGAGCAGGCCTTTCATTTTATCTCCAAATACGGCATCCGCAATGCCTTTATGCCCCCCACGGCCTTAAAGCTGATGCGCCAGGTGGAGAATCCCCGCAGCCGCTACGAGTATCAAATGCGGACCATCGGCTGCGGCGGGGAGACTTTGGGGGAGGAACTACTCACCTGGGGCCGGGAGATCATGGGCTTGACCATCAATGAATTCTACGGTCAGACCGAAGCCAACCTCCTCCTGGGCAATTGCTCGGAAATCATGGAGATCAAACGGGGCTCCATGGGACGGCCCATACCCGGCCACCGGGTGGAGGTGGTAAATGAATCAGGCCGGCCCCTCCAGCCGGGTGCGGTGGGTGAGGTGGCCGTCCGGCGGCCGGACCCGGTTATGTTTCTGGGTTACTGGAATAATCCCAAGGCCACTGAAGAGAAATTTGTGGGGGATTGGTGTCTGACCGGGGATCTGGCCCGCAAAGATGAAGACGGCTATTTCTGGTTCGTGGGGCGGAAAGACGATCTGATCACCAGCGCCGGATACCGGATTGGCCCGGCCGAGATCGAAGACTGCCTGATCAAACACCCGTCGGTATCCATGGCCGGGGTGATCGGCAAGCCCGATAAAGTTCGGGGGGAAATCGTCAAGGCCTTTATCGTCCTGAAACCCGGGGGCTCCCCCGACCCCACCCTGGAAAAAGAAATCCAGCAATTTGTCAAGACCCGTCTGGCGGCCCATGAATACCCGCGGGAGATCGAATTTATCCAGGAACTCCCCCTGACCGCCACCGGAAAAATCATGCGTAGGGATTTAAGGAGGATGGATCAAGAAAAAACCAGGAAACAGAGATGAAATGTTTTGTTACGCGTTATGGGTTGCGGGTTACAAGTTTCAGGGTGCTGGTTTCTGGTTTTAGAAAATATGGTTATCCTGTTCAAAACCAGCAACCCGTAACCCGCAACTCGCAACAGTATTTATAACATAAGGAACCGATATGAACCTTGGTACACTCCTGCCCAGACAGGCCCGTTTCCGGTCCAACCACACGGCCGTTGTTTTTCAGGATTCACGCCTGACTTATGAGGCGTTGAACCGGAGCGTCAATCGACTGGCTCATGTTTTTTTAAGCCTGGGGATCCGGAAAGGGGATAAGGTCGCCACCATCCTGCCCAATTGCCTGGAACTATACGAGACCTACTGGGCCGTGGCCGCCATAGGGGCGGTGGTGGTCCCTTTAAGCCCATTACTCCGGGGTGCCGGGTTGACCAGCCTGCTGAATGATTCGGATACCCTTTTAGTCATCACCAACAAAACCTTCGCCAACTTCCTGGATCCGGTCAGAGAGCAGCTTCCGGTCATAAAACCGGATCGATACCTGTTGATTGACAGCAACAGCACACCGGGGTATCAAGACTATCACGATCTTAAAGCCCAGGCCTCAGAGTCGACTCCACCTCCGGTGGAAATCAATGACCAGGACCCCTACAATATCATCTACAGCAGCGGCACCACCGGTCTGCCCAAAGGGATTGTCCATACCCACTATGTCCGGGCCATGTACTGCACCCATTTTTCCTCATCCTTTCGAATCCACCCGGAAAGTGTCATCCTCCATACCGGGTCCATTGTCTTTAATGGGTCTTTTTTGACCCTCATGCCGGCCATGTATTTGGGAGCGACTTATATTCTGCATCCCCAGTTTGATGCCGAGGCCATGATCAGAACCATCCAGGACGAAAAAGTGACTCATGTGGATATGGTGCCGGCCCAGTTGATCGGCCTGCTCAATTCTCCGGAATTCAACCTGGAAACCTGCGGTTCTTTGGAATGCCTGTTATGTCTGGGGGCCCCGCTTCACAAGGAATATAAAGAAGAATTGCAACGGAGACTGCCTGATCGCTTTTATGAGCTCTATGGTTTGACTGAAGGATTTGCCACTATTTTGGATAAAACGGATTTCCCCAATAAGCTCTCATCGGTAGGCTGTTGCCCGCCCTTTTCTGAAATAATGATCATGGATGATCAGCGCCGGGAAGTTCCGGTCGGACAGGTGGGCGAGATAGTCGGCCGCGGTCCGATCCTTATGCCCCATTATTATAAACGACCCGAGCTGACCGAACAGACCATTATCGACGGTTGGTTATATACCGGAGACCTGGGTTATCTGGATGAAGACGGGTTTCTTACCCTGGTGGATCGGAAAAAAGACATGATCATCTCCGGGGGGATCAATGTCTACCCCAAAGATATTGAAGAAATTATTGTTCAGCATCCGGCGGTCCGGGAGGCGGCTGTCTTCGGTATTCCCCACCCCAAATGGGGGGAAACGCCCGTGGCGGCGATTATCCTGCATCAGCCGGGGAGTATCGGGGAAGAGGAAATCCGGGACTGGATCAATCAAAGGGTCGGAGCGGCCTATCAGCGGGTTCATCAGGTGATCTTTAAAGACGACTTTCCCAGAAGCACAGCCGGAAAAACACTGAAACGGGTTATGCGGGAAGAGTTGACCGGAGACGGGATGATATAAACGATCACGGAACTCCGGAAATAAAGATTCAACCTTTATTCCGGAGGAGCTTTTTTTAAAAGGAGTTATATAAAATCTTTAAGGAGGAGCAGTCATGAGAACAAAAGTTTTTGTAGGGTTATGCTTGGTATGTTTGGTAACCGGTCTAATTTTTACGGTTATGCCGGCCAGGGCGGCCGAACCGATTAAAATCGTCCAGGTGGCGGGGGTGACCGGGGCTTTGGAGGTATACGCCAAGCAGTCGGTGGCCGGTTTTCAAATGGGATTGGAGTATGCCACCAAAGGAACCATGAAGGTTTTGGGGCGGCCTATTACCGTAATCGTCAAAGATACTCAGGGGAAACCCGAAGTCGGCAAACAAATGCTGACCGAGGCCTTTAAGGACGACAAGGTCGATCTGGCCGTAGGTGGGGTTTCGTCGGCTGTGGCCCTGGCCATGCTTCCCGTGGCTCAGGAGTTTAAAAAAGTGTTTATCGTCGAGCCGGCCGTGGCCGACTCGATTACCGGAGAGGCCTGGAATCGGTACATCTTTCGCACCGGTCGAAATTCTTCCCAGGATGCCATTTCCAACGCTATGGCCATAGCCAAACCGGGGGTCCTGATCGCCACCCTGGCTCAGGACTATGCTTTTGGCCGGGATGGAGTCAAGGCTTACAGGGAAGCGGCCGAAGCTAAAGGGGCCAAGGTCGTCCATGAAGAATTTGCCCCCATAAACACCACTGATTTCACGGCCTCAACCCAGCGCATTATCCAGGCCATGAAAGACCTGAAAGGCGACAAGTATATCTTTATCATCTGGGCCGGAAAGGGAAACCCTTTTCAGATTGCCCAAATGAAACTGGATGAAAGATACGGGATCAAGATCTCTACGGGAGGAAATATCCTTGACGCCCTGGCCCTCTATAAACCCTTGGCAGGCATGAAAGGGGCCATCTATTATTATTACGAAATTCCCAAGAATCCGATCAACGACTGGCTGGTTAAAGAACACCAGAAAAGGTTTAACGCGCCACCGGACTTCTTCACCTGCGGAGGTTTCGCCGCGGCCATGGCCGTGGTTACGGGACTGGAAAAAGCCCGTTCAACCGATACCGAGAAATTGATTGCCGCCATGTCCGGGATGCATTTTCAGACCCCCAAAGGGGAAATGGTCTTTAGAGCGGAGGACCACCAGGCCTTGCAGTCCATGTATGCCTTCAAGATCAAGGTGGACCCCAATGTCAAATGGGCCATTCCTGAATTGGAAAAGGAACTGACCTGGAAGGATATGAACGTCCCGATCCGCAACAAGAAGTAAAGAAAAATTAACCAAATCTACTTGAAATTGTGGATATCGAAAGTGAGAGATACATCCTCAGACTTTTTTAGTAAGAATCTATATAGGGTCCCCGGGAATCTGGGGACCTCTTTAGAGAATCAGGCATATTTATTGATCATACCTGCAAGGGGAAGGGAATGGGCCATTCACCTCTGATCGAAACCCAGGACTTGACCATTAGTTTTGGTGGAAATACCGCGGTTAATAAGGTCAATCTCAAGGTAGACCCTTTTTATTTGAAGTCTCTTATCGGACCCAATGGAGCTGGGAAAACCACCTTATTCAACTTAATAAGCGGTCAATACAAGCCTACTTCAGGAAAAGTCCTGTTCAAGGGCCAGGATATCACCCGCCTGGGTCCGGCTGAACGAACCAGATTAGGATTGGGACGGTCGTTTCAACTGACCAACATCTTTCCCCTCCTGAGTGTCCTGGAAAACGTACGGGTGGCCCTCCAGGCCAAAGCCGAGATCGGATTGGCTTTTTGGCGCTATTACCGGTCTTACAGCCATCTGGAGAATCAGGCCTATCAGTTGCTGCAGCAGGTCCTCTTGAATGACCGATGGGCGGCCGAGGCCGGGAGTCTGACCCATGGTGAAAAGCGGAAACTGGAAATCGCCATCATCCTGGCCCTTGACCCGGAGGTATTGTTGCTGGATGAACCTACGGCCGGTATGAGTCTGGAAGAGGTCCCGGCTATTCTCGAAATCATCCAGGAGATCAAGGCCGGACGAAACCGGACGATACTGCTGGTGGAACATAAATTCGATATGATCATGACCGTTTCCGATACCATTGCCGTTCTTAAAGACGGTGTGCTGATCTGCGACGGCCCTCCGGAGGTGGTCGCCCAAAATCAAGAGGTCCAGGAAGCCTACCTGGGTGGAGGTCAGAAGAATGAATGAACCCATCCTCTCTCTCCAGGAGGTGCATACCCACATTCTTCAGCATCATATCCTGCAGGGAATTTCGTTGGAGATTAAGCCAGGGAGGGCCACGGTGTTGGTGGGAAGAAACGGGGCCGGTAAGTCGACCACTTTGAGGACCATCATGGGACTAACCCCTGCGACCTCGGGCCGGATAGAATTGGCCGGGCAGGCCATCGAGAACCGTAAACCCTTCGATATCGCCCGCCTGGGCATCGGTTATGTTCCAGAGGATAATGCGGTACTCTACACCTTGACTGTGGAGGAAAATTTCCGTTTAGCCATGTTTAAAGAAAACGAGCAGGGTTGGAAACGCCTGGAATCGGTCTTCCAGTTATTTCCCGACCTCAAACGGTTCCTGCATTCCAAGGCCGGTCTCCTGTCCGGAGGACAGAAGCAGATGCTGGCCATTGCCCTGGCCCTGGTGCTTGATCACCGGCTGGTCTTGATCGATGAGCCGTCAAAGGGGCTGGCGCCCGTCGTGGTTGAACACTTGGGCGAATCACTCAATCAAATCAAACAGACGACCACAGTAGTTTTGGTGGAACAGAACTTTTACCTGGCCAGCAAAGTGGGACAGGATTATTTTATTTTAGATGACGGGAAAATAGTCCATCAGGGACTCATGGAAGACCTGGCCGAAAACCAGGAGTTGAAACAGAAATATTTAGGGATTGCCTGAGGGAGGAAAGCCATGACGTGGACCTCAAGCCCTGCGGAAACCGTGGGACCGACTGCCTTTGATCTTCGGAAATGGGGGGGATGGATCCTTTCAATAGGGGTTTGGGTTCTCCCGCTGATCTGGATTGATCCGACCACCTATGCCACCCTGACCATCGCCGGCTTGACTATGGGAGTGCTGCTTTTTTTAACCGCTTCCGGGTTGACTGTAATCTTCGGCTTGATGGATGTGCTCAACCTGGCCCACGGGGCCTTTTTTGCCTGGGGCGCTTATGCCGGTTTCTCATTTCTGAACCTTCTCAGCCGGAAAGGCTGGCTGGATATGGCCTCCCTGGGCCAGAGCATGGGTAACTTACTCCTGGTTTTACTGCTGGCCCTGCTCGTTGGTGCGGTTCTGGGTTTCATTCTGGAGAGGGTCATTATCCGCAAGACCTATGGGAATCACCTCAAACAGATCCTGATCACTATGGGGGCAGCCCTGGTGATGAATGAAATCATCAAAATTTTCTGGGGCCCTAATGACGAGGCCTTATTGGTCCCGGCCGCCTTCCAGGACTCCTGGATTTTTCTTAACATCCTGGTGACCAAATTCAGGGGAGTGGCCATACTGGTGGGGGTTTTGGTATTTATCGGCATCCAGCTCGTACTTCAAAAGACCAAACTGGGAATCATTGTCCGGGCCGGGGTGGAAAACAAAGAAATCGTCCAGGTCATGGGTTATAACATCCAGCGCATCTTTTCCGGGGTTTTTGCCGCCGGGGCAGCCCTGGCGGCCATGGGTGGGGTTATGTTTTCCATTTTTAATGGGCATATTTACCCCGGCATGGGCGATGAAAACCTGATTTTCGCCCTGATTGTCGTCATCATAGGCGGTATGGGTTCTGTTACCGGCAGTTTCCTGGGGGCGCTCATGGTCGGATTAGCTTTTAACTATGTAGCCTTTCTGGTTCCGAAGCTGGCCCTTGGTGTAAACATTATGATCATGGCCATAATTTTACTCATTCGCCCCAGCGGTCTTATGGGTCGAAATTAGACGGGAGGAAATGGTGACCCACTTGAATCCGGTTCAAATAGAGAGGCTTCAGGAAAAGCGAAACCGCTACAGCCGGCCGAGCTTTATCCTCCAGATGGTTTTTCTGGCCCTGCTCTTAACCCTCCCTTTCTTTTTCTCTTCCTTCCGGCTCATCGATGTGGTGGTCAAGATTATGATCTTCACTGTTTTTGTGGCCTCTTATGATCTGTTGCTGGGATACGGCGGGCTCCTCTCCCTCGGCCATTCCATGTTCTTCGGCATAGGGGCCTATTCCCTGGCCCTGGTCATTTACCATGCCAAAACCCCGGTTTGGACCCATATCCTTCTGGCCACAGGGGTTTCCCTGGCCTTGAGCATTACCATGGCCCTGGTCATCGCCTTCTTTTCTCTGAGGGTCAAGGCCATTTTTTTTGCCATGATGACCCTGGCCCTGGCCGAGTTTGCCGATATTCTGGCAATCCAATGGTACGATCTGACCAGGGCCGAAGATGGCATTTCTTTTGGACTGCCGGGAATATTTAACGTGAGCTGGTCGGCTAAGAGTATACTGGGGGCAGAAATCAACGGTCGGATGATGACTTACTATTTCATTCTGATCGTTTCAGTAATCCTTTTTATCCTTATGCTCCGTTTTATCCGCTCACCTGTCGGTCGGGTTCTCCAGGCCGTCCGGGATAACGAACCGAGGGCCACGGCCCTGGGATACAAAACCTTTCACTACCAGGTCTTTGCCATTGTCTTCGGTTCGTCCATTGCTTCTCTGGCCGGGGTCCTCTATGCCATGTGGTTACGATATGTCAATCCCGGATCGGTATTAAGCACCCCGATTATGCTGGATGTCCTGCTTATGGTGATCATTGGAGGACTGGGCACCCTTTACGGGAGTATCATCGGGGCCTCTTTTATCAAAATCGCCCAGGCCTGGCTGCCGGATCTTCAAAAAGTCGCCCAGGAATGGTTGCCCAATGTCGTTTTTGCCCAACGGATGGCCGAACGTTGGATCCTCTATTTCGGCATTCTTTTTATTCTGGTGGTCTTTTTCTTTCCCAGAGGATTCGTCGGCACAGCCAGAGATATTATTAAAAGTCGAAAGGTCCTTGGAAAGCAGACGGAAGTTACCCAAGCCTGATTCAAAAACCAAAGTGAGGATAACATGACCGAACCAATCATGAAAAAAGTCAACGGCGATGGCATTAAAATACAATTAGCCGTCTGGGAAGGAAAAGGGAAACCGATCCTCTGCCTGCATGGGATCACCGCTAATTGCCGGTCATTTGATTATCTGGCGACCGTTTTAGCCGGTAAGCACAAAATAATTGCCATGGACCTCAGGGGACGCGGCGGTTCGGATAAACCTTCAACCGGCTATTCCAAAGACCATCATGTCCAGGACATAATAGCCCTTTTAGATGATCTCCAAATTAATCGTATCGTTTTGATGGGTCACTCCCTGGGGGCCTTTATTTCCATCGCCTTTGCCGCTAAATATCCGGAAAGAATGGACCGGCTTATTTTAGTGGATGGCGGTGGAAAATATTCGGAAACCCAATCAGCCAAAGTCTTTGCTGCGATTAAACCGGCCTTAGATCGTTTGGGACAGGTTTTTCCTTCGACCGAGGCCTATCTGGCGCGAATGAAAGAAGCCCCTTATTTACACCCTTGGAATGATTATTTGGAAACTTATGTACGATATGAAATCGAAGAGGTCGAAGGTGGTGTGAGAGTCAATATTGCGCCCGAACATATCCAGGAAGAAGCCATAAATTTTGGAAAAGCCGATATCAGTCTATTTTATCACCAAATTCAGGTTCCCACCCTGATATTAAGAGCCACTCAAGGGCTATTGTCTGAAAATTTTTACATACTCCCCGAAGACGTGGTTGACCGGATGGTTCGCGAAATTCCTGATGTCCGAAGGCTCGATGTGCAAGGGACCAATCATTATTCCATTCTCTTTCAGCCCCATCCCGCTCGAGATCGGGCCATTCTCGATTTTTTAAAGTGCTGATTTGGAATTTTTTCTTTCGCTTGACCAATTCAACTTTAGACAAAAAAAGTTTTGATTGGCAATATCGGGTTAACTACCCTTATATCTTATGTGATTACCGATATTGCCGTAGAATCTGGGTTTAATTTTTCCAGAAATCGATGGGCTTCAGGCTTTTAGATAAAATGATCAATCAACCCGCTCTACATAGCTAAGAGGGCTAATGCTTGGTCAAATGAAATTGAAGGATCAAAAAAGGGGAAATATTATGCGGTTCTCCATCAAGGGAAGATTGATTCATCTAGAAAGGCGGTAAAGGCGACTATTGTCCAAAATTATAAAAAAAACTACTTAAATACTCCTACTCATACATGCTGGGCACATACAATTTGGTTCAATAGTTTTATGGGCCAATCCATGCAATATCCCATTGGCAGAATCAAATTTTGATAGGATCAAATCAAGATATGAAGTATCTCCAGATTCATACCTTCTAAAAACGGCATAGGCTATATGGTCTGCCACCTGGATTAGTCTTGAAGCTTTTGAATTTGCAAATAAAGGAACCTCCGCTAAATCTCTAAGGTTCCCCCATCTTGTTCCAGAACATCTAAATCCAGTAGCCATTTTTTGGAGGCTAGTCTCGTAAGAACTTTCATCTAGAACAATTAATCCTTTTTCTTTTTGCTTTGTACTTGCATATAATCGACTTAAATGAAGGTTAAAACGGCTACATAAATCTTCAAAGGCCATTTCCATTGGATCTCGGGTGGGATAAGACGGTTTATGAATTACACAAGCAAAAGCATTATTTTGCTGAAATGAATTCCTTACTATTTTTAGAACATTTTTAATAATATTTATTCGGTCGTCTTTTTTGGGAAATCTATCCCAGGGGGGAATGCGTCCAGAAAAAATCTCAGAAGCGTGAAATTCTATACCTTGGGGGTTGGAAGAATCAATTTGTGAAGCAAGGGTATCAAGTTGTTGGGTGAACCAATAAGTATGTCTTTCATAAACAGAAATACCTCCAAGAACTAAATTTTGTTCTTGGAGGTTTGGAACTGATCCCGAATCATCAAGGTAAAAAATGTACATTTTGAATGCAGCCGAGAGGATAATTATTATCCACCGAACCGCTAATGCAGCTCTCCCAACCGCGGCACTAATTATGTTGCTCACTAAAAGCCTTGTCAAGTTTTTTTTTAAACTTTTTTCACAAATTAACAAACTTGAAAGCCTTTTTCATTATTTTTATCGGTAAAATGTTATAAAAAGTTAAATTTGGCAAAAAAGAACACTACCCCCTGGTTGGCTCTTTTTTTTGTTTTATATTGACTAACTCGTTGGAATAGTTTAAACTTAAATAAAAAAAGGTGTTCCACCTTTTCAAATTTCAAAAGAAACTGACTGGGATGTATAAGTATAGCGAGCTAAAGACGGAGTAGTTACCGCTTCATTTTTATCAAAAAAGACTCGGAAGTCCTTTTCACCCCACGATCAAAAAAATCCAATTGCTGCCAGTGAGGTTTTAATATGTCGCAACGTCCTTTAGAGGAAATTCTCCATCCTAAATCGATTGCCGTGGTCGGGGCCTCCGACACCGGCCGGGGGGGCGGCTTTCTCACCCCTCTGCAGGAAAACTATAAAGGAAAAATTTTTCCGGTTAATCCAAAATATTCTGAAATCGGCGGATTAACGGCCTATCCGCGGGTTAACGCTATCCCCGGGCCGGTGGACTATGTTATCTCTTCCATACCGGCCCACCAGGTCCTGGACCTGGTCGAAGACTGCGGTCAAAAGGGGGTCAAGGGTCTGCATCTCTTTACCGCCCGCTTCAGTGAGACCGGCCGCAAGGATGCGGCTGAGCTGGAAAAGGAGATTTTAAAACGAACACGCGCCTATAATTTGAGAATCATCGGCCCAAATTGTATGGGGGTGTATTACCCCAAAGAGGGGATCGCCTTCAACTCCGGCATGCCCATGGAATCGGGCAAGGTGGGATTGATCTCCCAGAGCGGACAGGTAGTCGGTGAGATTGTCAGCTTCGCCGGCCAGGCCGGTGTGCGTTTCAGTAAGGCCATCAGCTACGGCAACGCCCTGGATTTCAACGAATGCGATTATTTGGATTATTTTGCCCAGGACCCGGAGACGGAGATCATTTTAATGTACATAGAAGGAGTCAGGGATGGGAAACGGTTTCCGCAAGCCCTGAAGAAGGCGGCTTCAGTCAAACCGGTCCTGGTGGTCAAGGGTGGGCGGGGTCAGGCCGGAACCCGGGCCACGGTTTCTCATACCGCCTCTCTGGCCGGTTCACAAGCCGTTTGGGAGGCCCTGGTCAAACAAGCCGGGGCCGTTAGCGTCAATAATCTGGAAGACCTGGTGGACCTGACCTTGGCCTTCAATTTTCTTCCACCGGCGAAAGGCCGGAACCTGGCAGTCATGGGCGGCAGCGGGGGCAGCAGCGTCCTCTCGGCCGACCAGTGCGAGGAAGCAGGACTGGAAGTCATCCCCCTGCCCCAGGAAATCCGATCCAAACTCAAAGAGTCCGGTAGCCCGATCTGGGACTGGATCGGGAATCCGGCTGATTTTTCCATCTCCATGGGGGACCATGATGCCGCCTTTAAAATCGGGTTTCTCATGGCCGAACACCCGTCCTTCGATTTGATCATGGCCTTTGTCCACGGGCCCTGGGGTCGGAGGGCCAAGAATTTTTCTTTGGAAAAACATCTGACCCCCTATAACATGATTCAACGATTCAATAAACCGGCGGTTTTCATCTACCAGGAAATGCGCAATCAGGAGAAGGACGATGAAGATCTGGCCAAAATCAGAGGGGAAATCAAGGGAAAATTGATCGAATGGAATATGGCTGTCTACCCCACCATCCGGCGGGCAGCCCGGGCCTTAAGCGCTTTTGTCGGCTATTACGAAAACAGGAAATAAAGGCCCCTTTCCCCATCATTTCTTTTTTCGTTTCACCTGCCTGGTCGGAACGGCCTTCCAGGGATCATCGGGCCAGGGGTGTTTGGGATAACGCCCCTTCAATTCTTTTTTCACCTGGGGATAAACCTCACTCCAAAACCTTTTTAAATCCTGGGTGACCTGTACGGGTCGGCCTGCTGGAGAAAGGAGATGGATAAGGACTTTTACCCGTCCTCCGGCGACCGTCGGTGTATCAGACTGTCCGAACATCTCCTGGAGTTTAACCGCCAGAATGGGGAACTCGCCTGAGGCATAGTCCAGAAGAATGCGATGTCCGCTCGGGACGGTTATGGCCTGAGGTGTTCGTTTCTCCAACTGATTTTTACGTTCAAAAGGCAACTGAGTAAGCAACGGCAGATGAATATCCAGCTTATTGAGCTGCTCCCGGCTGCGAAGGCCGGAAAGAAAAGGGGAAAGCCATTCCTCCGGTTTTATTAGAAGGGCCGCCTCGGACCAATCCGGCCAGTCTTCTTCCGGGAAGGCCCGCCGCATCAGGTCAACCCGACCTTGGAGTTGCCTGACCTCCGGAGTAAAGGCCAGCGATGCCGATCCGGTCCGGATGGCTTCACAGAGAATAGGAACGGTCTCTTCATCAGAAGGACTAAAAGGTCTAACAGAAAGGGTAAGCGCATCCAACCGTTCTTCCACTGTGGCCACAATCGCCCCTTTCTTTTTTTCCCACTCAACCCGTCTCAGTCTTTTTATACACCACTCCAGTTCTTCCCGGATAATCGACTCACTGACCGGTTCGGCCAAGCGTACCTTCCCTTCGCTTCCTTCCCCGAAATCTGCCTGGACGACTATAAGGTAGGGACTCCTGGATAAGGGATCGGATTCCGGCATCCGGATACCCGGTCCCTGAGCCAGAAGAAATCGTCCAACCCCCTCTTCCCTTTTCTTGGCGATACGGTCCGGAAAGGCGTTTAGGAGTATCCTGGAAATCAATATTGGGTCCTGAGGACTTTGGGGCACAGAAGGTCTGTTCAAAATCTTTTCAAGCTCTCTGGACAGACGATCTACGGTCCCTATGGCCCAGGGATCAACTCCGGGGGGGAGACTTTTGTCCCTTCTCCACTCCTGTAAAATCTGGAGCCGTTCTCCAATATCCGCTTCTTTTCTTAGAGATCGGCCGGCTGAAAACCCGGGACGAAGGATGTCCCGTTCAGAAAGAAGGGCCGCCAGATCCGCTCCGACCTGGGGTAAATCCAAATCATGAGCTTTCAGCAGCAAGCGACTGATCCGGGGATGAAGGGGAAGGGCCGCCATTTCTCGTCCGCTGGAGGTCAGAATTCCTGAGTAGTTAAGGGCCCCCAGTTTGGTCAGGAGTTCTTTCCCTGCTTCCCAGGCGGCTTTTGGAGGAGAATCCAGCCAGGAAAGGGCAGACGGATCTTTGACCCCCCAATCGATCAGTTCGAGGACCAGGGAGGTGAGATCCAGGGAAAGAATCTCCGGAGGTGTAAAGGGCTGCATAGACTCATACTCATGCCGGCTGTAAAGCCGGTAACAAACACCGGGGCCGAGACGTCCCGCCCTACCTTTTCTCTGCTCGGCCGAAGCCTGAGAAATCGTGACCGTTAGCCACCGGTTCATACCGGTCCTGGGGTCGTATCGGAGTCTCCGGGCCTGGCCGCTGTCAATAACCACCCCTACCCCCTCGATAGTCAAACTGGTTTCGGCAAGGTTGGTGGCCAGCACTACTTTTCGTTTCTTTAATGGCAGAATAGCCTTTTCTTGTTCTTTAAAAGGTAAGTCTCCGTAAAGGGGATGGACCGTAAAATCACCCTTTCTGCTTTTGGCCAGGTGGTCAAGAGGCTCGGCCGACCTCCGTATCTCACCTGCTCCGGAGAGAAATACGAGAATATCTCCAGGAGTCTCTTGAAGTGCTTTGGAAACGGCCATGGTGATTCTTTGTTCCAAGGGCATAGACTTGTTCTGAGGAAGATAATATTCCTTTACCGGGAAGGATTCCCCGCTGATTGAAAGTATCGGGGCCTCTCCCAGAAGGGCTGCGATGGGACGGCAATCCATCGTGGCTGACATGACCAGTATTTTGAGATCTTTCCGGATACTCCTTTGGATATCGAGGCACAGAGCAAGGGCCAGGTCGGTTTGAAGACTTCTTTCGTGGAATTCATCAAAAATAACCATGCCTACCCCATCGAGGGAAGGCTGTTTATTAAGCCGCCGGGTTAAGATGCCCTCGGTAACGACTTCGATACGGGTTCGGTTCGACAGGCAGCTTTCAAAGCGTATGGAATATCCCAGGGTCTGGCCGACTTTCTCACCACGCTCCTGAGCCATCCAGCGGGCCGCAGAAACAGCCGCCAAACGACGCGGTTCAAGTAGTAGGATTCTACCTTTTTCCGGGGGAAATAATTCAAGAAGGGCCGGAGGGACGCGGGTAGTTTTACCGGATCCGGGAGGAGCCTGCAGGACGACCCCGTGATGATTGAGGACGGCGTCCTTCAGGTCCTGGAGTATATGATCGATAGGCAGTATTTTCAAATTATTCTGTTTGAGGTAGAGCCGCAGAACTGCCCCCAAGGCCAGAGGGTGAAAAAGAAAATCCTGACCTTCATTTTCCTGCTTTTCTTCGAATGGTCACCGACTCTCCCCCGATCCCCCAGTTGTCCGTTTCCACTTCGTCGATGATGACAAAGGTGGTTTGCGGGTTTTTGCCCAGGACTTCCTGCAGCAGTTTGGTAACCCCGGCGATGAGCTGTTCTTTCTGTCGGGCCGTGGCCCCTTCCTTGGTAATTCGGATATTAACAAACGGCATGGGCTCCTCCTAAAAATGATCGATCAACATTTTATAAAAAATGCTTCTCCAGGTTTGCCAATCATGCCCGCCGGGTTGGGTGTACACCTGTTCTTTGGGTACTACCTCCCCCAGCAGGGAATTGGCCCGGTAAAAAGGGTCTTCTGTTCCAAAACCCAACAAAAGTCTGGGCCGGGCCTGATCGGATTGGGAATAGGCCTTAAGCCAGTCCCAGATCATTTCCTGATAGTTTTCATCGGTCAGGGGCATCTTTGCCCTCCAGTTCCGCACCCCCCCGGCCGACCAAATCTCTTCGATGAGCTTCTCCTCGCCCAGGAAAGGGGCCAAGAGGACCATGCCCTTAAGGACCTGAGGGTGTTCTTTGGCATAAAGAAGGGTCCCCAATCCACCCATGGATATGCCCACCAGCCAGAGGTTTTTATACCCTTTCTCCTGCGCGGGGAGGATGACATCCTCTTGCAGGCGGACGAGGATATTCCTTTGCAGATAATACCTCAAATAAGCGTCCACCAGGACTGCATCGGCTTTGACGCCGGCGGTTTCAATTTGTCGCAGGAAATCATTTTTAATAAAATCCTCCGCCCTGCTCCCCATACCCGGGAGAAGGACCAATAGGGTATCGGCCTTCGGACTCCCGTTGGAATAATAAATCGTATTCAAGGGAGTCCTGGGGGATTGTATGTAGGCGCATCCTGTAAATAGCATAATTAAAAAAATCACCGCAAGTCTTGGTACCCTCATAGTACCTTTATCCCTTTCCCGAAAAATCCATAATGACCGGTTAGAATTTTATTCAGCCTACTAAAATAAGGTTATACAAGAGTACTTATGTTTTTTCAAGTATCGTCCCTCTATTTCCTTGACAGCCGGAAAGCCGATTCCTATACTTCAAGAGGCCTGTTCGAAGCCCGGAAGAAAAGACCCGGCTTTTCTTTATGAAGAAAAGGAGAAGAAAACATGGAACTTGATAAGCTCGAAGAACTCATCAAAACCCGAAGGTCCATTCGGCGCTGGCAGGACAAACCGGTTCCCGAAACCCTGCTCCTGAAAGCGGTGGAGCTGGCCGCCTGGGCCCCGAATGGCGGCAATCAGCAGAACTGGTTTTTTTATATCATCACCGGCAGACAAACCCTAAAAGCCATTGCCGATGCGGTCCAGTCCAGCGTGGATCTCATGGCCTCCTGGCCGGAAGCGGTGGAGTTTGGCGAGACCTTCAAGCGCTACAGTCAGTTCAGCACCTTTTTCCGCAACGCGCCGGCGGCCATCGCCGTGGCTTCTTCCCGCTATCAGTCCATCGCCGACAGGCTGCTGGAAAAACGGGCCGATGCGGATCCAAAAGCCAAGGAAATGAGGCAGAAACGGAATATAGCCGACAGCCGCATCCAATCCACCGCGGCGTCTGTGGCTTATCTCCTGCTTGTTCTTCATCAGATGGGACTGGGGGCTACCTGGATGACCGGCCCTATGCAGGCCGCCGGAGAAATCGAGAAAATCCTCCAGGTCAAACCGGGTTGGGACCTGGTCACTTTCATTCCTGTCGGCTATCCGGAAGGACCGGTCAAAGACCCGGGACGCAAACCGATCGGTGAGGTCACGGAATGGGTCAGATAAAAATGGGGACGATGGCCTAAGTCTTAATCGGGAAAAAATATTTAAATATCTCTTCTTAACCGCCATCACTTTTTTCAATAAGTCCCTGCCATTGATCGGGTTGTCCGGCGGAGAATATTCGCAGTTGCTGACCTGTTTTCTTGAGCAGTTCCCCTGGGCGACAACCCAGGATAGCCGCCGTGAGATCCAGCCCCGAAGTTGTGGCCCCTGACACCCCATGCAGAAAACTGGCTCCGCAAAGACAGAGACCTTCGATCTCCGAAAACTGCCGAAATCGGAAGGGACCGATTTGTCTAAGTATCTTCTCCGTTCCGTAACAAGCCCCTTGGGTCGAATTCACATAGTGGTCGCTGGTGAGAGGGGTCCCCAATTCACTGAAGAGTATGTGCTGTCCAATTTCCGGGATAATACGCTCCAGCGATTTCATAATGGCCATAGTCAGTTTATCTTTCAGGGCCAAATATTCACCGGACCGGTTCCCGGAAATGGAATTTGTAAAATAACTGAAAATCCCATAGTTCAGAAAACGCACCACCTCAATCGTATGACAGCCGTTTTTAAAGCTGCTCGGATCTTTAAAACTGGTAATGCCGAAAAATATTCCTGGAAACGGGTCATTTACGGTGTCGGGGTCTTGAGCACGGGCAAAGAGGGATGCTATATCACTGTCGGGAGCGTACCAGTAGTTTCCTGAGTCCAGACCCATGGATTCAAGATCAAGATCGGTAGCCAGAAAGAGGGTCAAAGCCGCAATGGAGTAACGGGTATGGTCCAGTTTTCGCCGGAGGCCGGGGCTGAGATGTTCACGGCCCACAAGACCATTATAGGTGATATGGGGATTAGCGTTGGAAATCACCCTCCTGGCACGAAGGGTACTACCCCCCTTCAGCCGAACCCCGATAGCCTCCCATCGCCCGCCTCTTTTTTGGATGAGTATTTTTTCGACAGGAGTTGATAGTCGGATCTCCCCCCCTGCTTTATGAAGGCCCCGGATCAATGCCTCCGGAATAGCTGCAGCACCCCCAAGGGGATAATAACCGCCTTCAAGATAATGTCCCGCTACGGCCACATGCATGACAAAGGGGATCCTGGTTGGAGACAAGCCATGATCACCGCATTGAATGGATAGAAAGGCCCGTAACAAGGGATCGGATATACGCTGACGCAGGATGCGATCGAGACTGAAAAGGCCGTAACGGCCCATATGCCGCGTCCGGTAGGGAACGGTCAAGAAGTCTGTAAAAGATTTAAGTTCAGGAATGCAAGCCAGCTCTTTCCAGATCGTGTGGACCAGGAAGAAATAATCATCGATACCTTTTGCCTGGTCCGGAAAACGCGTTTTGAAGCGCGCGACCATGGCCTCCTCGCCCTTGGGAAGATTGAAAATCTCGTCGCCAATGTGAATATGCTCAAATCCTTGCGGATTCATCTCAAAGAAGGCCAAATCATCAGCAATACCGAGTCCTTCGTAAATTTTCCGTAAGGATCCGCCCTGGCCGAGCTGCCCGATATAATGGACGCCGGGGCTGAAACGATACCCCCCACGGCGGAAGGTGTGGCACAACCCTCCGGGAAGGGTATGCTGTTCCAGGACTACTACCCGTTCCCCGGCCTGGGCCAGGGTTAAAGCCGCCGTAAGACCCCCGGCCCCTGAACCGATTACAATGGTATCCGCATCGAACATCATCATTGGCACCCTGAGAGGGTTCTTTGATTCGTTTTTTTTGGAACAGGCCACCTATTGCATTATAGTGGCGTCAATTGGGGGTTTATCGGACTTTCGAATCCGTTTGGTTGAGAATTTTGTTGATACGATATTGGTGGTCTGGTTGGTCTGATCGTAAAAATTGAAGTCGTCTCTCTCTGGGAATAGTCTCTTCGGTCTCTTAAAAATTTTTCTTCGAGAGGTTTTATAGTATCACAAAAAGACAACTCAATACAAGGTTTCCTGAAGGTCAAAAAATAACTCCTGACCGGACCCGAACCCCTCTCAAGGGACAGTGGGAATAGCCGCGAATTTGGGTTCATGCAGGGGTAGCAGGATATCCGCCATGGTCTTCACCTTGACCAGGATATCATAGGCCTCATAGACAGTTACATGGGTTCCGGGAGGAATCACCTCCATTTCCATTCCCCTAATGGCCTTGGGCGGATGGAGATTCTCCTGAATGACGCAAAAACCGGTAATGGCCGCTTTCCCGGCTTCGGTTTCCACCAGTACCGTCAAACCGCCTTCGGTGTGGGCAGGAGTATGGATGACCCGTATTCCAGGAAGAATCTCGCTGTCCCCGTTGAGGGTCTTGATCTGCCCGTTTTCCTCCACCTCGAGAATATAGTCTTCCAGATAACGATAATCCAGGGGATGAGGGTCGTGGATCCGTTCCAATTCTTTCTCATGAACATAAAAGTTGGCGTTAACACATTTATAGTCGTTTTCGCAGTGGTCATTGTGCAGATGGGTGTGGATCACGATATCGATGTCCTCCGGGGCTAGCCCCCAGCGGGCTAAACCTTCTTCAAAGGTGTATATCTTGCCCCCGATGTTTCTTTCCCTCTCTTCGGATTGGATAGGCTTCATTTCTCCGGTATCCACAAGGACTTTGCGGTCCCCTCCTTCCAGGTACCAGCAGTAGATGGGAATGGTGTAGGTCTCCCCGAACCCGTACTGATAGGTCATCATTGATTTGTCAAAAACCTTGGTCCCCATAACAATGGGGTGAATCTTATAAAGGGACATTAAAGGCCTCCTTGCCCTCCCAAGCTGAATTTCAGTAGGATGGTCTTAGGTTTTCCATCGCCTGACCCAGTGCCACACCCAAACCACTACGCCAACCCCTGCCAGAGCCGCAAACAACAGCAGTTCATAGTGCTCGACCTCACCCAGGATCCATTCAAAAATCTGACCGAACAGATACCCTAAGACTCCAATCACAATGGCCCAAAGGACGGCACCGACCGCATTAAAAACAAAGAAACGCAGGGGCGGAAAACCGCCGGCCCCCAGCAAGAAAGGGGTCACCGTCCGTAAGCCGTACAGAAAGCGGAAAATTAACATGATTAAAAATGACCGTTTGCCCAAGAGGGCCATTACCCGGTCGGACCGGCTTTTCCAATGGGGCCGTTTTTCCAGGAAGGCGGTCCCCTTGATCCGGCCCAGATAGAAATACAATTGATCGCCGCAGAGGGTCCCCAGGCAGGCCCAAAGCATCACCCAGGGCAGCTCCAGATAACCGCGATGGGCGGCGAAACCACCCAAGACCAGAATGGTTTCCCCTTCAAAAAAAGTCCCCACCGCTACAGCGGCATATCCGTAAGTGGCTATAAGGGTTTCCAGAGACATCGGATGGTCGAACCTTTTTTACTCCTTGGCCTATTTAGGCCGCAGGGAAGCGCCGAGCCAGCCAATCCAGCATGATCCGGTTAGTGGCTTCGGGCTGTTCCTGCTGAATCCAGTGACCGCATTCCAGAGTATGGAGTTCCAGGTCCGGAACGTAGTTGGAAATTTTTTCAGAGGGCCGGACCATATCGTATTTTCCATGAATCATTAAAGCAGGCTGAGAAATATACTGAGGCACCTTACCGATAATCTCCCAGTTCCTGGTAAAATTGCGATACCAGTTGATGGGCCCGGTGAACCCGCTTCTTTTAAAAGCCTGGACAAAAATCGCCAGCTCGTCTTCGCTCATGACCATTCGACCCGGAGGGTCGGTTTCATCCACCATGTTGATCATAAACATTCCGGGTTTTGGCGGACGCCTGGGTGATTTCCATTGTTCGGTCCGGTAAAGATTGCGCAAATAATTTTCCGGATTGCGGGCAAAGGCCTCATCGGCCACGCCGGGTTTTCGGTTAAAATGCACAACATAGAAATCCTCCCCGCGGACCTTCTCCCACAAACCCACCCACTCCGTTTCTCCTCGTTCCATAAAGGGGACGGAGAGGTTGATGACGCCGCTGACCCGCTGAGGATGGAGCAGGGCCAAATTCCAGACCACAATAGCTCCCCAGTCATGCCCCACAAAAACAGCCTTCTCATAGCCGAAATGGTCCAGAAGTCCCACCAGATCTCCGGTCAGATGCTCAATATCATAGTCAATGACCTGGGCCGGACGTTCGCTTTCATTATACCCCCGCTGATCGGGGATAATTACATGATAGCCGGCTTGGACCAGCGGGTCCACCTGATAACGCCAGGAATAGGCGATCTCCGGGAAGCCGTGACAAAGCACAACGGGCAGTCCTCTGCCCGCCTCATGGACGGCCAGTTTTACTCCATTGGCGGTGATAAAGTTTGCTTTGGGGAAGGTGTCCATCCTAACTTTCTCCTTTCACGTTAATAGCGACCAATCGACTTTCCCGTCCTTGTTTCGCGGTATCTCTGACACAAAAGCGATGGTCCGTGGGGTCTTGTAGGGCGCCAGGCGTTTATGGGCCTCATGCTTGACTTCCTGCTCGGAAATACGCCGGCTGTTGGTTGCGATATAAGCTTTAACAATAGCCCCCCGCATCAAATCCGGGATCCCGGTGATCACGGCCTCCTTTACTCCGGGTATGGCGTTAAGAACCCCTTCCACCTCACGGGTGTACACGTTAAATCCCGAGGTGATAATCATTTCCTTTTTATAACCCGTAATGGTGATATATCCCTCCTCATCGACAAAGCCCAGATCTCCGGTATGGAGCCAGCCATCCTGAAGGATTTCCGCGGTTTCTTTTTCATACTTGTAGTAGCCTTTCATGATGTTGGGACCTTTGAACAACAATTCCCCTGTTTGATTGGCAGAGAGAGACCGGCCCAGGTCATCTACGACCATGACGTCCACATCATGAATGGTTTGACCGATGGTTTCCGGTTTGATCGGCCGGTGTTTACGATTGACCGAACATACCGGAGAGGCCTCCGTAATTCCATACCCTTGACGTATTTCCTTGTGAAATTTAGCTTTGAAGCCGTTGAAGATTTCCAGGGAAAGGGCTGAACCGCCGGCGATCAGGGTCTTTAATCCGGAACAGTCCACATCCGGTATTTCCGGATGATGGATCAGGCCGAAATAGATGGTGGGAACCGCGCCGATAGCGGTGATGCCGGCCTCCCGCAGGGCATAGTCCATCTCTTTAAAGTTGGGCCTCTTCATCAAATAGACGGTACCTCCCAAGCGGAGCATGGAAAGCATATTGACACTGGCGCTGAAAGAATGGAAAAGAGGGATGACGGTTAGAGTCGTATCCGTTTCATCACAGTCCATGCATATCCGCATGGCCTCCGAATTATGGTCCAAATTACCCTGGGTAAGCATGGCCCCCATGGGATAACCGGTAAGCCCGGAAGAATAGAGCATGACCGCCACATCCTCGGGGGAAAGGTCTTCCCCTATCTCCTTGGCCGGACCCATAATCCATTGCTGGAAATCCCCATTTTCTCCGGTAGTAATGACGATCTCCAGGGGAGATTTTTCCAGTATCTCACGATAGATTTCCATTCGGCCTTTTTCCAGGATGATGGCCTTGGAATCGGAATTTTCGATGATGTGTGCTAATTCCCAAGCCGTATAAGCAGGGTTGATCGGAACCACGATAGCGCCCAAACCGACCATAGTCATGTAGGAAATAACAAACTCCGGGATATTGGGCAGGACCATTAGGACTTTGTCTCCCCTGGTAATGCCTGCCCCTTTAAGAGCCGTCCCCAAGGAACGAGTGGCCCGATGGAGTTCCCCAAAAGAAATCTCCTGGTCATGGGTTCGGATACAGATTTTTTCCGGCCGTTCCTTGGCCTGGGTTTTCAGCCAGGAATAAATGTTCATAAAAACTCCTTGATCGGTAAATTTAAAAAATCACTTATGATTATTTCCAATTTTGGTCAATGACAATCCTCACAAGCCCGGCCGCGAAGACCTTCCAGCCCCTCCCGGACAATGATCGGCACCATTACCAGGGCCGCCATAGGATCGGCCCACCACCAACCCCAAAGGGCGTTAAGTACCAGACCGCCAAGCAGAATCGCGGATAAATAGGCACAAAGGTCTGTCTGCCGTGAATCGGCCTTCATGGCCCGGCTGTTTAAATCCGCGGCCGAACGCCTTTTGGCCCGGGCCAGAATCGGCATGAGGATTAACGAAACAACGGCCAAACCGATTCCAATCAGACTCGCTTCCGGAGGCTCATAGCTTAGGAGGGATTTCAGGGCGTCATAGGCTACATAGGCAGCCAAAATCAGAAAACTGACCCCCACTAATCTTATGGCAGTGCGTTCGCGATTTTCCTCTTGGCCCGGCGAGGCCAACCGCCAGAGCAGAATCCCTCCGGACAGACTTTCGATAAGGGAATCGACTCCGAACCCGATCAAGGCGATACTGCCAGCCCACCAACCGGCCCCGATAGACACCCCGGCCTCTACCAGGTTCCAGCCGATAGTAAAATATTCCAGCTTACGACCCTGCTGTAATTGTTCTAAGCGATTTCCGTTATGGCAACCGCTACAACTATTGTTCGTCACCTGCCTCGCTCCGACAACTTTCTGATGATACAAATCACGAAAGATTTTTCTCCAAACTTCAAACTCAGAACGCAATACTCTTAACTTCTTTTATAAACCGGCCACCCGGGTTGGGTCCCTAAAGGGACGCTGGTCAACAGAGCTTCAATATAGTGAATCAGGCCGCCCCGGATTTTGAATAATTCGGCCACCAGCATGGAGCGGGGATATTGGGTGCGGGGAGCAAGCTGAATCTCTCCATAACCCGGAAGGGTGGCGGTCTTGACCGTCCCCGGCACATCGAACATAACCAGACACCAGACCAGCCCCAGTTCTTCATCAACCACCATATAGCGCCGGTCCCTTATTTTAGTCATATAGGTGAAAATGGGGATCTGTTCAGCACAACTTAGCGACAAGGGAAAACCCAGTTTCTGATTGTTGGTGGTCTTCAACCCGTTTTCCAGACGGTTACAGTCCGGGTGAAGGGGAATACATTCAGCGCTGTTTTTTTCCAGTCCCTCCAGATAGAGATCGGCAATTTCAACCATCCTTTCCCTCGAAACCCTTTCCTCCATGGGAACGGTTTCCACCAATATCGGGACTGGAGAAACCAGGACCTTAGGGTTAAAGGCCACGTCCTGACCCGCGTACCGGGAGACCATGGTTTCGACCTCGGTGATTTTCTTATCCTCCACTTTCAGGCGGAAAGCGGCAATGGTCAGATGCTCCCCCCCTTCCTGCAGGGTGCAAAAGATCCCCATCTGACCTTGCACTGGATCAGCCACGATATGGCGGTATTGGACAGACGAGGCCGTCTTCCACAACCCCTCCCCTATTTTCATTTCCTGGGTGTTCTCCGTATACCGGATTTGCCCCGAAAGGGGAAGCCGGGACGGATTCCTTTCTGCCAGGGCCTCAAGATACTGATTGGCGAACCCGATCAACTCCTCTTTTTTTATAAGCATCTCATTGTAAGTCCTCATCCTTTGTTTTTCCCATTCAACCTTCAGCCTTCAGCCTAAAGGTCTGCTTTTTTATTTTTTCAGTTTAGCCTGGAGTTCCGGTTTAAAGATATCCGAAAGCGGAATCGAAAAGGCCACCTCCGGCTGATAGCGCAGATAGGTGGGAATGGGATAGCGGATGCCTTTTTCGTGGGTCTTTTGGAGTCCTTCGACCAATCCCTCCAACTGATGGCCAGGAAGGGCAAAAGCCATTTCATGGTCCTGACAGCCTCCCCAGACCCGGTCGCCGTTACCGGGGACCACCACCTTGGGCCGCTGGTCCAGAAAAGCCCCGATCACTCCCTCGGTGCAGGAGGCGGCCCGGCCGGAAAAACTTCCCTCTACAGCCTTTCCTGTTGCCTGGGTGGCCCCGTGGATCAGGCGCATCAACTGGGCCGGATTGACATAGATCAAAACAATATCCGGATTTATTTTTGTTTTCACCAAGGGGGCATAAACCACAATCAGGTCCTCCCCGGCTTCTAAAAGCCGAAATCCCTTTAAGACCTCCCGGGCCGCCTCCGGACTGCCGGCATAATTCATGTAAGTGAGAAAGGTCACCACCCCTTCCGCCTGACTTTCGCCGCTTATCCGCTCCCAGCCATAGCTGTTGGCGGCGATAGCGCAGCCCACATCCTCTTTGGCAAAAGCCACGGTCCAACCGTATCTGCGGGCCATGGCTGCCCCCTGGCAGGGGGCCAGGGTGACCGAAAGGTCCCGCTTGGGTCTTCTGGCCCGGGGAGGGATTTCGGATTCTTGTTTTAAAAAAGAAATGGCCACCGGAAAAGTAGCCGGATTGATATACCGTTTCAAGCCTTCATTCAATGCGATCCAATTTTCCATAAGATGTCCTCGTTTACTAAAGATGGTCTCTTAGTGATCGTTAAAAATCGACTGTGTCATTTCGAATGAAGGGAGAAATCTACAGCAAAATATACGATGAATCATCCACTGAATACCCGTTTGAAAATTTTTAGGGTTGCATCGATATCTTCGGCAGAAACATCCAGATGAGTAACCAAACGAATCTGCTGCGGTCCTGTGGGAAGGACTAACAGGCCTTTCCCCTTCAGGACTTCGGCTGCCTCGGGTGCCGTCAGCTTCCCCTTATTCAGTTCAAAGAGGACGATATTGGTCTCGGTGTATTCAGGAAGGATCGAAACACCCCGACATTCCGCCAAACCCATGGCCAGGCGCCTGGCCTTTTCATGATCCTCCGGAAGTCGCTTCCGGTGATGATCCAAAGCGTATAACCCGGCGGCGGCCAAAATCCCGACCTGCCGCATCCCACCTCCCAACATCTTCCGAAACCGATGAACCCGTTCAATAAATTGGCTGGAGCCGGCCACCAAGGAGCCCACCGGGGCACCCAAACCCTTGGAGAGACAAACTGAGACCGAATCGGCACAGCGGGCATATTCTTTGGGATGGATCCCCGTAGCGGCTGAGGCGTTCCAGAGCCTGGCCCCATCCAGGTGGACCATAAGTCCTCTGGTCTTGGCCGTTTCATAAATGGCCCTCAGGGTTTTCAGGGGATAGATACTTCCGCCGCCCCGGTTATGAGTGTTTTCCAGACAGACCAACTTTGAAACCGGATAATGATGATCGTTAGGTCGTATAGCCTCGATGATCTGAGAAGGCTCCAGTATGCCGCGGGTCCCGGCCAGACAATTAAACTGCACAGCGGACAATACGGCTCCAGCCCCTCCCTCAAAATTAAACGGATGGGAAGTCGCCTCCAGGATCACCTCATCCCCTGGTTGGGTATGGGCCTTGATCGATAACTGGTTGGCCATGGTTCCGGAGGGAACAAAAAGGGCTTGTTCTTTTCCTAACAGGCGGGCCGCCTTTTTTTGCAAAGCGTTTACCGTAGGGTCTTCACCAAAGACATCATCCCCCACTTCGGCTTCGGCCATCCGTTTCCGCATCTCGGGAGTAGGCCGGGTGACGGTATCGCTTCTCAAGTCGATAAATCGTTTCATTCATCCTCCTGATTATCGCTCAGCAGGAAACAATTCCCCCATTACTGTCACCACCTCAGCCAACCATTGTTTCCTCTGTACTTCCGTACTGGTAATTACTACACCAAAGGTCCGGCGAAAAAATTCATGGACGCCGCACAACTCGAAAATGCAATTTCGCCAGATGGTTTCCAGCGGGTCGCCAAACACATCCCTTTCCCGTTCCGGTTCGGTATTGGAGGTATTCAAGACTACAGCAATGCGGGCCCGGAGCAATCCCCGGGGTATGCCCTCACCCGAGTCCCCTTCCAGAAACTCGTAGGCCACCCCGGGTCTTAAAACGCGGTCAATCCAGCCCTTTAATATCGCCGGCGGCTGCCCCCACCAATTGGGATGTACGACAACGATCCCCTCAACCTCAGCGATTTCCCGGCAGTGATTTTTTATTTCCGGCGGGAGTGGGGCATCTGCGGGGATCTCAAT
Organism: Thermodesulfobacteriota bacterium; assembly: GCA_040755035.1. Taxonomy (GTDB): domain Bacteria; phylum Desulfobacterota; class RBG-13-43-22; order RBG-13-43-22; family RBG-13-43-22; genus RBG-13-43-22. The sequence goes on from JBFMBU010000126.1 coordinate 31,914, forward strand.
CCCCGGCAGAAGCGGATCAAACCTTTCCTTATAGAGATCGTGAAAATAAACAAGGTGCCCGCTGTCTTTAAGCCGTTCAACAGCGGTCCGGGCGATGGCATGATTAAAGCTGTTTTGAACGGGATGGGCAAGGATGACGGATATTTTCATAGATTTCTGTTTAAAAAGTATTGAATAGAATAGGGGCGATGATCCCCGGCCAGAATACAGATGACACCAGTAATATTTATTACATCTCGGTTTTTTCTTTATCTCCCGGTTGAAATAAAACCTAAATCCTGCAAACAGGCACGGAGTTCTTCCACCCCGGAAACTTGAAAGGCATCCATACCTATCTGTCGTGCCCCAATCACATTGGCGGCACTGTCATCAAAAAAAACCACCTCTGCCGGTTCAGCTCTGAGTAGGGAAAGGGCTTTAAGAAAAATCTCCGGGTCCGGCTTTAAACATCCCATCTGATGGGAAGACAGGGCCTTCTCAAACAAGGTGTCCATCTCGAATCTTTTAGCATTATCTTCCCAGTGAACTGGATTTGAATTGCTCAAACAGGCCAGGCGAAATGTTCCTTTCAACGTGGAGAGTAATTCCCTGGCTCCCGGGAAAAAATCCCGAACCCAGGTCCGAAATTCCAGCAGAAAGACCTCGGGAGACGGAACCAGGTCCCATTCTTTTACAAAGCGTTCGGCGAACCGGCCGGCTGCGATTTTCCCGGACTCAAAGTATTGAATACTGGAACAGGAAGCCCATTTTCCCCTGACCTCCGCTTCCGTAAGGGGAGTCCGCATCAGAGCAGGCAGATCCCGGACCCCGGAAAAATCCATCAGCACCCCGCCGAGATCGAATAAAAGGAGACCCGGTTTATTTTTCAGCATCGTAAATCTCTGTCCTTTTTTCATTCAACGGATAACGGAGTTGGTGTTTTCCATTATCTCAGGATTTTTTGATTGCTTCTGTGAATCGATTGAAAATGGAAAAAGCATCTCTGACGAGGGGCTCCATACGTTGCGGAAAAAAATCGAGCGCATAGGCATGACTAAAAAAATGTCGAAAAGCCAGATAAGGCTTCAGATCTTCACCTAATTGACCAGGCAATACTTTTTTTTCAACTGAAGTAAGCAGAAGGTCTCTATGCCAGGAATCTCCATAAGGGAGGGAAATCGATTGAGCCTGAAAAATCTGTTTAAGGATATTTCCAACACCGTTATAGAAATTATGAAGGAGTGCGGCAACGCCTGCAAGCTCAAGTTGAGAAAGTTGGGATAACGGGATACCCGGCAAGGCCTCTAAGACATTTTGAATGGCTTCAAATTCCGCCTCAATCCGCAGACGATAGTCAGGCATAAAGGGGGATACCCTCTTGCTGAACAAGATCAACAAAACGGCTCTTCACGGAAAGGTCAATGATGTCAACAGGTTTTGATAGGGCACAGAGAAGTTCTCCATAGAATCTAAAAAAATCCTTTTCGGCGATACCATCGACTCCAAGGTCGATGTCCCGACTTTCTACTTCCGGTAAAATACTGGAACCGAACAACACCACTCGTTTTGCCTGATACTTTCCGGCAATTTTTTTAATTAGCTGCCTGTCAACAGTATTAATCATAACCGATCTCTAATCTCTTTAAATACCAACTCCTTATTTAGAAATTGTACTTATAAAAATTTAAAAATCAAGGAAAATTAAAAAGATTTCAACCCCACGTGGCCATCTCCTATTTGTCATTGACAAAAAAGAATGGTTATTATACGGATCATAAGGATAAAAAGCTGGGAGACCCCCAAGATATTGAAACAAGAAATAGAGAAAGGAAAGTAGAAATGCCTGATCCCTTATATGACCGCCTGGCCGACATCTTCAATATGATCGGCTTCGGCAGCCGCAAGAGCCCTGAACTGGAGAACCTGTTAAAATCGCTTTTTAACGAAGAGGAAGCCACCCTGGCGGTTAATCTCTCGCCCCTGGCCCCCGAGTCCCCGGCCAAACTGGCCGAGCGAATCGGCGCCGACCCGGTCCGGGCGGCCCAGGTCCTGAATGAAATGGCCGACAAGGGGCTGATCTATTCCACCATCAAAAACGGCGAAAACTGGTATAAACTGATCCAACTGGTTCCCGGTATTTTCGAGCTGCAATTCATGAAAGGGGAATTCACCCCCCGGGCCAAGGAACTGGCCGGATTGTTCGATGCCTATTTCCATGCCCGGGTAGCCTCGACGGAGACCTCAACCGCCCCCTCCGGGGAAAGCATCCACTTCGCCCGGGTTATCCCCATTGAAAAAACCATTACCCCGACCATGAATGTCTTTCCTTTTGAAGTAGCCAGCAAATATGTTCGGGAGGCCCAGATCATCACCGTTTCCGTCTGCTATTGCCGTCATGAGAAAAGATTATTAGATAAGGGCTGCCAGTATCCGGATGATGTCTGCCTGCAACTCGGTCCCTTTGCTGAATTCGTCAAAAACCGCGGCTTCGGCAAAGAAATCAGTAAAGAAGAAGCCTTGGACATCTTAAAGCGCAGCGCCGAGGCCGGGTTGATCCACACCTCCAGCAACACCCAGGAGCGTATCGATTTTATTTGCAACTGCTGCACCTGCTGTTGCGGCATCCTCCAGGGGGTCAGCCTCTTTAACGCCCCGGTTCGCACCGTATCCAGCAACTATCAGGCCGTTGTGGATGCCGATACCTGCTCCGGCTGCGGGGAATGTGTGGAGCGCTGTCAGATGAAGGCCGTATCGCTGGAAGATATGGTAGCGGTGGTCAACCAGGACCGCTGCATCGGCTGTGGAGTTTGTGTCTATCACTGCCCTACCGAGGCTATGACCCTGGAATCCAGGCCCGACTTTGTCCAGCCCCCAAAAAGTTTCCGGGAACTGATTACCTTACAGGCCTCGGCCAAAACCAAATAAGGACAAGAACATGAGACTATTTTTAATTTCCGCCCTGATCCTGAGTGCCTTTCTCTTCTGCCAGCCCCTTTGTTTTGGAAACGCGAAAAGCAAAGACGGAGATCTCACGATTCAAGTCGGTGATATCAGGATGGCTTACCATATGTACGGTTCCGGAGATCCCCTGGTTATGATCATGGGCTACGGCAGCACCATGAATCTTTGGGAAAGCAGACTCATCGAACTGCTGTCCTCTCGTTTTCAGGTAATTCTATTTGATCACCGGGGCATAGGAGACACCGAAACCGGACAACGTCCTTTCACTATTGAACAGTTCGCCGATGACACCGCCGGACTTCTGCAGGCACTGGGAATAAAGAAAGCCCATCTGCTGGGTTGGTCCATGGGAGGTCTGATCGCCCAGGAAACAGCCCTCCGCCATTCCTCTGTGGTTAACAAACTGGTTTTATACGCCGCCCATTGCAACGCCGGAATGTTTCCCCCGGCCCCCCAAGTGATCCAAAAACTGACCGATACTTCCGGCACCCCCGAGGAACAGGGTATGCGTTTCATCAGCCTCCTGTTTCCTCCGGCCTGGCTCCAAACCCAGGGACAGCGGGTCAAAGAGATTTTTTTCCGGCCCTTGGGCAAAACCCCTCCTGAGACCATGGCCAAACAATCTCAGGCCATCGACCAATGGAAAGGCTGCTGCGACCGGCTGGGGTCCCTCACTCATCCCACCCTGGTCATGGCCGGTGCGGAAGACCAGATCGTTCCCCCGCAAAATGCCCGCTTCCTGGCCGAAAAAATCCCCAATGCCCGCCTGATCCTTTTTGAAAAAACCGGCCACGGGCTGATGTTTCAGGACCCGGAAGGCTTTGGGAAGACCGTTATCGATTTTTTGAAAAACTGATGAGAGACTAAAAAGATTTCCCTTCCCCCCTTAGGAGGTTGCATCCTCTTACGGGTAAACCAAACCATAACCTGCTCTGTGACCCCGACCGGCCAAGATTACCCCGCCCCTTCCGAACCCTTCTATGCCGGGCTGATGCACTGTTATTTGAAGGAAGACCGGAAAGCCGAAGCCTTACAAACCTACGAACGGCGTTGAAGAATTAGGTTTTTTTAATATGCGACAAGAATTTGGCAACAGAGGCTATTTGAATGTTATATTTTAAAAAAAATTAGAAACTATTTTCCTCATAATTGCATAAAAAAAGCGCAAAAATGATGTAAAAATGATTGAAGGTGGCGTCCTTATTGGTTATTGTGAGATTTACAGATCAAACGAAAACCAAAGCAGGAGGCCACCCCAGGTGAAGTA
>JBFMBU010000127.1:0-2662 GCA_040755035.1 Thermodesulfobacteriota bacterium
GGGCAGCCATGGCCAAAGAAAAACTCCCAGTCTGGTTCAGAAAAAAGATACCCGCTTCCCGGGTTAAAAATGAAGTGGAAGACCTGATCGGGGATCTGAACCTCCAGACCATCTGCACCAGCGCCCTTTGTCCCAACCGGGGGAACTGTTTCTCCAATCGAACGGCAACCTTCTTAATCATGGGAGAGATCTGCACCCGGAACTGCACCTTCTGTGCGGTAAAAAAAGGCCGTCCTTTCCCCCCGGAGGAAAGCGAACCGGCCCGTCTGGCAGAGGCCGCAAAGCGGATGGACCTTAAATACGTGGTGGTCACTTCCGTAACCAGGGATGATCTGCCTGACGGCGGAGCGGTCCATTTCGCCGCGGTCGTCAGGGAGTTAAAGAGGATGGCCGGGATCACCGTGGAGATTTTGATTCCCGATTTTCAAGGTTCCCTTGAAGCGCTGCGGAAAGTGATCCGGGCTGAACCGGACGTGATCAATCATAATCTGGAAACCGTTTCCCGTCTTTATCCGGAAGTCAGGCCCCAAGCTGATTTTCATCGTTCCCTGGAATTGCTGAAAAAAAGTAAGGAACTGGCCAGGGGGATCGTAACCAAATCGGGATTCATGGTCGGTTTGGGGGAAACTCCGGAAGAACTTTTCAGGGCCATGGAGGAATTAAGGCAATCCGGCTGCGACCTGTTAACCATCGGTCAATATCTTCAACCCTCATTACAACATCATCCGGTGGTCCGCTATGTCCCTCCCCAAGAATTTGAAGAATACGCCCGCAGGGGAGAAGCCCTGGGTTTCCGGGGAGTGGCCTCGGCCCCTCTGGTCCGGAGTTCCTTTGAAGCGGCAGAACTGTTTCAAAAAATCCGATCCCAGAAAGGGGAAGGGGCTTTTTTATTAACCGACTCATAATAGTATGGACATGAAACTGATAAGCTTGTCCACCGGAGGATCATGGGGGTCTTTTCTGGAAATTGTCCACCCCAAACCTGGAAGCTTCTCTGCCGGGCAAATTGTTTAACTAAATCAGAAGCAGGCCTTCACCAGTGCTGGAAACAGGCTAAGGTGTATGCCCTGCCTCGAATCAAACTTTGCTGGACTGGCCGGGAGGTCGATAGACCGACCTCAAAGAGAACCCCCTTCGGGGGCCGGGATTGGGCGACAAATCTCCCTTTGGACAATTTCCAGAAAAGACCCCCATGATCCTCTTATGTCTATATTATTTTGAGACCATTAATAAGTTCCTTGCCCTGATCTGCCGCCTAGGATAGCTACTCTACAAGATATCTTTCCATGGTTTCTATTAAAGGCCTCAAGGTCACTTCCCGAACAGCACTGATCGGAACGGCATGATAACGTTCGGATTGTATTTCTACGATCTCTTTGGGAACCCGGTCGATTTTGTTGAAGACCCTAAGCCGGGGAATACGGGAAAGGTCAAGACCGGAAAGAAGTTCTTCCACCACCTCCATCTGTTCCTCAAATCGAGGGTGGCTCAAGTCCACCACATGAAGCAGCAAATCCGCTTCCTCCAGTTCTTCCAACGTGGCCCGGAAGGCGGCCAGCAGTTCCCGGGGCAGATGTTTGATAAAGCCCACGGTGTCGGTAATGATGACCTCCCGGTCCTTGGGGAAACGGAGACGGCGGCTGGTCGGATCCAGGGTGGCAAAATAGAGGTCTTCCGCTTTTTGTCGGCTATGGGTCAAGGTATTCAACAGCGTCGACTTACCGGTGTTGGTGTAGCCGACGATGGAAATCACCGGCAAACCCGTACGCTTTCGTTTCCCCCTTCTCTGTTTCCGCTGAAGACGGATAGCCTCCAATTCTTTTTGCAGGCGATTGATTTTTTCCCGGACCCGGCGGCGGTCTATCTCCAGTCTGGTTTCGCCCGGACCCCGGCCGCCGATACCGCCGGTCAGACGGGAGAGGGCGTCATCCCGCCCCACCAATCGGGGAAGAATATATTTCAATTGGGCCATCTCCACTTGGAGTTTTCCTTCACGGGTCCTGGCCCGCTGGGCAAAGATATCCAGGATCAATTGGGTGCGGTCGATGACCTTCAACTCCGTAAAGTCCGTCAGGGAGCGGACCTGGGAGGGATTGAGGTCCTGATCGAAGACCAGGAGATCGGCCCCCAACTGCAGGGCCCGGATAGACAAGCTGCTCAGGCGGTCTTTTCCCATCAGGAATTTCGGGTTCACTTCCCTCCTGGACTGGATCATGGTTTCCAGGACTGAAAGCCCGGCCGAACGGGCCAAAGCTTCCAGTTCTTCCATGGATTCCTGCACCGCTGACTTGGGCTGGGTGGTCACCCGAATCAGAATGGCCCCTTCCCCCTTCGCTGATACCGACCGGGAGGCCCATTTCCGTCCCCATTCATCCTCAAGGGACCGAATCAATTCGCTGACATCAATGAGCGATTGACCCATACGTTCCGGCTCCAAAACCAGCCATTGCTGTCCTTCCGGATTGTCGGGCAGCAGGTGAACGGAATACAACCATTGCGCCTGACCGTAGCGATTGATCCCGAGGGCCGTTACCAAGTCCAGGCGCAGGAGGGCCAAATCGATTTTGTCTTCTTCGGTCAGCCCTTCTCCTTTCAGGTGGGTATGCAAGAGCCGGATCCCCCTTAGGCGGCCGGACCCGATCCGGGACTGGGGTAGGGGAGG
>JBFMBU010000128.1:0-47762 GCA_040755035.1 Thermodesulfobacteriota bacterium
GAATTGGCAATAAACCCAACCAGCTCAAAAAGTCGGTCCGAGCCCTTAGGATTGTTTTTCTTTATTCGTAAAAAAAACAAGGCTATAAAAAAAGCCGTGAGGACGATCAGGCCGGCAATCCAATAGGACGGTTTTACTAAATTTCCTCCGTTCGTCTCTCCGGATTTGTCCGGCTTGTTCCCGGAATAAATTTTCTTGGGCGGTTGAAATCCAATCCATTCTGTAGTTAACTCGTCGGGGAGTTTTCGGGTTTGAGCGGATTGGAATTGTTGGCTTGCCGAAATTTGGGGTTGTATTATGGGGTCCCGCTGGATTTTTTGACCCAAGGCTTCCCTTTGTTTCGACTTAGCTAATGGGGGGGATTTTACATAGGCATCAACAACGATACGATGCGGGTTGGAAAGATGAAAGGTTTTTAAGGTGAAATGAGGAGAGGAAAGACGGACGGTGGTGGTCAAATCAGAATTTTTTTGAATGAAATCAATGGCATTTATTCTATTTGAAGGGTCTTTAGGGATTGTTTTAACCGGAGGCAGGGTTGTGGAGCTGTTATAGAAAACCATGGAAAAAACCCCTTCTCCCTCTATTCTGGGTTGTTCAAAAAGAACCTTTTCGGGGAATTGGAATACAATCCGCGTAAATTGGTCATAACTGCCGGTTCTTACCTCAATTAAATTTCCGGCCCAGGACCCATGGGATCGAAATACTAGAAAAAGCAATATTAAAGTCAGGGTTTTTCTTATATGCATTTATGGCAGCCTTCACCTCATAGAGGTTGCTGAAAAACCTCGCTGCTGGCAAGGGTGATAAGTAATTTACTCAGACCAACAGGCTTAACCTCCAGCCTTCTTATTGAGACGGATTGATTTCCTCCGGTTTATTGTTGGCTTTTTTCTTGAACCAGGCATTTATTTCGTTGCGATTAAAACGCCAATGTCGGCCGATTTTTATCCCGGGGATCTGTCCTTCCTGGCAAAGCTTGTAGATGGTTGATTTGGGTATTCTCAACCATCGTGAGATTTCCTCAACTTTTAAAAAATCATCCCTAAAATGTCGCATAAGATTCCCGCTGGGGGTAAAACCAAAAGCATCCCATAATTCCAGTTATTTCATTTTATTCCTTTTAAAAGCAAATATTGGGCCAAAAAGTAATAAATTAAAATTGAAAATAATTTCAATGAGTAAGAAAAGAAAAAGACTAAAATATCGTTACCGTTAAAGAAAGCAAAGACTATATTTAGTCTAAAAGGACAATTTTTGTAGGCTTGGGAATGATAGCTGTTTAAAGGTTTTCTCCCTTTAAAAAATCTATTGATAGTTTAAGAAAATTGATCGTCTTTGTTGTAAAAGAACGAGATGCGATATGGATGGGATCAAACAGAACCTCCAAGCAACATGGTTATCAAGCGGGACGGTCTTTTTGGGTATAGAACCTGGAAGAATACAGGCTGTCGGTATACTCCTTGACCCGTCTGATTTTACCCTGCTCATCAAACTCGAAGGCGAGGAAATACTGCTGCCTGTAATCGCGGCCGTCCTTGGTTCTGGCCTTAGAAGTGGCTTCCACAACCACCCGGTTATCCTGAGCCGTGGTGTTGACTACATTGGCCTCAAAAGAAACAAACCTTTCGTCCACCATGGGTTCCAGCCAGGCCCGGTAAGGTTTCAGCTTCATTTTCGGCATCTTCAAAGAGGCGGGCATGACTTCAATTTCAAAGTCCTCTGAAACCATGGCAAAGGCCTTGTCAAAGGCCGCTTTCCCTTCACTGCCCGAACCGGCGGCGATAAAATTCAAATATTCCCGGACCGTTTGTGTATTTTTAGCCAGGAGGGCGTCGGTATTTTTCATTTTCTCCTCTTTTTTCTAAAAACTTTTTTGCAATCCTTTCAGCACCTCCGGGAAATCCTCGACCAACCTTTTTATCACCTGACCGGCACTGAGGATTTCATGGATCAGCCCGGCTGAGGACCCGCAGTAAGCTTCCCCATTCTCCAGGTCTCCTTCCAGCCCGGCCCGGCGGGAAGGGGCGTGGCCCATGAATTCCCGGATCTCGTCGGCCGAGGCCCCGGCAGCCTCCATTCCCAAAAGGACCTGAGAAAATTCGGTATGCTTCAAACTGCGGGAGGGGATCAGTTGGCGGCAGGTGATGACCGTATCGGTGTCCCCGGCCCGGACAATGGCTTCCTTATATTTAGGATGGGCCATACATTCGGAGACGGCTAAAAAGCGGGTGCCGAGCTGAACGCCTTCGGCGCCCAGGGCCAGGGCGGCGACTATCCCCCGGGCATCGGCAATCCCCCCGGCGGCAATGACCGGAACCGAGACGGCATCGGCCACCTGGGGAATCAGGGAAAAGAGGGGCAACTCATCCAGGCCGTTACGGGCTGCGGCCTCCACGCCTTCGGCGATAATCCCATCCACGCCGGAGGATTCGGCCTTCCGGGCCTGTTTGACGTTGCTGATTACATGGAGGACCCTGGCTCCCCCACTGTGCAGTAGTTCAGCATATTCCCCCGGGTTCCCGGCGGCGGTAATGACAACCGGGACCTCCTCGGTCAGGAGTACCTCCATCAACAGGCCGCAGTCCCTCAAGTCCAGAGGGATGTTTACCCCGAAGGGTTTTGAGGTCAGGGTCTTGGCTTTTTGAATGTGTTTGGTCAGGTTCTCAACCGGGTTGCCTTGTGGTTCCATGCCGGCCATGGGGCTGATGACCCCCAATCCTCCGGCATTGGAGACGGCAGTGGCTAATCCGGCGTCAGCCAGCCAGAGCATGCCGCCCTGGAGGATGGGGAATTCGATTCCCAACAGGTCACAGACTCTTGATTTCTTCATAAAAAGAGGCCGCCTTTTTTGCCCTGGCATTTATTAATAAGTGTATAGGTATTAATGGTCTTAAAATAATATAGACATAAGAGGATCATGGGGGTCTTTTCTGGAGATTGTCCAAAGGGTGATTTGTCGCCCAATCCCGGCCCCCGCAGGGGGTTCTTTGAGGTCGGTCTATCGACCTCCCGGCCAGTCCAGCAAAGTTTGATTCGAAGCAGGGCATACACCCCCGGCTTCCGGCAGGAAGCCTCCTTTTTGGATCGGCGAAGCCGATCGGCCTGTTTCCAGCACTGGTGAAGGCCTGTCCCGCAGGGCGGGATTAAATAATTTGCCCGGCAAAGAATCTTCCAGGTTTGGGGTGGACAATCTTATCAGTTTCATATCCATACTATTATGAGTCGGTTAATAAGTTGGCAGAGTTTTATGTCAAAATAACTTTACACTCCCTAAAAAACCGCTTGCAGGAAAGAGCTCCTGCCCGCTTACTATGAAAAATAAATAAAAAACTTTGAATTAATCGGAAGACGGTTTTTTCTTCGGCTGTTGGACTTCCATTTCTTTGTCACAGCAGACCGGATTGCTTTCACTGGCTTTAGTGCAAAGGATGACGGTCCCGCAAACCGAGCATTCGTACCGTTTGCCTAATTGACTCATTTTAAACTCCCCCTATTTTTTAATTTCCATCGGTTTCCCGCAGCACACCAGCTTCCCGTCTCCTCCCTTGGTGACGATATAGGTGGCGCCGCATTTTTCACAGGTATATTTTTTACCTACTTGATTGGCCATGTTGAAATACTCCTTTCAAAGACCATTTGCTAAATCAATTTTCTTGTCCTTGCAGGACATTACGAACTAGAAGAAGAGATTTCTTAACCCTAACCCGTGGTTCTTAAACCTCGCCCCGATGCTTATGAAATATAGACAGACCCGGTTCAAATGTCAATCAGCTTCCTTTCTACTCTTTTCTAAAAGGGAAGGAAGACAAGGGATTATCCGCCATACTCTTCCAGGAGTTTCTTGCGGGAAAGCTTTCCCAAGGCGCTCCGGGGAAGTTCCTCAACAAAGACGACCGAACGGGGTCGTTTAAAGGAAGCCAGCCTGGAGCGGGCAAATTCAATAATTTCCTCTTCGGCAGCGACTTCCCCTTCATATAGAACCACCAGGGCCCTGGGTTCCTGACCCCATTCCTGGCTGGGGATGCCGATGACGGCGGCATCCCTGATTTTGGGGTGGGTGACCAGCACCTCCTCCACCTCCCGGGGGGAGATGTTTTCCCCACCCCGGATAATCAGATCATCGGCCCGGCCGGAAAGATAGATATACCCTTCCTCGTCCATATAACCCAGATCCGAGGTCCGCAGCCAGCCGTCGGGGGTGAAGGCCTGGGCGGTTTTCTCGGCGTCTTGCCAGTAGCCGCTCATAATACGAGGGCCGCGGGCCACTATCTCTCCCACCACGCCGGCCGGCGCCGGATTTCCGTTTTCATCCAGAATCCTTACCTCCACATCAGGAAGGGGCCGGCCGATGGAAGAGGCCAGCCTTTTCAATTTCTGTTCCTTTTCCGCTTCCGTTCCGGTGATCTCATGGTCCTCCGGGCTCAACATGGCGATGGTGGACCCTGTTTCGGTCTGACCGAAGGCATTGATAAAGGAAACCCCGGGAAAAGCAACGATGGCTCTTTTGATTACCTCAAAGGGCATGGCCGCCGCCCCATAGGTGATAATCTTGAGGCTGGAGAGGTCAAAATTTTTGAACTCAGGAAAATCGATAAGCTGCTTGATCATGGTCGGGACCAGCATGGCCCGGTTGACTTTTTCCCTCTCCACTGTCTCCAGCCATTCCTTGACCTCGAACTGCCGCATCAGGATCAGGGTCCGGCCGCCATAAACCGCAGCCAGTACCCCTTGCATACCGGCCACATGATACAGGGGAACAGTCAAAAGGTTCTTTTCCTCTGTTTCGGGATCGGCAGGGTCTACATTGGCCAGGATATAGGAGGAAAAGCTTTCATGGGTCAGGGGCACAGCCTTGGGACGGCCGGTGGTGCCTGAGGTAAACATCAGGATAGTGGTGTCTCCATCCTCGATCTCACCAAAGAATTCCTCCTCTGCAGCCTTACTGATCAGGTCCTCATAGAAGCGCATGTCTTCTTCCGCTTCATCGATGGCGATGCAGGTTTCAAGCTGGGGAAGGGCCGGCAGGATCTCACGCACCGGTTCAATATACCGTTTAGCGATGAAAAGCACCTTCACCTCTGCCCGGTTGATCATATAAGTCAGCTCGTCGGCCCTGGCCCTGAAATTTAAAGGGACGAAGATGGCTCCGGTTTTAGCGGCGGCAAAATAACTTTCAATGTATTGGGGGCCATTGACACTGAGCATCCCCACCCGGGTCTCTTTGGTTACCCCCAGACCGGTAAGGGCCTGGGCCAGCCTGTTGATCCGTTCTCCGGCTTGTTCATAAGTCAGCTGGTTGTTTTCGAAGACCAAAAAATCCCGATCAGGGCAGATGGAAATAGCAATGTTCAGAAAATCGGTGGTGTTCATTTAATCTCCTTGGTAAAAAAATGTCGTTCGTCATTCGGTGTTAGCCGTTCGTCGAAATAAAAGAACGTTACTCAGAGAGCATTAACGAGCATGAGGTTTTAGTATCATTACAAACAATAGCGCACTTCGATTTCATCCGCAGGGCCAGGCGCCTTTCCAATTCCAGACCCAAGTCAAGGGGGAGATCACCCCCTCTTAGAACCGCTTCTTTAGCCAACCTAACTGCCTGGGGATCATGGGCGGCGATGAGGGAGGCGGTTTCTTCTGCCTCCTGGAACAGCCGACTACTGTCAACCACCCGGTTCACCAAGCCGATTCTCTTGGCCTCTTGGGCATCGATCCAACGATTGGTGAGCATCATCTCCAGGGCCGGTCCCTGGCCCACAGTCCGGGGTACGGTCTGGGTCCCTCCGGCAGCCGGAATAATGCCCAGGCCGACCTCCGGCAGACCGAAGCGGGCTTCTTCAGAAGCAAAGACCAGATCACAACAAAGGGCGATTTCGATGCCGGAGCCTAAGCAGTAGCCGTGGACAGCGGCTATCAAAGGCTGGGGCATGGTGGTGAAAAGCTGCCAGAGATCGGCATCAAAACGCACCTCCCTGGCGGTAGTCGGTGGGGGTGAGGTCAGAAATTCTTTAAGATCGGCACCGGCACAAAAGGCCTTGTCCCCGGCTCCTCGAATCAGCACTACCCTGATTTCGTCGTCCTCCCTGACGGCCTTCAGGACCTCAAACAAATCATCCCGCATAGCCATGTTGTGGATGTTCATGACCTCGGGACGGTTGAGGGTCACCAGGGCTGTCCTATCTTTCTTCTCCAGGATTAGGGTTTCAAAACCGGTCATTTGCCCTCGAATTTGGGGGGCCTTTTTTCACGAAAGGCCCTGATGCCTTCCCGGCGATCTTGGGTGGTATGGAGCAGGTAGTACAGATCCGCTTCCAAGCGCAGGCCTTGTTCCAGGGTCATGTCCAGCCCTTTCATTACTGCCTCTTTGGCATAACGCAGGGCAACCCGACCTTTGGCAGCCAGATCTTCAGCCATTTTCATGGCCGTAGATTCCAGCTCTGCGGTCGGGACCACTTGATTTACCAGGCCAATGGCTTTGGCCTCAGTGGCATCTATCTTTTTCCCGGTCAGGATCATTTCCATGGCCTTAGTGCGGCCGATCAAGCGGGGCAGACGTTGGGTCCCCCCATCAAAGGGGATCTCATTCCTGGATATTTGATTCAGAGAAAAATGGGAATGATCGGAGCAGAGACGAATATCACAGGCCAGTGCCAGCTCCATTCCCTGGGCCAGGGCATCACCCCGGATAACGGCAATGGTTGGCTGGGTCAGAGAAGCGATGGAAGCAGTCAAAGACAAATTTTTGATCAAATCCTCTCTCTGATCAAAGGACCGGTAGACTTCCGGATCGCAGCCGATCGAAAAATGATCACCTTTCCCTGTAATCAGGAAAACAGCGATCTCGCAGTCCCACCCAATTCCTTCCCGGAGGGTTCGCAGCTCCAAGGTCATATCAAGGAAAATAGCGTTTTTTTGTTCGGGCCGGTTAAGGGTGATGATCCCAATAGGGCCTTTTTTTTCGAACAGAACCGGTTTCTCTGGCATGATCCGATAATAGTCTGAAATGAATAGATTAAAATTGAAATACTAACCCGAATCAAAAGACAAGTCAATCACCCCTCTGTATTTCAATTTATTCCTTGACATTGTTCGCTATGTCAGCTAACATAAGGGCATGAAACAGACCCTTGGGGAAAGGATTAAGGAACTCCGGATCGCAGCCGACATGACCCTGCGAGAATTGGCCCGGCAGGTCGAGATCGCGCCCAGCCATATGTCGGACATTGAGCACAACCGGCGCCACCCCAGTGAGGAAAAGCTGAAACTCCTGGCAAAAGCCATCAGCGCCGATTTTGAAGAGTTAAAGAACCTTGACCCGCGTCTCGGAGAACTCAAGGATTGGATGCGCGGCCAACCGGCTGTGGCCCAACTTCTGAGACGCATTCGGCAGAGTGATAAGCCGGACAAGTTGATTCAGGATCTTCTTAAGGCCACGGAAGAGTAGGCAGGTCAGCATGAAGGATTATGGAGATCGGATCTGGTACGAACCGAGGGAGATTGAGTCCATAGCTGAGGATGAACTGGCCAGGGCGGGTTGGCCCAGGCTGGAAGGTTCAGTAGCAATTGATATCGAGCGGTTCATTACCCGGCATCTGAAAGTGAATTTCGATTTCACGGAACTGCCGGAAGGTGTTCAGGGATTTACCGAGTTTTATGCCAACGGTAAAGTGGAAATGGCCATTTCAGCAGAACTGGCTGACCGGGCTGAAGAGGACTGGGGGGCCTTGCACCGCCTGCGCACGACCTTGGCCCACGAAGCCGCCCATGTGCTGCTCCATCGAACTTTGTATCTGGCGGAAAACTTCAAGACCCTGGATCAGAAAAGGTTGTGCCGTGAAGTGGGATTCAAGAAAATGAAACAGTATGATTGGCGCGAATGGCAGGCCAACCGGGGGATGGGGGCCTTGCTGCTGCCGGCCGGGCTGGTGAAACGGGAATTAGTAAAGGTAGATCCTGCCGGGAGCCGCTCGAAAATATTGCAGGTAATTTCTCGACGGTTCGCTGTCAGCACTGATGCCGTTTCCTTCAGGTTGAATGAGTTCAGGGCGACGAAGAGATAGTTTTTTTTGCCCCGCATGTTCGCATGGTTGGCGAACAAGGGGCAGTTTGACGGTGATCAAACAGGGAGCTAAAACTTAGGAAAGTTGTCCACCGGATTCACTGATGACTTGGTTTCTTTTTTCGATGAATATGTTGTGTATCCAGTGCTTAAACTTCTGTACCAGTCCTTTTGGAATATATTTTTTGATGATCCGGCTGACACCTCGGACTATTTGGCTTTAGTCACTTAAGAATAGAATTCTAATCAAATTGGATAGAATATATTCTAAAACGGGAATGTACCCGGACCGAATGAAGTATTTTCAGAATTCCTTTTTGGTTCCGGCTGGTCCGGGTTAGGATTGAAAATTATGACTGCAGCCTTTGGCCTTGATTTCGGGACCACTAATTCTTCTCTTTCCGCTGTTCTCAACGGGGTTGTTCAATTGGTTGACGTTGAAGATGCCCCCGGTCCGGAGAAGGATTTAAATAGAAAGCTTCTTAAATCCGTTCTCTATTTCGAGGATGAATATCGGGTTTTTATCGGGCAGGCCGCCATTGATCAATATCTTAAAAAGGATATTGATGGACGATACATGCAATCCATTAAATCCTATTTGCCGAATATCCATTATAATTATACCTCCTTCCCTGATAAGGATTTTGGATTGGATGAATTGATTTCCATCATTTTAAAAAAAATGAAAACAGAGGGTGAGGTCTTCCTGGGGCAAGAGGTTGAAAATGTCGTCTTAGGTAGGCCGGTTTTTTTCGATAAAGACCCGGCCATCGATGCCCTTGCCCAAAAGAGGCTGCAATCGGCGGCCCTGCTTGCCGGTTTCAGAAACATCCATTTTCAAATGGAACCTGTGGCGGCTGCTCTGGCCTATGAGTCCTCTCTAAAGAAGGGAGAGGAAAAGGTGGTTTTCGTCGGGGATCTGGGAGGCGGGACATCGGATTTTTCCATTATTCGATTGAAAGGAGGACGGCCAAGATCCGGAAGAGACCGGAACAGGGATATCCTGGCCGTGGGCGGGGTCTATATCGGAGGGGATCGTTTTGATTCGGATATTATGTGGGAACGGCTGGCCCCCTATTTCGGTAAAGAGGTTGTGGTCGAGGATTTTTTGGGAAAAACCTGGCTGCCCATGCCGGCCTTCATTTATAAATTGCGGCACTGGCATCAAATCCCCCAACTGAAGGATGTAAGGATTCAGGAAAGGTTAAAGGATTTAAAATACAGGGCCAATGATCCGAGGCCGATCGAACGTTTGGAAAGACTCATTGATGAGAACTATGGGCTTCTCCTTTTTCAGGAGATAGAAAAGGCCAAAAAAGAACTTTCCTCTTCTTTGACTTCCATCATTTCCTTTCAGGAAAACACCTATTTCCGGGGGATGGATGAGTTAATTCATATTGATGAACTTCTCACCAGAGAAGAATTCGAACAAATCATCGAAGAGGATGTTTCCAAAATCAACCGCTGCATAGACCAGGTTATTGAGGATTCCGAGCTGACTCCGGATCGAATCGACCATGTTTTTCTAACGGGCGGGTCCTCCTATGTTCCGATGATTAAAAAAGGATTTCAGCAACGTTTTGGAGGAGAGAAACTGGTCCAATCCGATGCTTTTACCAGTGTCGCCTTCGGTTTGGGAATCTATGCCGCTTCTTTGTATAACGATTAGCCCGGGTATAAGAAAATTAAATTTCGATTGAATTCATGATCTAACTATTAAAGCAATTCAGGCACGACCGTCCCCTTTTACGAGTAATGATAGGCTGTCTTCCCCATTCTGCAAATTTGCCTACGTGTTTCTTCTTGCGCAGTCGCTTATTCAGCTCTTATTCTCGTATCGAACGGGGGGGCATCAACCTTCGTAAAGCCACCAGGAGTATACGATCAGAGTGCGTTTCCTTGTTGGGTGTTGTCTTTCAATGCTTTAGTTATTGCATCATTAACCCAAACATTCAGGCTTTTTCCTGTTTTACGGGCTTCTATCGTAACCTTTTTATGCAGCTCTGGTTCAACACGCACAACGAATTTGCCGGAGAAAGGTTTTTCTGGGTCCTCCCCGCGTTTTGTGCAAAAATCCAAATAATCGTCAACGGAATCCTGAAAAGCCTGCTTAATTTCTTTTACGGTTTCTCCTTCAAAGGTAATAACATCCCTTAAGTTTATAACTTCACCGTGAAAAATGTTGGCGCCATCATCAAATTCGACTTTTGCAAAATATCCTTTATATTCCATCATAATTGTACCCCTGCTTCGATTAAAAACCTTCGCACCGATTTTACTGCCCCTTTGTTTGTGACTCGTTCAGGATGGGGTCGGTGAAAAACGGCACGAATATCATTAAGCGCTACTCGCACTCGTGATCCTCGGCCTTTGGTTATTTCAGCCCCCAGTGCTATGAATAATCCCTCGATATCCTGCCATAACATATCTGAACGCTCAGGCGTTTCAAATATCTTTTGCAGAATCTGTTGTTGTTTTTTATTCATAGAAATATAGTATCTAAAAATAGTACCATGTCAAGAAAAAAGGAATTGGCGATGCCGTCAGGCGGGGCCAACGGCGTGCAGAGCGGCCGAGATCTTTTCAAAGAGAACTCCCATGTATGATCTAATGGGATCCAGATTTAAGTACCAATTTGAAACTATTGATAAACTATTTCAAGATTTTTACCAGGACATAAAGAGGTTAAATGATGAAAGTTAAAAAGGTCAAAATCGGCATAAAAAGCATTGAGGAATCCCTTGAAAATGCTAAAAACACTATGAGGTTAATTGAGCAGGGGAAAGAGGTAAAAAAGGAGGTAGGGGTTTATTTCACCAGCTTCGAGGCCTTTCGAAAGGCCCTAACCCCCAAGAGATTAGAACTCCTTCACATCATCAAAGCCAGGAATCCTAACTCTATAAAGGAACTGGCCGAGATCACTAAAAGGGATATGAAAAATATCTCGGAAGATGTGAAATACCTTGAGCAGATCGGTCTGATCGAGAAAAAGGAACAAGAAAAGGAAATAAGGCCTTTGATCAATTATGGCAAACTTGCCCTTGAGATTGGGATATAGCCTAACCGGGTTCACCTGCTCCCCCCACCCTGCTAAATTTATTACTATTTGAAATCTGGCCTTTTTCTAAAAACTGGAATCTGTGAGTTACAGGAAGAATTCTTTAATCCCCCAAAAAAAGCCGCTTTTCTTTCTAAATCTCGATTTTTCAGAAGATCTTTGGTAAGCCGAAAGTTCTGTTAACCTGATTTTTTTTGACGAATCTCTGGAGAAACAGTACTATAAATAAAGTTTATCGGATTTTCCCGGAAGACTTTTTTCGACCGGAAAAGAAGCGGGAGGTAGGGAATGAGTGACACCTATGATATCGTAATCAAGGGCGGAAATGTCTTTGACGGGGTTTCCGATCATCCCCAGCGGGTTGACCTTGGCATTGTCGGGGATAAGATCGTCCGTATCGGTGTCCAATCCGAAAGGGCTTCAAAGATAATCAATGCCCAAGGGTTGGCGGTGATGCCTGGATTTATCGATGTGCATACCCACAGCGACTCCCCTTTTAAGCTGAGCCGAAGGATGCGGGACCAGGCCAAAAATTTTCCCTCGGTCAAAGGCAATTGGAATTATCTCCTTCAGGGGGTAACGACGGTTATTTCCGGCAATTGTGGGGAAGGATTTGACGATCTGAATTACTGGTTCGATTATCTGAAAACGCTGCAATTCGGGACCAATGTCTTTCATCTTGCCCCGCACGGACAGATACGAACCTCTTTACTGGGAGGAAATCAGCCCCGGGTACCAACTTCCAGCCAACTGTCGGAGTTAAAAGCCAGGACCGCCGAAATCATGGAAATGGGTGCTGTAGGAATGTCTACCGGGCTGGTCTATGCCCCCGGTTTTCTGGCCCAGACTGATGAAATTGTAGCCATGGCCGCTGTAGCCGCTCGGTTTGGAGGTCTTTACGTCTCCCACATCAGGGATGAATCCGGCCGCCCGACTGAAAACGGGGAACCAGGGGTTCTGAAAGCGATCAAAGAGGCAATCGATATCGGGCGTCGGGCCGGGTTGGCGGTCCATATTTCCCATTTGAAAATCGACGCCCCCTTTAACGGAGTGAAGGCCGAGCAGGTTCTCGAACTTCTGGAAAAAGCCAGGGATGAGGGGATGGATGTTACGGCGGACCAATACCCTTATACTGCGGGTTCCTCGCGTTTGACCCTTTTGGTTCCGGCTGATTATTTGGAATTTGGTGGCGTCAAAGAGGAGTTTAAGACCCAAAAGGGGATGCAGGAAATCCGAGAGGCGGCAACCAGGGTCTTCTCCTGGCTTCCCCCGGAAAAAATTCAGCTCAGCGAATGTCGATCCAATCGGGATTTTGAGGGATTAAACCTGAAGGAAATTTCGGAAAAGATTTCCCGGAAACCGGAAGACCTTTTTGCCGACCTGGTGTCGGCCGAACGGCCTCCTCTGGCGGTATTCAATTCTCAAGAAGAACCTACCATGCGAAAACTGATGTCCCGAGATTATGTTTTCACCGCCTCAGACGGCTGGACCTGTCTGAAAGATCACCTCAAACCTCATCCGAGATGTTATGGAACGTTCATCAGGAAAATAAAAAAATACTGTCTGGAAGAAAAGGTGATGCCTCTCGGGGCCGCTATCCGATCCATGACTTCCCTGCCGGCTGGGAAATTCAAACTAAAGAAGCGGGGCCGTATCGCCGAGGGCTCTTATGCCGACCTGACGATTTTGAATCTGGATAACCTTTCAGACGAGGCCACCTATCTGGACCCCCACCAATACCCCAAAGGGGTCGAGTACGTATTGGTCAACGGCATTCCCGGCGTCGAGCTGGGAAAACCAACCAAGGTGGAGGCTGGAAGAACTCTCCGGAAGGACCATTAATGGTTGCCTGACTGACTCCTGGGGCAGGTTGGGGTTTTGTTTCCTATTGGAGCAACATGTAGCAAAGCGTTTTTCCGGTGATCATTTATTTGATCTTAGACAAATAATAGGCGGTTAAATCACCGGGTACAACCAACGCTTAAACCGGCTGTCCTTTCCGCTGACAATTTCTTCCACCAGCCCCGCAATTTTCTGCGTTACAGGCCCGGGAACCGGTTTGAGGACCCGGTCTTCGATTTGTCGGATCGGCAAGACCTTCATGGGGCTGTTGGAAAAAAATAATTCTTCGGCTTCAAAGAGCCAATCGGGAGCCAGTCGGCTTTCTCTGGTTTCAATTCCCAGGACTTCAACCGCCTCCAGGATGGATCTACGGGTGATGCTGGGCAGGACGGTCCCCAGGCCCGGGGTCAGGAGTCGGCCATCCTTGACCAGAAAGACCGATTCTGTGGCCCCTTCGGCAATAAACCCCTGGGTATCGAGAAGAATAGCCTGTTCAAACCCTCTTTTTTGAACATCCAACCTAGCGACCATGCCGTTTAAATAATTAGCCGCCGCTTTTGCGGGTATAGGGACTGTTTGAGGGTCCAGCTTGCGCCATTTGCTGATACCGGCGGTTGTGGATATTCCGGTTGATAAATCCCGGTTAAAATCCCGGACCGGATCAAAGGCAAAGATGGAGACATCCAGGGGATTTTGGGGAGGGTAAACCTCCACGGATAATTGAGGATAGTAACAAATAATCTTAATGACCCCTTGTCGGAGGCTGTTGCGATTTACCGTCCCCGCTGTTGCCAGGCAGAACTCCTCCTGAGACAGGGGAAGTATCATATCAAGCAGTTCAGCGGTCTTAAAAAGTCGTTGAATATGGTCCTCAAGCCGGAAAATGACCGTTCCGGAATCGACGGCGTGAAAACAGAGCACTTCAAAGATAGCCGATCCCCGGCCAAGGCTGTGAGATAGAAGATGAACCGTGGCCTCCTGCCAGCCCGTATATTTTCCATTCAGGTATATGATACGATTTTCCATCCTGTGTTTCCCTTTCTGTGCTCAACCCGAATTATTGCTTTTTATACGCAAGCCCAATTTCCATCCCTAAGTGAAAGTCGGCATGGGTTGTCCTCATCGGGGAAAGTCTTCCCGGATGAGAAACGGTTTAATGGGTTGATTAGTTCTCATCCGAAAAGTCCTTTTTCCGGATGGACACTGATTGGTAAAATTCAGGCCTCCGGTCCTGAAGAAGGTCATTGAAGTCGTTGATCTTTTTGTTTTCGGCCCGCTCGGGATCTATTTCGGTAAAGGCCAGGCAATTGTTATCAGACGGGGCTGAAGCGAGTATCCTCCCGTCGAAAGAAGTGATTTGACTGCCGCCGGTGAAGGCATTTTCCTCATCCCCTCTTTTTTCCGTTCCGATCCGGTTGGCCGTTACGGCGAAAACGCGGTTTTCAAGACACCTTGTTACCATGGCCTGCTGACAATAGGGCATAACCAGGTTGGTCGGATGGGCAATCACCTGAGCTCCTTTTAGGGCCAGGACCCGACAAGTCTCGGGGAAGATCCAGTCGAAGCAGATCATCATGCCAACCCTCATCCCCTGGACGGTATGGACCTCCAGAGGCCGGTTCCCGGCCTTAAACCATAATTTTTCTTTCTGAAAAAGGTGGATTTTGCGGTAAATCCCGATTGTTTGATCCCGATAGACCATGGCCGAGGAATTAAAATAGTCGCCGTTTTCCTCTTCCGCAAATCCTCCGACAATGACCGCTCCGGTTAGAGACGAAATATGTTTCAGAAAACTAATGGTTTCTCCCGGCGGTTCCGTTTTTTCCGCCAGTGATCTTAATTCATCCCCGGAGGTAAAAGTATATCCGGTGGCAAATAATTCGGGTAAAACGATCAGGTCCGCTTTGGTACCGTTCAGCAAACCAAGAATCTTCTGGAAATTGCCGGTTTTTTCCCCGAAGAGGGGAAAAAACTGGATGAATCCTATTGTTTTTTTCATTTCCTTTTTTCCTGATAGCTGATTTAATGGAATTGCAAATGGGCCATTGAAAAACGTTTTGTCACATCCTTAGCACTTTTCCTGCCTGGACCGACCCATCCACTCCGTCCGGACTCTTTACCTGGAATCCGTTGATAAAAACCAATTCGATCCCTGTTGGGGCCTGGTCGGTCCGGGTTACGGTGTTATTATCTTGGATCTTCTCCCAATCAAAAACCGTGATGTCCGCCGCCGCCCCCTTTTTTAAGATCCCCCGGTCTTTGAGGTGGAAGCGTTCGGCTGTGGCCCCGGTCATTTTATGTACGGCTTCTTCGAGTGAGACCAGATTCCGCTCCCGGGCATACTGGAGGACCAGAGGAAAGGACCCGAAAGAGGCCGGATTCTGCAGCCCCGAGGGAGAAACCGTGGAGTCGGTCATGAAAAGGCAGGCCGGGTGGCGGATCAAAGCGTCGATGATTTCCATATCACTGTAGTTATGATTAAGGATATGGGCACGACCATGGGTCTTTTCCGAAATCAGCAGGGCGGTTTTGCCCGGGCTGAGGCCGAGGTCCTGTGCTATCTGGCTGATAAACCATCCGTCGTATTTTATTAAATCCGGATGATCGGCGTGCATGATCTGGATATCATCAAAGCCGAAGCCGATATGATCAGACATCCGGTTTAACCCTCGTTCTACCCGTTCCACCGCTTCGGGATTGTGGTAATTGGCCGGGAGGTCGGCCAGGAACCAGGCCGGGAGGATGACATTGATGACCGAGTAACCGCAGTGGTAAGGATAGGTGTCGGTCATGACATCCACCCCCTCCACTAAGGCCTGATCGATAACCGCCAGGCATTCTCGATAAGAAGGATAGGATTTAGTGCCGGCGAACATGAGGTGGGAATATTGCAGGCGCACGCCTGTTTCCCTGGCCACCTCGATCATTTCTTTGAGGGCCAGGACATTGTGGGCTGTTTCCCGGTCCCGATATACCCCCGATATGACCGAGTAGGCCCGTCCGTGAACGGTCATTACCTTGTTCTTTTTTCTCAATAATCGGGCCACGTCTTTGACCTGATCCAGAGGGCAGAAGATGTCCGGTTCATACTGGAGCCCAAAGGATATACCGGCCGCCCCTTCTTCCAAGGCTTCTTCCAGTCTTTTAAAAAGAACCCTTTTTTCATCGGCTGAAAAAGGGTTGGGGTTTCGGCCCCGCAAGGTGATCCACTGGTTGCCGTGGCCGGTCAACATGACCAGATTATGGCTCATTCCGATTTGCTCCAGGTGAGAAAAAAATCCATCCATGGAGTCCCAGATCACCGCCTGGGGAAATTGATCAAAAAGGTTGATGCGGTTTAAGTAGGGATTGTCCCGGCGAAGACTGCCAACGCTGCTGCCGCAGTTGCCGGCCACAAAGGTGGTACAGCCCTGGGCGGTGAAAGGGTTCTTCAGGTCTTGATGTCCTTCATAAGCCAGGGTCCGGTCCATATGGGAATGGGCATCGATGAATCCCGGAGCGATGACCTTGCCTGCGCAGTCAATAGTCTTTCCCTCAAAGGCTATGGGCAGGGAAGAGACCTCTTTGATTCTTTCCCCTTGGATCAGCAAGTCGCCGGGGTAACCCGGGGTTCCTGTGCCATCAACAATGAAGCCGTTTTTGAGCAGAAATTGTTTTTCTGAACCTTTTCCTTTAACGCCTACGCCTTTTATATTATTCTCCATTTTCCTCCCCCGCACGTTTTTACCAAATTCAAAAATCCGTAATCCGTAACCCGAAATTGAATGGTTTTCTCATGCCTTTTCCTTAACTGCCTTAAAGGCTTTTTGGGTGACCTCCAGGGTTTCCCGGATATCTTCTTCCTGATGGGCAGCCGAAAGAAACCAGTTATGATAGGGATGAAGAAAAACCCCCTCCTGATAAGCCCGGGCACAGAAGATCCGGCTTTTTTGGAACTTCTTGTCGTCTTCGAAGGTCATAAAGGGGATGGTCACCGGTCCGGTGTAATTGATTTTCAATCCTAAAGAAGCGGCCTGATCCATCATCCCTTGCTTGAGCATTTCTCCCAGGCGAAAGATGTGTTCCAAGCTTTGGTTTTCCTCCATTTCCTTTAGGGTGGCTAAGGAGGCGGCCATGGCCTCAGCTCCGGCAAAAAAGGAACCGGTGAAGAAGACTTTTGAGGCCGATTCTTTCAGATCCTTGACCCCACATAAGGCCGATATGGGATAGCCGTTGCCCATGGCCTTGGAAAAGCAGGAGAGGTGGGGCTTCAATCCGATATGTTCGGCCGAACCCCTCATATCCAGCCGGAACCCCCCGCGGACATCGTCAATAATAAGAACAGGGCCTTCCGGCCCGGTAAGGGCGTTGAGACGTTCAATAAAGGTTGGGTTGGGCATTTCCTGGTCGTGGGAGGTTTCATGCTTAAAGGGGGTGATGATCACCGCCGCCGTATCGGCCCCGTGTTGTTCTAACATCGCCTCCAAGGCCTGGACATCGTTATAAGGAAAGGTCAAGACCTGAAGGCGCTCTTCCTCAATGATGCCCTGGGTGACCGGTGTACACCAGGCTCCGATACCGTGGTAACTGCCCTGGGCCATAAGGATCTTTTTCCGGCCCGTATGAGCCCGGGCTACACGAACGGCCAGATTGCAGACATCGGAACCATTCTTGCCGAAGGTGACCCAATCGGCAGCAGTTATCAAGTTAACCATCCGTTCGGCCAGGGTGACCCAAACAGGGGAGGGCAGGCTGAGACAGTCGCCTTTCTTTTTTTGATCCAAGGCAGCCGCTTCGACCCGGGGATGGTTGTAGCCGATAATCATAGGGCCATAGGCGCACATAAAATCGATGTATTCGTTACCGTCCACATCCCGGAAGCGGCAACCTTCAGCCCGGTCGATAAAGCAGGGGCTTTGCCCCGGGACCAAAAGGCGGGGGGAGAGGTGAGCGGGCATACCGCCGGGCACCAGCTTTTGGGCCGCGGTCCAGAGTTTTTCCGATTCCGTGAACTGACGCATAAGGTGACCTTCTTTCCTTTTTATTATTCCATCAGCTTGGATTCCAGGATGGTGGTAGAGGTGACCATCATGGTATCCGGGAAGATTATTGGAACATTAACCCGGATTTTTAGTGTGCCGGACTGGACTACCGGGACTTCCTTGACCAGAGTATAATTAAATTCAGACCAAAAGGATTTTAACGGAAATTCGAGGTCAGCCACGCCTCCCATCGTGCGGACCACATCCAGCGTATCCAACGCGCAATAGATCTCCCCCTGGAAATGCCGGGAAGTGGCCTTTCGGGGATTAACCTCAACGCGATAACAGTCCCTTTGATCGATCTTTTTCTTTTCAGTGACTTTAAACAAATAATTTTCGCGCCCTTTTTTGTCAAAGGCCAGATAGGCCGGTTTGGTTTCCCAGGAACGGTATTTGGCCGGGTCCGCTTCCTTCCCGTTGATTTTGAAAGACAAGGCCTTGATCTCCGGTTTATCATAAAAAAAGTCTTTCCGATGGAGCAGGACTTCCGTGGTGTTTTTAAGGACATGGGTTTTGGGATCGTATTCCTTGGAAACCACCCGGCTGGTTGATTCCACTCCCCGGTATTTCTCGTAGATAGGAGGATACTTTACAAATAACCGCTCTAATATCTTTTCTGATTCGGCCTGGGAAACAGAATCGGCATAAACAAAGTTTGCCTGCATAAACCCAAAGACCGTCAGGAGTATCATCAGAAAAAACAAGATTTTTTTATTTACCCTTTTGCCCATGGCAATGTTTTTTTTCTCCTCGGAATTTATTGCCTTGAAAGGGGATTCTAAAAAAAGCTACCTCTTCAGCAAATGGATAACGCAGACCCCGCCGGCCCCGACCATATGAGCCATCGCCCAATCGACGGGTTTGGAAATCTGACGTCGACCGCACTCCCCCCGGATTTGCCAGAGGATTTCGGCCACCTGTCCCACACCCGTGGGGCCGATAGGATGCCCCATGGAAATAAGCCCGCCGCTGCTGTTGATCGGGTGCTTGCCGGTCAGGGCCGTTGTTCCCTCTTCAATCAGCAGCCCCCCTTCCCCCTCAGGGCAAAGCCCGATGGCTTCGGAGTAGATGATTTCCTCGATGGTAAAAGCGTCGTGCATCTCGACCAGATCCAAATCCTCCGGCCCTATCCCGGCCTTTTCATAAGCGGCCTGGGCGGAACGTTTGGTGATGTTGAATAAGAAATCTCCATCAGGTGGGGTGCTTTGCAGTACGGAAGCGGCAATGGTCGGACAGACCTTGTCCGTAAATTTCCGGGCCAGTTTTTTGGTGCAGACGATCACTGCCGCCGCTCCCTCATCCCAGGGACAGCACTGTAAAACAGTTAAAGGTTCGGCCACCATGCGGGCGGTATGGACTTCTTCCAGGGTCACGGCTTTTTGAAAATGGGCGTAGGGATTCAGACTGGCATTATAGTGGCTTTTGACCGAAACCTGTGCCAACTGATCGCGGGTAATACCGTTTTCTTTCATATAATACTGGGCCAGGGCGGCAAAGGCCATCACCGGAAGGCGCTTTGAGGGATTCCGTATTTCTTCTTCGTTTATGCCGGGATCCTCGGCCAAGGGGGACGGTTTTTCCGATTTCACCTCGGGAACCCTGTTCAATTTATCAACACCAAGGGAGAGAACCACCTCATGGGCCCCGGAGGCCACCGCTAAAAATGCTTCACGAAAGGCGGAGGAGCCGCTGGCGGAAGCATTTTCTACGTTGGTAATGGCCAGCCCAGTCAATCCCATTTGATTACAGATCTGATGGCCTGTGGATATGCCCGGCTGCACGGTTCCACAATAGGCGGCCTCGATGTCTTTCCATTGCATGCCGCCATCCCTGAGGGCCTTTCGAACGGCCTCGGTGCCCAGATCCCCTATGGTCTTTTCCGGAAAAATTCCATAGCGGTGCAGTCCGGCTCCGAGAATGACAACTTCCCGCATAAAAACCCCTTTCTTATGGTTTTTCTAATAGTATTGAATAGTTTTTTTATTTTCCCAATTCCTTTTCGGTAGGTAACATGTTCAATCCCCTACTGTCAAGGCCTATAAGGGGAGAAGACCGGCAAAGTAGAAAGGCATTGACATCCAGGCCCAATGGGCCTAAAATTTTTCCTAAAATAACATTCAGCCCCCTTGTAATGTCTTATGCCGATCTACGAATATGAATGCCAAGACTGCGGCGTTTTAAACAGCCTTCTGCTCAGCAAACACCGGGATCCGGAAGGGCTTTGCTGCCCTGCCTGTAAATCCAAAAATATGAAACGGGTCCTTTCGCGGGTCAATTTTCATCTCCCCCCAGGGGACCGTCTTTCCTCCTATTCCCCCGCCGCGGAGAAGACGGAAAGCTTCTACCATGACACCAGGAATATCGGTCTTCGGGCCGAACAGATGCTGAAGCAGGCAGGGGTGGACCCTCCTGATTCTTTTAAGGCCAAGCTCGACAACCTTCGTTCCGATCCTTCCCGGATTCTTAAGGATTGAATCTTTCGCATCCATCAGGTCCTTAAACGGGTGTTGGTTCCCTCCATCTCCCGTAACATAAAGGTCTAAATGAAAAAGTACCGAAATAAAACCCCGGAAGAAGTCATGAGGGCGGTTACTACCGAGTTGATTGAACGGGCCATAAAAATGGGGAATCGAAAGGGGCGATCCATTTTCATCAGCAAAACTTCCGGTGGCCAAGGGGTGGATGTAGGCGAACTGAACCCAAAGACCAGGGAAGGGAGAGAAAGCCTGGAAAAATTTCTAACCCCGGTGCGCAGACATTACACTATTTACGGCTTGGGGTCCCAAGAAGAAGCGAAGGCCATCAATTGGAGGATTCTCAACCTGCCCTTCGGCAGGAGGGCCTTTTTAATCCTACTGGTGGGGTTTTCCTTTTTCCTGAAAGGGACCCCCTGGAAAAATAAATTTCTTCGCCGCATGGGCGTTCACATCGGTAAGGGTACCGAGATCATGCAAATGGTCTGGCTGGATCACTTCCGCCCTGAACTGATCTTTATCGGGGAAAACACTTTGGTGGGGGCCTTCAACCGCTTGACCGTCCACGCCTATGAAGGGGCCGGGAAATTCCGCTATGGACTGATTGAGATCGGGAATCATTGCACCCTCGGGGCCGGCAGCGGTATCGGTCCCATTAAAATTGAAGATAATGTTCGGATCCTGCCCAATACCACCCTTTCTCCTTACCTTTCCAAAATTCGTTCGGGATCGATAGTGGGGTGGAATCCCCCGAGCGTTAAAAGGGAAGAAAAAAGAGAGGAAGAATAAAACCCTCAGGCCCCATGGAAATGATATTGAGCCTCGGTTTTCTTAATAAGGTCCGTATACTCGATATGAGTCATTTTAGGCAGACCCAGGATCTTCTCCAATTCGGAAATTAATTTGCCCAGCATCTTTTTTTGTTTCCCCACATTCTTTTCTGTAAATTCCTGAATCAAAGCCCTGGCCCGTTGGAGGTCCTTTTCATAGAGGTGAAAATACTTTTTTTCCACCTTTTTTTGATCTTCAGATATTGCCTTTTCCAGTTTGGCGATAGCGGCATGGGCCCTGAAGGCCAAGCGGGGATAATCTTGCAGGACCAGGGCCTGCATTTTTCGATATTGCCAAAAAAGGGACTCACCGTCCATCCGATCCCTGGCTCCCTGATAAGCCTTGGGAACGGCTGTTATTCCCTGATAAAAAGGAATATAGGCCGATAGATCCGTCATGCCCAGGGCAATATATTGAACAACGGCGATATCCTGCGGTAGATCGGGTCGGGTCTGGGTTATATGAGAAAGGGAAGTCCGCATTACACAGATGGGGCGGAAAGGCGCTTTGGGATTCTGTGTCTGGTAGGGATCATAAGGGGTACCGTTGAATTTATTCCTCAGTCCCCGGGCCACGTCCCATACAGATAACTTTTTTTTAGGTGTCGGGAAAACAGGGAAAAGACCCTGATCCCCTTCTCCATCATACCCCGAATAAAGCCTTAAGAGGGTCTGGACCCTGGGATAATTGTAGGTCCGGTCCGGGGAGGTGTTACTGATAAAACACTTGAAAAAATTGAAGGGTTCTTTTTGAGGGTCGAACAGGCGATGGGAAACGGCGAAATCGAGCAAACCCGGCGAGGACAGGACATTCATGATGTCGGAAATATCCGCCTCCTGGAACCGTCCCTGATTGGCGGATACAAAATAAGCTTCCTCCGGGATTTTCATGGCCAGCCAGTGATGTCCGGAGGCCGTTTCCAAATACCAGACTTCGTTACGATCACTTATGGCCACACCAAATCCCTCGCCGGCGCCGTTTTTTTCAATGATGCCGCCCAAAAGGCGAACCCCTTCCCTGGCGGAGGCGGCATAAGGCAGGATCACGGAGGTGATAGCGTCTTCGGTAATCCCGGTCCTGGTGTTATAAGGATCGATTTTCAACACCCGTTCGCTGTTGAATAGGGTCTCGGTAGCCGACAGGGCCACTCCGTAGGCATTGATCCCGGTTTCCTCAAAAGAATAATTCGATTGCCCTCCGGTCCTCCACAGGGGAAAGGAAGTATAAGCCAGAGCATTCCCGGGCAGGGGAGAAGAAAAAGAACTGGCATTAAAATTTTCGATTAGGTTGGAACGGAAAACCGTTTTCCCCTTGCCGGCCGGGTGCAGGATCATGTTTTGCGGTTCATCGGCGCCAAGGGCATCCTCATTCCTGGCGATGAGGATCGATCTGTCTTGGGTAGCCTTTTTGCCGACAATGATCGTTGTACAGGCCTCTGAAGAAAGTCCGCCGCCCATAATAAGCAGCAAAACCAAGGCAATTATTCTTTCCATGTATGGTTTTCCCCTGTGTTAAAAGCTCTCGGCCTTATTTAGGGCCGAAGACGGGGCCGGAAGGTTTTCCGGCGGCCGGTTTTTTGGGTTTACTTCGGGCCGGGGCTGTTTTCCCCGCAGCCGGGCTTTGGTCCTGTATGGCGGGTGTGGTCGTTTTTTCCTCGACCTTAACCGGTTTGGGTTTTTCGTTCAAGGCCCGTAAAAATTCCCCATCGGCAAACATCTGCTCTATCATCCGGGCCAGAGAATCACTGAGGGTTTCTTGATAATTCGCCTCAGAAAGGCTTCGCCCGAAATTTGAACCTGTACCACTATAATGCTTGGTCAGGTAATTGGTTCCCGATTTATCCCTGATTTCGATCTTTAGCAGGATTTCGGAATTGTAGCGTCTTTCTTCAACAATCCAGAATTTGCTCAAGGTTCCGCGGATGATCTTCTGCGCCTGGGTGGAGTTGTCTTCCACTAAAAAACCCTTGTCGCGGAATTCGTTTTTCAAAACCGAATGGACGAACTTGCCGGCGGCGCCTTCCTCCGCAGCGACGATAATGATTTTTTTGTCTTTACTCTCCTGATTTACACCGATTTCTTTGGGTTGAGGTCTGGTGTCTCGGATCTCCTCAAAATAAATTTTAACCTGGGGTAGGCTGCCGGGTTTTTCCTTGGCCTTTTCTCTGGGTTTATAGTGCAGGGCAATCACTTTCTCTTTGCTGTCCTTAGATTCTTTTGCTTTCTTGTCTCCTTTGTCCTCCTTGGCTTTTTTATCCTCTTTAGAATCCTTGGCCTCTTTAACGGTTTTGTCGTCTTTAGTATCCTGGGCCGTCAGGCTGACAGGAAAAAGGAGACAACAGACAAGCAGAAGGGCAATTTTTTTCACGGGAAAACCTCCTCGAGTGGTTCTTTCAAAGCCTATGTTATGGGGCCAGACGGTTATAACTTTTTTATCTGGGCCCGAATACCGCTTTCCCTGCGGGAGAAGAAGAGGCACCTCTTTCCATTGCCGGCGCTTCGGACAGTGCCCTTAATAAAGAAGCATCAGAAAAAATTTTATCCACCAGGCTGGTAGCGGCGTTACTGATGCTCTCCTGATAGTTTTCCTCCGAGAGACTATGACCGAAATTCCCCCCCGTTCCCGCATAAGTTTTATTATAGGCCACCAGTCCGGCTTTGTTTTTAACCGATATTTTTAGCTGGATATCCGACTTATAGCGGCTTTTTTCAAGGGTCCAGAACTTCACCAGGGTCCCGGTAATAATGGTCTGAGCCGCCCCGGCACTCTCCACCAAAGAGAAACCGTTACCTTGAAATTCCTTTTTTAAAACCCCGCGAAGGAACTGCCTGGCCCCTCCGGCATCTGCGGTCTCAATCTGGATCGTTTTTTCTTCCTTATTTTCCCCGATTATTTTGGGATTGGAACGGCCGTCCCTGATGTCCTCGATAAAAATTTTAACCGAAGGTACCTTCTTGGGCTTGACCTTTACCTTCTCCCTGGGTTTATATTTTAGGTCGATTACCTTCTCCTTACCTTCAACCATACAGGGCAGGAGCAGCAGCAAACAACACAGTAATGGAATAAGCTTTTTCAATGATTGGCCTCCTTGTCCGCCTATAGGAAAAGATTTCTGATCGAAAAAATCCTTATAGATCAGGAGTATAGAACAACCCCGGCTAAGGGTCAAGGGGAAAAAGGGGGGAGCTTCTTGCATTTTCCCGCCTACCTGAGTAAACTGATCTCCATGAACAAACCCAAAGAAAAGGCGGTCATCCTTTTAAGCGGCGGCCTGGATTCTTCCACCACCCTGGCCATAGCTCATAATCAAGGCTTTGAGCTATATACCTTGACCTTCTGCTACGGCCAGCGTCATCAGGTTGAACTCAAAGCCGCCGAAAGGATTGCCCAAGTTTTCAAGGTTAAACAACACCTTTTTTTTGACGTGGAATTAAGCCGCTTTGGCGGCTCAGCCTTGACCGCAGGGATAGAGGTTCCCAAGGACCGGGGTTGGGAGGAAATTTCCCGTGATATCCCGGTTACTTATGTTCCGGCTCGGAACACCGTTTTCCTGTCTCTGGCCCTGGCCTGGGCCGAGACCCTGGGGGCGGGGGATATCTTTATCGGGGTTAACATCTTAGACTACAGCGGATATCCCGATTGCCGCCCACCATTTATCGAGGCCTTTGAACATATGGCCAATATCGGCACAAAGGCCGGTCTGGAAGGACGACCTTTCAGAATCCACACCCCATTGATCCAGTTGAACAAAGCCCAGATCATCCGCAAGGGTTTGGAACTGGGAGTGGACTTCAGTCTTACCAGCACCTGTTATGATCCCTCCCCCGAAGGTAAGGCTTGTGGAAAATGCGACGCCTGTCAGTTAAGACTCAAGGGATTTGCCGAAGCTGGGATGGAAGACCCGGTGGATTATGTTTTATACCGTTAAAGAAATTTATTATACCCTGCAGGGAGAGGGGGCACAAAGCGGGCGGGCGGCAGTGTTCTGCCGTTTTTCCGGGTGTAATCTTTGGTCTGGCCGGGAGGAAGATCGCCTTAAAGCCCAATGCCGTTTTTGCGATACCGATTTTGTAGGAACGGACGGACCGGGTGGTGGAGTTTTCCCTACTCCGGACTCTTTATCCGAAGCGGTGAGGGGGAAACTCCCCATGACGGTTTTATCACCCTATCGACCTCTGGTGGTTTGCACCGGTGGAGAACCGTTGCTGCAAGTGGATGAGGCCTTGGTGGAGGCTTTCCATGCCTCAGGATTGGAAGTGGCCCTGGAAACCAACGGCACCCTTCTACCACCGCCGGGAATGGATTGGATCACCGTCAGCCCCAAAGCCGGGGTCGATTGGGTCCTTCGCCGGGGGAATGAACTCAAATTAGTTTTCCCCCAGGATGGGCTTGAGCCACAGGCGTATGAATCCAACGATTTCCAATATCTTTTCCTGCAGCCCCGGGACGGAGCGGACCTCCTAAAGAACACTCGTCTGGCTGTCCGATACTGCTTAGAACATCCTCGCTGGAGGTTAAGTTTTCAGACACATAAATATATTGGAATACGTTGAGATTGTGGTAGCTAAAGCCTTTATTTTATCATTTGCGAAAGGATCTTAAAGGGTTCACCCCCGGCCTTTCCCAGGAGCTGGAATAGGACGGTTTCGGTGGAGGTGATAACGGCGCCGGCATCCCGCATAAATTCTATACCGGCCTTAAAATTTTTTTTGGTCCGGGAACAGACGGCATCCTGAACAACCTGAACCGTATAACTTTCCTTCATCAGGCCCAAGGCGGTCTGCAGGATACAGACATGCGTCTCCATTCCGGTCAAAATCCATTTTCGGCGTCCCGTAGAAGAAACCCGATCTAAAAATCCCGGTTCCCGACAGCAGTCGAAGGAGGTTTTTACCAGAGGAGCATACTCGGGCAGGATTTCCTGAATTTCCGGCACGGTGGTCCCCAATCCTTTGGGGTATTGTTCCGTTAACAAAAGGGGCACTTGAAAAATTGCAGCGGCTTCGATCAAATGGCGGCAGTTCTGGACCACCTGCTCTTTGTATTTCATAACCGCTGCCAGCTTTTCCTGGACATCAATAATCAGCAGACCGGTTTCCCGGGCATTTAAGAAAAATTTTTCCATCTTCACCTCTTCAATTAAACACCTATTCACTCTTTATTCAGGGTTTCTCATCCAGTCGGCAACTCAACAGCAGCATGTCTTCCTCATAAGTTGACGTCACCGGATAAGGCATTTTCCGGAACAAGCGGATCATGCCCTGGTTCTGCGGTTGGGTATAAACAAAAAAACCGGACACTTCATGTTCTTCGGCCGCCTTGACCAGTTTGTGCAACAGAACCGTACCGATCCCTTTTCTCTGCCAGGATTTCAACACGGAGAAGGCGGCTTCAACAATATTCTGGGAGGGGACCAGAAAATACCCCCCCACTCCGATTACCCTTTCAAATCCCAATTCCCCGATGACGGCCAGCAAGGTCATTTCATTAATATAGTCCACCTGTGTCAGACCGGTCAAATCCCGGCGGGGGAAAATGAGTCTTTCCTGAAGAAATCGGGCGGCTATGTCCTCTCTATCCATATTATAAAAATGTTCCTGGATCAGCCGCTCGTCTACCGGTTTGGCCGGACGGAAAAAAACAGGTTGGCCATCCAATTCCCGCTCTTCCTCCAATTCATGGGGATAGATACCGAAGATCGATTGGTGCAGAGTCCTCTCTCTTCCCAGCAGACCTATGGATTTAGCTTCCTCAAAGAGGAAGCCCCTGAATTCGGGATGAGCGATCCCGATCAGGGCCATGGCCCGTTCCTGAAGATTTTTCCCGAAGAGGTTGGCTGTCCCGAATTCGGTGACAACAAAATGGATATCTCCCCGGGGGACCACTACCGCTACCCGTTCCAGGGCGGTTACAATCCTACTGCTTTTGCCGTCCATGGTCGTGGAAGGGAGCATGAGGATGGATTTCCCTCCTTCGGAATGGGCGGCCCCGCGGATAAAATCCATCATGTCCGAAACCCCTGAATAATGGGTATAGGGCAGGGCGTCCGCTCCCACCTGGCCGGTCAGATCGATGGACATGACCACATTCAAGGAAACCATTTTAGGATTACGGGAGATATGGGAAGGATGATTAACATAATCGGTGGGGAAAAACTCAACGGCGGGATTGTCGTCGAGAAAATCATAGAGATCACGGGAGCCGATGGCTCCGCTGGCTACCAGTTTCCCCTCATT
This sequence comes from Thermodesulfobacteriota bacterium, assembly GCA_040755035.1. Lineage (GTDB taxonomy): Bacteria > Desulfobacterota > RBG-13-43-22 > RBG-13-43-22 > RBG-13-43-22 > RBG-13-43-22. Next base: position 27,522 of record JBFMBU010000128.1, read on the forward strand.
AAAGACCTTTTTTCGATTGGTGATCACTCCTTTGGCCGTCAGGAAAAGGATCTCATCGGTGAGGACCGGGGTATGAATCCCCAGGTCCTTTTTTCCCACCAGGGAACGCATCGTAGCCTGGGGGATGATTCCCAGGCCCAACTGAAGGGTGGACCCGTCTTCAATCAGGTTGGCCACGTGCCGGCCTATCTGGAAGGCCGCTTCCAATTCCGGCGGGGATTTAGCGGTCAACAACTCTTCTTCGTGTTCGACCAGGACATCCACGTCATTGACATGAATAAAACTCCGTCCCATCACCCGGGGCATCCTGGGATTGACCTGGGCGATGACCAGATCTGCCGCCTGGGCGGCGGCCATGGTGACGTCTACCGAAATCCCCAGACTCATCCAGCCGAAATCATCGGGGGGAGAGACCTGGATTAAAGCGGCATGAATGGGGAGCTGTTTGCTTTTGAACAAACGGGGGACGGTAGAGAGATTTATGGGAGAAAGAAACCTTTTATCCTTAGCCAGGATCCTGGGTTTTACCGATCCCAGATAAAAGGAACGAAGGGTGAAACAATTCGATTCGCTTCGGTCGGCAATGAGTGTCAGGGGAGAGACTTCCTGACTGTATAACTGAATGATCTCCACATCAGCCAGGCGCCCGGATTGGGCAGCCAGCTCTTGGACCAGGGTTTGTGGTTCCCCACAGGCCGTCCCTATAAAAATCCTTTGACCGGATTGAATTCGATGCACCGCTTCCTGGGGAGAAGCGCATTTTTGCAGGTATTCATCCGGCCAGGTACGATAACCCATAACAGAGTTCCCCGCAGTACTGTAGAGGGTTGTCGGGAAAGGCGTTCCGCTCCGGGAGACCGGCAACGGCATCGGCCCTGAACCGGCCTTTGGGGGAGGTCGACCAAGGGAGGCCGTTTATTCAAATTCCCTTCTATTTATTGGGCATATGCACGGTTAACACCGAACAAACCGCCCGGCGTACCACTTTTTCGGCCGTGCTTCCTAAAAAGAAGTGGGCCAGACCGGTAAACCCGTGGGTACCCATGACCACCAGATCCACTTTTTCCTGTTCCACAAAATTCAAAATTTCACTGGCCGGATGTCCGGATAAAATACGGACAAAGGCATTCCGGTAGTCTCCGATTTTTCTTAAGTAACTCTTATCGATTTGTTCCATGGCCCTTCGGCTGGCATCTTCGGAAAACTGCAAATTGGCCTGTTCGGAAATGAAATCCTCCATCACCGGCGAGGGGAAGACCAGGGGGGGGACCACATGGACCAAAAAAAGATGGGCCTGATATTTCTGGGCCAGGTCAAAGGACATATCAAAGGCCTGATTTGCATTTTCCGAAAAATCAGTACAAAAGGCAATTTTTGTAATGGGTACCATGGCACACCTCGCGTGTTGAATTGATGAAGATTAATAATTTAATTTTACCCGGATTTTTTCCTCTGTCAACTTTTTAATAGTTTACGGGGTAACTCCGTCTTATTCAGGCTGCTTCATAAGGTCCGGTCGCCTCATAATCGTTTCGCCTTCTATTATCCGGCGAAAGGGTCTCCTTGCCGGAAATCGGGGAAATAGAACCCCGAACTATCCAAATCCTGAGTAAAAATATCTTCAAATCCCAATTCCCGGGCCAGATCCAGGACCTCCTCATACTCCCAGGGGAGCAAACGTCGGTTGATTTCCGGAAAATGGGCACTCCTGAAACAGGGGCGATATTGGGACATGAGGCTCAAGGAGATTTTAAGAGAAAATCCGGCCAGGGTCTTAAGGATTTCCTTGCTGTTAAAAAGATGGTCCGGGAGGATCAGGTGCCGCACCAGCAGACCCCGTTGGGCGATCCCCCGGCCATCGACCAGCAAAGGCCCCACCTGATGGAACATAACCTTAATCGCTTCCTGATTATACAAAGGATAATCACCAACCTGGGAAAACCGGACCCCGGTCTCGGCCACAGCATATTTCATGTCCGGCAGATAGATATCGACGATCCCTTCCAGCAAATCCAGAGTTGCCGGAGAAAGATACCCATGGGTGTTATAGACCAGGGGCAGGTGAAGACCTCGACCGGCGGCGATTTCCAGGGCCGATAGAATAAAGGGCAGGTGCGGGGTGGGGGAAACCAGATTAAGGTTGTGACACCCCTGGTGCTGCAAATCCAGAAAAAGGCCGGCCAGTTCTTCCGGGGACCGGTCCTCCCCCAGGTTTTGCTGACTGATCTGATAGTTTTGACAGTATCGGCAACGCAGGGCGCAACCGGAAAAAAAAACCGTTCCCGATCCCTGATTCCCGGATAAGGGGGGTTCTTCCCCGAAATGGGGGAGGGCTCGAGCTATACGGGCCGAAGCCCCCTGCCTGCAAAAACCTCTTTGGCCGTCAAGCCGGTTCACATGACACTGCCGGGGGCAGAGGCAACAGTCCGTCAAATGATCCCGGGCGTCTCGAATTTTTTCTTTTAGTCTTCCGGAAAACCAGGCCTTGAGAACAGCAGACTGAAATGTTTCAGGAGAAGCCATGAAATCTCTTGCCGCTTGGGCGGGCTTGTTTTTTCAAATTCGGTGCTGTCGGCAAACCGCTAAGTGGTAAGGTCATGGGTGCGGATGACCAGCCCTTCCACCTCAATCCGTTTTTCCCGGAGGGTGTTCTTGTGCAGGGAAAACAAAAAAGACCCTTCGGTGATCTCGGGTTTTAAAAAAGGCAGACACTGTAGGCGAAATTTTTCAATGGAAAGACGATTGAGGACATCAAAAACATGGAGGTTTTCCAAATCGCCATTTTTCCATCTTTCCCTTGAGGAAATTTGATCGTTAGGGATGACACGATCCAGCAGAGGAATCAAATCCACCTTGTCCTTATCCACGGTGCCCAACAGATTTATGAAATTTACCGGGATGGCCTTTTTCCGGCAGGGCAATTTATAGAACATCCGACCTTCGGCATCAAACTTGATTTCTTTATAATTAGTCCCCAGTTCCCAGGTCAAGGATTTGACATTATGATTGATAGCGATATCCTGCAGGCCCAGGCGTAAATTTCTCAAATTATAAACATTGGCTGCTCCCGAGGTCCCGGTTTCAAAAAACCCAGGGTCCAACAAGCGTCGGAGGTACCCTTGGGATAGATATTCCTTATCGGCGTTTAAATCCAGTATTTCCCGGTTTAACCGGCGGATGGTTTTTCTCCATCCTTCTCCTGCCCGGCGGGCATATAAGTCCCGGTAATGTTCAAGGGAGGCCGGGTCCCGGTCAAGGTCCAGTTTTTCGAAGGCCAGATTGATTTCGGCCATCTTGCTATTTCTTTGCCTTTTCAATTCCTGGTCATGCAAAGGAGAGCGGTCGGGGTGATAGATGAGCAGCAAGGCCCGATAAGAGGCCTTGACCAGAGAAAACAATTCCTTTCCGGCCAGGGAACGGACTATAGCCGGGGTGATGCCCAGGATTTCAAAGGGGTTTTTATTCTTCATCGGGCAAGAAATATAGCCGATTTTTAAGAATTAAGCAATAACTAAGCAGAAAAAGAAAGGAATCGCTGCCGATGGGAGACCGCTAAGGAAAGATTTTTCCAGGATTGAGGATGTTGTTGGGATCGAAGAGTCCTTTGATTTTTTTCATGAGCTGCAGGGAAAGGGGGTCCAGTTCCTGGGGAAGAAAAGAGGCCTTGGTCAAACCAACGCCGTGTTCCCCGGAGAGGGTGCCGCCCAATTCTAAGACGACCTTGAAGATCTCCGTTACCGCTTGCTCGGCCTTTTCTTTTTCTCCGGTTTTTTCCCCCTCATACATGACATTCACATGAATGTTACCATCCCCGGCGTGACCGAAACTGACAACCAGCAGGTTATAGCGCTGCCCGATTTCCTGAAAATATGTAATGGCTGCCGGTATCCTATCCCGGGGGACAACAATATCCTCGTTGATCTTATTGGGCCGCAGGCGAAACAGGGCCGGAGAAATGGATCTTCGGGCTTTCCAAAGCAAATCCGATTCCTGGGAGGTCCTGGCTGTTTTTACTTCAGTGGCACCCATTGCTCGGCAGAGGCCGGCGATGGTCTCCCCCTGACGGATCACGGCTTCCCGGTCACCGTCCACCTCTATCAGGAGCAGGGCCTGGGCCTGCCCCGGCAATCCCAGGTGCAGATAATCCTCGACTGAAGCTATGGAGGGCTGGTCCATAAACTCCAGCACAGAAGGGAGGATCCCGGTGCGGAAGATCTCCCCAATGGTCTTAGCGGCCAAATCCATTTCATCGAAGAAGGCCAGGATGGTCTGCCTGGCCTCGGGCAGGGGGATTAATTTCAAGGTCATCTCGGTAATGATTCCCAGGGTCCCTTCCGAACCGACCAGTAACCGGGTTAAATCATACCCGACTACCCCCTTGGCCGTCTGCACGCCGGTTTTGATAATCTCGCCGGTGGGCAGGACCACTTCCAGGCCCAGGACATAGTCCCGGGTGACTCCGTATTTGATTGCTCTTCCCCCACCGGCGCATTCGGCCAGATTCCCTCCCAGGGTTGAGAAGGAAGAGGAAGAGGGATCAGGGGGATAAAAAAGCCCCTGGGCCTCCACTGTCTCTTGAAAATCGCGGGTGATCACTCCCGGTTCAACCACAGCCAGAAAATTGCCCTTATCAATGTGTTTGATACGGTTCATCCGCAGCAGGACCAGGACCAGGCCTCCTTGAATCGGGACCGACCCTCCGCTCATACCGGACCCTGCCCCGCGGGGGACAAGGGGGAGATGATGGCGGTTGGCCAATCCCACAATTTGGGCAATTTCCCGGGCCGATCCTGGAAAGACAACCCCATCGGGCCAGGCCTGAATCTGAGTGGCGTCATAAGCATAGCAGATTCGGTCCGTGTCACGGTCGGTGACGTTTTCCGGCCCGACGATTTTCTCCAGGGCCTTTACTATAGTTTTATCCATTTATTAAAAATAGCATAGAATCCGAAGCGGTTCCAAGCTAAAAAATTATTGACAAGCCGGTCGGTTATTGTTGATAGTGATCACGGACTTATTGTTTCCTTTTGCCACGGTTACAACCAAGGGGCCGGACCCCTCAGGTCGTTCCAATTTTGAAAAGGTGGACCGATATCCGATGTACCTCCATCTCAACCGGAAGCAGAAAGAAATCCAGGAAAAGGTCCGGGCTTTAGTGGCGGCCGAGATCGCCCCCCAGGCCTCCGAAATCGACGCCCGGGATGAATTTCCCCGGGTCAGCTATGAGGCCTTTGTCCAATCCGGTCTCTTGAGACTGTCCCTGCCGCCTGAATACAAGGGGCAGGAAGCGGACGCCACCACATTGTGTCTGGTGATCGAAGAAATCTCCAAGGCATCAGCGGCTTCAGCCCTCCTGGTTTTCCCCACCCAGGCCCTAATCCGGACCATCCGGGAAGTGGGGAGCGAGGAACAGAAGCGGCGGATTTTTTCCGAGATGGCCCAGGGAGACAAGCTTTGCGGTTTCTGTTTGACCGAACCCAACAACGGGTCGGACGCTGGATCCCTGCAAACCAGGGCGGTACCGGAGGGTGACCAATATATTCTTAACGGCACCAAGACCTTTATTACCCTGGGTCCTCATGCCCATTTTTATCTGGTATTTGTCCGGACCGGTCCGGGGAAAAGAACGGCCGGGATCAGCGCCCTGGTCGTTCCCCGTGATACGCCGGGTTTGACTTTTGGGAAAAAGGAAAAAAAAATGGGCCTGGGCGGGTCGGTGACCACGGAAATGGTCTTCCAGAACGCTCCGGTAGCAAGGGACAATCTGCTCCTGCAGGAAGGGGAGGGGTGGAGGATATTATCGCGGCATGCCAATGTCATGCGGGTTTGGGGAGCGTCCTCCATGGCCCTGGGGATTGCCGAAGGGGCCTATGACGCGGCCATGGCCTTCGCCAGGCAACGCACCCAGTTCAAACGGCCGATTGCCTCCTTTCAGGCCGTAGCCTTCATGCTGGCCGATATGAAAACCGCCATAGAGGCGGCCAAGTCTTTGATTTTCCGGACAGCGGCCATGATCGACAGCAGGGAAGGGACGTTTCATGATATTGAGACCCTGGTTTCCATGTGCAAGTATTATACTTCGGATATGGCTATGAAAGTAACCACCGATGCCGTTCAGATTTTCGGGGGGGCCGGGTATATGAAAGGGGTACCCGTGGAACGGATGATGCGGGATGCCAAGGCCGTCCAGATCTTCGACGGGACCAACCAGATACAGCGGATGATCGTATCCAAGAATTTAATAATGGGAAAATAAACCGTTGCCTTCGGGGCAACATCCTGATGGTGAGGAGGATGGATTCATGCGACCTTATTTTGAAAAAATGGACCCTTTAGGGAAACCGCTCAAACAGAACCAGATAGAAAAGATGGCCGAAAACCGCGCCCAAATTGAAGCAGTGGTGCAGGAGGTGGAGGCCGAGATCAAGCGGGTCAAAGAAAGCGGCCTGCCGGCGGGAAAAATCAGGGAACGGGGGGAGATGACCGTTTGGGACCGGATTGAATACCTGGTCGATCCGGGGACCTTTTGTCCCCTCCATACCTTATATAATCCCCGGGACAACGAAGAAGGAACCACCGGCGTCATCGATGGCCTGGCCCGTATCAGCGGACGCTGGTGCGTCTTGATCGGCTTTGATAATAAGGTCATGGCCGGGGCCTGGATCGCCGGACAGGCTGAAAACCAGTTGCGGGTCACGGATCTGGCCAAACGCCTGCATATCCCTCTGGTCTGGTTAGTCAACTGTTCCGGGGTGAAATTGACCGAGCAGCAGGAAGTTTACGCCGACCGCCGCGGGAATGGAACCACCTTTTTCCGGCATGCCGAGCTGGAGAAACTGGGCATCCCCGTCCTGGCCGGGATCTACGGCACCAATCCGGCCGGCGGCGGCTATCAGGGGATCAGTCCCACCATTCTCCTGGCCCATAAGAATTGCAATATCGCCGTCGGCGGCGGCGGGATCGTCAGCGGGATGAGTCCCAAAGGATCCTTTGATGAAGATGGGGCGGAGCAGATCATCGAGGCCACCCGGCATTTTAAACAGGTCCCGCCGGGGAGTGTCAAGGTTCACTACGATTCCACCGGTTTTTTCCGGGCCGTTTTTGAAAAGGAAGCCCAGGTCCTGGATGCCCTCAAGGAATACATGGCCGAGATACCGGCCTATCATCCCCGGTTCTTCCGGGTCGCCCCCCCGGCCGAACCCCAATACCCCCTTAGCGATCTGCCTTCGATCGTGGCCTTCAATCAAAAGGCGGTTTATGATTTTGATAATTTTCTGGCCCGACTGGTGGATGGCAGCGAACACCTGGAATTCCGTCCCGGCTTCGGGCCGGAGGTCTATACCGGCCTGGTTAAGGTCGACGGATTTCTCTTGGGAGTCATCGGGAACCGACAGGGTTTCCTGGGGGCCGATTATCCGGAATACACAGATGAATATATCGGTATCGGCGGCAAGCTCTACCGGCAGGGCCTGATCAAGATGAACGAGTTTGTCACCCAGTGCGGCCGCGACCGGGTGCCGATTATCTGGTTCCAGGACACCTCGGGAATCGATGTCGGCGATATCGCCGAAAAGGCCGAACTTCTGGGACTGGGACAGTCCCTGATTTATTCCATAGAACAGACCGATGTCCCGATGATGTTGGTGGTCCTGCGCAAAGGCACGGCCGCGGCCCATTACATCATGGGCGGCCCCACGGCCAACAATCACAACGCCTTTACCCTGGGCACGCCGACCACGGAAATCTATGTCATGCACGGAGAGACAGCGTCGGTGGCCTCATTCTCCCGCCGGCTGGTCAAGGAAAAAGACAGCGGCAAACCCCTGCAGCCGGTGATCGACAAGATGAACGCCCTGGCGCAACAGTATTATGAGCAGTCCCGGCCCATCTATTGCGCCAAGCGGGGCTTTGTGGACGAGGTGGTCCGTTTTGAAGCGCTGCGCAGCTACCTGCAGGCCTTTGCCGGAAGCGCTTATCAAAATCCCAGATCCATCTGCCCCCATCATCATATGATGCTGCCGCGGATGATCCGTTCCCAGATCATCAAAGGCCTGGAACGGCCCAAGAAAAAAAAGGATTGAAATAAATTAAGCCCCGGTCCATCCCTGTATCGGCAGGCCATAAGCGGCCGACGGGGATGGCCGGGCCACCTTTTCCCTTCCTTTCTTTCTCCCCACCAACCCGGCCATCCGGAGGTAAAATCGTAAATCCGAAAATTCCTCACTCGGTCCGGGTTTTTCTGCCTGTTTTTGAATAAACTTTTTACCCTTTGCGTAGAATTCTATTCTTAAGTTAAAAAGAGATTTTCCCCCTTCCGGGAATAGGCACGGCAAGAACTTAATGGCAACCAGGCCCTTTTCCCTTGACAGCATCCCAAGGCATAGTTACCTTTTAAAAATAAGTAAGCTTTTAAAGCAGCCCCCCGCGGATCTGCCTGAGGGTGGATCGACTTGAATAGATTGAAATACTAAAGGAGTAGAAGTTGCGTATCATTTTTTTTGCCGGCAAGGGAGGGGTGGGCAAGACCAGCGTGGCTGCGGCCACCGGGATCAAGGCGGCCGAGTCCGGACGCAAAACCCTGATCCTGTCTTTGGACATCGCCCACAGCTTGATCGATATCTTTGACCTGGGACGGGATCTACTGGATCAAAACCGGGGGAAACCGATAAAGGTCCGGGAACGGTTGTGGATCCAGGAGCTGGACATACAGGAGGAGATCCAGAGCAACTGGGGGGCCATACACCAATATCTTTCCCTTTTGTTGAATACGACCGGGCTGGACGAAATCCTGGCCGAAGAACTGGCCATTTTGCCGGGTATGGAGGAAGTCAGCCTGCTGCTTTACATCAACCGTTATGTGCAGCAGAAAAAATTCGATGTTATCATTCTGGATTGCGCCCCTACCGGGGAGTCCCTTCGTTTCATCAGCATCCCCACCACCCTGGAATGGTATATGAGCAAGGTCTTTAAAATGGAAAAGACCCTGGCCCGTTTGGTCAGACCTCTGGCCAAGAGGATCTATGAAGTGCCTCTGCCCGGGGAGGATTATTTCCAGGCTATTGAGAAGCTTTTTGAGCGTCTCCGGGGGGTGGACCGGATCCTGACCGATCCGGAAACGACCACCGTCCGACTGGTGACCAATCCGGAAAAAATCGTTTTAAAGGAAACCCAGCGGGCTTATATGTATTTCAGCCTCTACCGCATGCTGATCGACGGCATTATCATGAACCGCATTCTTCCCGAAGGGTTGAAAGAGGACTATTTCAAGGATTGGCAGAAAAATCAGGGGGCCTACCGGAAAAAAGCCGAAGAATATTTCAACCCCCTGCCCCTGTTCAACGTTCCCCTTTTCCGGGGGGAAATCCTGGGTTATGAACAATTGAAAAAAATGGGAGACCGGCTCTATGGCGGAGAGGACCCGCTTAAACGTTTCTACAGCGGCGAGCCTTTCCGGCTGGACAAGGTCAATGGGGTGTACCGGTTGCAATTGAAGGTGCCCTTTATCACCCGGGAGGACATCGACCTCAATGTTCTGCCGGAGGAACTCATCGTCCGCATCGGTACCTACCGCCGTCATATCCCCCTGCCCAGACCGGTGGCGGCCGCCAAATCGGTTAAAGCCAAGCTGGAGGGGGAAACACTGAACATTACTCTTAAAGGAGCATGACCATGGCCAAGGCACAGACCAAGCAGGAACCCCTGAATTGCCCCTTTGCCCGAATTCTTTCAGAATTCGAAAAAGGCCTGGGGAGCCATTCGACATTTTTCAACCATCTTCACCAATCCCATCTTGAATTCTTAAAGGGCATCCGCTCTTTGCTGGACGGCCGGATCGAAGAATTGGAGAAAAAAACAAAGCCGGGGAAAAAGAAAACGACTAAAATCGAAGTAGAATAAAGACCGGTCCAATTAATTTTCAAAAACCGGGTGTGGACTTAAACTTAAGAAGAGGGCCTTAATTTTCGTAGAAAGGAGAATGTAAATGACTCTTTCAAGTTTTTATGTGAAGGCAGGTATCTCTTTGTCAGTACTGTTGGCCGGGGTTAAAGAGGTTTTGGCTCAGTGGGGAGACAGGGGCTATTGCCCTTGGGGAATAGGGTCCAACATGATGGGATGGGGTTGGGCAGGAGGTCTGTTTATGTTGATTTTTTGGATTTTAATTATTGTACTGATCATCCTTTTGATCAGAAGGCTGGTTTCTTCAGGGAACTCCCCTTCCTCCAGTTCTCCGCAAGGGGATTCAGCCCTGGAGATCCTTAAAAAACGATATGCCCGAGGTGAGATTAATAAGGAAGAATTTGAAGCCAAAAAGAAAGACCTGTCTTGAATCGTTAACCCCGGAACAGAAATTATTACCGATTTTTTCGGGGATTTCCGGCCCCGGTAATGTCCAAGGGATCCTTGGGGAGATCTAATATTCTCGTTTCAAACGTCCTGAACCTTCCCAATAACGGGCCATGCGGGAGAGGATTTGGGCGATTTCATCCAGACGGTCAATAACGCGGATCCCCTCCTGATTAAGGTCAAAAACAGCCTGACTTTCCCTAAGCCCGTAGGCGCTGCCGATGATCACCGGGATCTGAAAGGTCTTTTCCATCTTGGCATAGGCCCGAACGATATTTTTATTGACCTCCTGGAAAAAACGCAAGGTCATGGGAGTGTTTTCCGCGTTCATTCCCGGCCGACCGAAGCCATGTATGACCAGGGCATCCGCTTCCCCCGAAGCTAAAATTTCCCGGCCGAGGCCGGTGAGAAGATCCTGTTCTAAAAAAAGCCCGGAGGCGCCGATGTCCACCGGGTTTCGCACCGAGGCCCGGGCCGGCATGCCTATTTTTCGAAGCCGGTTTTGGAGGCCGGTACTCAATTCCGGAACAAAAAGCCCTTCGGCCTCCAGGGCGTCGCTTAAGGAAACCCCCCAGGACCCACCCATGGTCAGGATCACCACCCGTCCGCCTCTCATGGGGGGACGTTCCACCAGGGCATGCCCCAAAGGCAGTAAAAGCTCCATGACCGGGCAATCGACTACATAAGCCTGATCAAATACACCCTTGTAAACTTCATAGGTGCCGGCCAGGGCCCCGGTATGGCTATTGGCCGCTCTGGAGGCACCCGGGGTTTTTCCCGCTTTATAGACGATAACCGGTTTTTCTTTCCCGATCCGCCGGGCCGCTTCGGCGAACCTTCTTCCTTCCTTGAGGGCCTCAATATACATAATGACCCCCTTGATCTGGGGAAGGGTCCCCAGGTATTCCAGAAAATCGGTGGTGGTCAGATCCGCTTCATTGCCGGTATGGACGAACCACCCTACTCCCATGTTTTTATAGAACCCGTGGGCCAGAAGGTCGTAGATGGCATATCCGCCCTGGCAGACGGCGGCGATGGGGGTTTGCAGCAAATGATCCTGGGGGGCGGCTGAGGCGTTGAACTCGACCGAAAGGTTGAAGATGCCGCTGACATTGGGTCCCAGAATGCGCATGCCATAATGGCAAGCCAATTCTACCAGCTCTTTTTCCCTTTGTTTGCCTCCCTCCACGGCTTCGCCGAAACCGGCGCTGATCATCACGATTCCCTTGACCCCTTTCTCCCCACACTCTTGAAGGGTTTGTTCGACAACCGATTCAGGGATGGTAAAAACAGCCAGATCAACGGGGCCAGGGACCTCGGAAATACGCTTAAAGGCCGGCAGACCAAAAACCTTTTCCGCCTGATGGTTGACCGGATAGATGGGAGCGGGAAAGGTTCTGGAAAGCAACCCCTCCATGATAAAGGACCCCCATGATCCGGGGCGCTCGGTGGCGCCGATAACGGCCACGGATTGAGGGTTGAGAAAAGGTTTTAAGTCCTTATTATCTGACATGGAAAATCCTATTTCTTAGGGCTTTGGACCGGTTCCTTAAACCTTTGGAAGCCCCTTTCTCTGACGAGGTATCCCCGGCTTATTTCCCTGCCGGCTGGGGGTCATTCCATTTTCTTCGGCCCATTGTGCCCAAGGGCAGAAAAGCAGGTATAAGCCAAAGGAGGTTCCAACCGTTGAAACCGGTTTCCTTGACGCCCCCGAAGGCCCAAACCGCCCAAACGATGGAAAGAAGAAACAGACCATACGGTTCCCCATGGTTTCTCCTTCAAGAGTTTTTGGCCATTTCTTTCTCCTGCAAAAGCCGCCATTGGACTTTGCCCGAACCGGTCTTGGGTAATTCATCCACAAATTCAACCACCCGGGGATACTTATAGGCGGCCATCCTTTCCCGGCACCATTCAACGATGTCCTGCCCGGTGATTTTTTGCCGATCGGCGGTCGGCTTGAGCACCACTACGGCCTTGACCGTTTCCCCACGGTGGGCGTCCCGGGCGCTGATGATGCAGGCTTCCAGGATATCCGGATGGCCGTACATGATGGCCTCCACCTCCGCCGGCCAGACCTTGAACCCGGAGGCATTGATCATCCGTTTCAAGCGGTCCACGATAAAAAAGTATCCCTCTTCATCATAGTACCCCAGGTCCCCGGTCCGGAAAAAGGTTTTTCCCTCGATTTCAATAAAACAATCCCGGGTAGCTTCGGGATTGTTCCAGTAACCCTTGAATATCTGGGGTCCGAGGGAGACAATCTCCCCGGTCTGATGGGGGCCGAGGCGCTCGAGGGTATCCGGATTGATGACCAGGGCCTCGGTGTTGCAAATGGGGATACCCAGGCATTGCCGTTTGGGACGATCGGGATGGTTGTTGTGGCTGGGGGCGGCGGTCTCGGTCAGCCCATAACCCTCGATATAGGAAAGACCGGTCAATTCATAGAGACGTTTAGCCACCGCCTCAGGCATGGCCGCCCCGCCGCCGCCGATGAAATTGAGGCCTTTCAAACTTTCACTTTTTAAATTAGGGCTGGCAAAGAGATCGATGACCATGGTCGGGATATTGGTCCAGTTGGTGACCCGGTAGCGTTCGATTAAAAACAGGGCCAATTCCCGATCCCAGCGGGTCATGATTACAATTTCAGCCCCGACATAAAGGGGCATGTTCATCACGATCTGCATGCCGGTGACATGGAAGAAAGGGACCACCCCGAGAAAGACATCCTCAGAGGAAATACTCTGCCAGACGGTGGGATAGACGATGGTTGCCATCAGGGAATGATGGGTGTGCATACACCCCTTGGGCTTCCCGGTGGTGCCCGAGGTATAGCAGATGGCCGCCAGATCGTCGGACCCGGCCCGGTGGGCGCCCGGTTTCAGCCCGGCGGTCAGTACCTCTTTCCAGTTCGCAATACCGGCACGATCCGGCAAAGGGGTCGTCTGCCGTACAAAATCGGGCAGGGGGACATCCGTGGCCTCGATCACATAATCGGCATATTCGGCTGTGATAATATGCTTGAGGCCTTCCTGGCCCAGCAGCGGTTCTATGCGGGAAAAGAGATCGGCGGCGCAAACAGCGGTAGAAATGCCGGCATCGTTCACATAATGGCGCATCTCCTCGGTCAGGTTCATGGGGTTGGAAGGGACCACCACGGCATCGGCCCGCAGGATGGCATAATAGGCAATGATAAACTGGGGGCTGTTTTGCATATAGAGCAGGACCCGATGGCCTTTTTTCACCCCGCATTGTTTCTTGAGATAACCGGCCAGGGCCTCCACTTCGGAAAAGAGGCGTTCATAAGAAAGGCTGAACCCGTAATAAGAAAGGGCCGTTTTCTTAGGGTAGCGCTTGCTCGAGACCTCGAGGTTGTAAAACAATGAGGTGTTCGGCAGGGTGAAAGTACGGGGTACCCCCTTGGGCCAAAATCGGTTGTCTGTCGGTTCCATGGTCATATTTTTTGAATCCTCCCGCTGGTCTGTTGGTTTTTTCTTGATCATGAAAAGAAAGAACTGAGCCGCTGGGGTGCGGCTTTTTGGGCCTCGATCCCTTCCTCGATCAGGGCCAGCACTTTTGATTTCTGGTCCGGAAACCGGTACCCCTCATAGTCCTGGGTGAAGAGCAGATATCCTTTCCGGTTGCGCCAGTAATTTCCGGCATGGTCAAAACAGACCTTGGAAGTCACTTCTAATCCCTCGATCATAAGTTTTAATTCTCGGAGTTGTTCCTCACCGGTTAACAGATGAACCTCCTCCCTCTCAAATTCCTCAAATATCGGGCTTTCCGGAGAGGGGACAAAGGGGCGGGAACGGATATAGTGGGGGTTGATGGCACTTAGAACCCGGGCTGTATTCCGGGCATGGTTCTCCCATCGTTCTTTCCCGCCCAATCCGGGCATCCAGTATTCGGAAAGCTGGAAACCGGCCTCCATAGCCTTTCTCCCTCCTTCGATATGCTCGGCAGCGGTCACCCCTTTTTTTACCCGCTTGAGCAACTCATCGTCCCCGGTTTCCAAACCGACATGGAGACGGTCAAGCCCGGCCTGACGAATGGTCTGGAGCTCCTCCAGGGTTTTCCGGGCCAGGGTTTTGGAACGGGCGTAGGACGTCACCCTTTGCAGAGATGGAAAGGTTTGCCTCAGATAGCGCAACACCTCCACCAGGGTTTCCGTTTGCATAGAAGGGCTGTTGGCATCCTGTAGAAAGGCCGTTTTGCCTCCGGCCTGAAGCCAGTTCAGGACCATCAAGAAGCCATGGCTGGTGTTCAATTCCGGATTGCGGCTGATCATCTCAATGATGACCTTGCGGTTGATTTCCCCCCCAAGGCCCATTTCCGAGGATATTGCCCCCAATTGATGGACCATCAAGGCGATGGTCTCTATATCCCTTTTGATTTCCTCGGCCGGGCGAAAAGAAAATTTTTCATTTTTATACATGCTGCAGAAAGTGCATTGATTCCAGGGACAGTTACGGGTAAAGCGAAGCAATAGGGAATAGCTCCCCCCCTCGCTTGGCGGCCGGTACATACCGACTTCAAAATAATGATCGCCGAAGATTTCCGTTTCTTGCTCTTTCATAGTCATCCTTATTTCTGGGAGAAGGTGAAGGTTTCTCCTTCTTTCAAGGTGAAAGGGATTTTCTTCCCTTTTCTTTCCAGGTAATAATTGCCGGGAGGCAGGGGTTCGGTGCTCTTGGTCTGGCTCACTCCTCCGACCACCTCACCGGCACTATTCTTTATATGATATCCGTTAATATCGGCTCCGGGGGCACTGACCAGACCCGGCCGCAAAGTGGTGGTTTGCCCGGGAAGGATGATAACCGGCCAGGGTATTTTTCCAAAAAGGACCAGATAGTCGCCCGGCATCAAAGCCGTATTATTCTGGGTGTTGCTCACTGAACCATGAACCAGCCCGGTTTCGGTCTCAATAATTTTATGTCCGATTAGAGAGGCATTTTCTACTTTAATGAACCCCGGTCTCAAAACAGTGGTTTGATTGGGGAGGACCTCCACACTTTTCCAGATCGCTTTGCCCACGGTGACATTGTAAATACCGGCCGGCAGCTTCACCGAAGATTGCACATGACTCAAGGTGGCGACCTTTGCCCCAGTTTCGACCCGTGTCACTTGGTGACCGGCCAGACAAGCGCCCTCAACCACCAAGGTCCCTTGTCCTTTTTCCTCCCGGAGGATCGTTTTGGCCGTTTCCAGGGCCTTGCCCATCTCCAGGGTCAGGGAAGCCGGATCTTCCGCGGCAAAATATTTCCCGCCCGCGGCCCTGGCCACACATTCCATCTGTTGTTTGGTGGCCTCATTGACCCCGAAACCGACGGTATGAATGACCAGTCTGGCCTCCGCTTTGGCCAGACTTTTTGCCAGAGCACAGGGGTCTCCTTCGCAGGTTTCTTTGCCGTCGGTGATCAGGATGATCATCTTGTCGCCTTTAAAATCCGCCGGAAAATCTTTCCCGGCTTCGGTCAAAACAAAGGTGATGGGGGTGTATCCCCGGGCCTTAAGGGGTCTTAATTGATCCAAAATCTTCTGGCGGTTTTCCTTTAAAGGGGCAAAGGGGGCCAGAAGGCGGGTATCCAGGCAGTCCTTTTTTTCTCGAGAAGACTGGAATCCATAGGCGCGGAAGGCCAGGACCGTTTCGGAAGGAAGTTTGGTTGTCAGGTCCTGGACGGCCTTTTTGGCCCCCTCCAGCCTGGATTCCCCGCTTTTCAATTTTCCTTCCATGCTTCCTGAGGCATCCAATATGATTTCCACCATTCGACCCTCTTTGGCCCAGGCTGGAGCCGTACCGATCAACCATCCCAGAATCCAACCTATGGTTATTAATCCGACTGTGATTTTCCTCATGTTTGTTTCCCTGCCCCTTTCTCTTTTTGTTTGTTAACCTTTATCAAAACCGATTATTTTTGCAACCCCTTTTCTTCGTCCATCGGACTTTTCCCTATTCTTCCCCGGTCACCTTTACTTGAAGGGAACCTTGGGATAAGGTATACTGCTTTCCGGCTTTTGGATAATGAAAACCGATCAAAAGGGGGGGTTGTCGATGAAGATAAGCTTAACCGGTAAGAATATGGACCGGATACCAGGGTTGGCCTTTCGGATGATGCGAGGGATGTTCGCCTTCCGTGACCGGTTTGTCTCGGTCGGGTCCCTTTTAAATCAGTTCGGCATAACCAGGGGACAAACCGTAGTCGATTACGGTTGCGGGCCGGGATCTTATCTCAAACGGGCCTCGGAACTGGTCGGTCCGGAAGGGCGGGTTCTGGCGGTGGATATTCATGAACTGGCCATTGAAACAGTGGAAAAGCGGCTGAAAAGGGAAGGCTTGATGAATGTGACTCCCCTATTGACCGACGGGAAAACCATCCTTTTACCGGACGATACGGCGGACCTTATTTATGCCCTGGACATGTTTCATATGGTCAGCGCCCCGGAGGTCATGCTGACCGAACTGAATCGTATCTGCAAAGAAGAAGGATTTCTGTTCATCGATAACGGACACCAGAGCCGGCAAGAGGCCAAATCCAAAATCGAGCGGTCAGGGCAATGGCGGATCGTCGATGAAAAAAAACGCTATATGGTCTGCCGCCCCGTTAAGAGCGGTCAGGACCAAGCGGCTTAATTGTCCTAACTACCAGATCATGAGATAGAGAAGGAGGGGAAAATCATGAAGAAATGGTTAACCATTAGAGGAAAATTATTAGAAGATCCGAAGACAAGGGAGGAATACCAAAAGCTTCCTTTGGTTCATATTGCGGTTCAGATTATTAATGCCAGAAAGTCAAAGGGACTGACTCAAGCCGATTTAGCCGGGTTGGTAGGAACGAGTCAATCGGCCATCGTCCGACTTGAAAAAGGAAATTATTTAGGCTACTCTCTCAAAACCTTGCAGAAGATTGCCGCAGCCTTGGATGCCACGGTTGAAATTAATTTTTGCCCTAAACCCCAACATTCCTGAATTAATCTTTTCTGCTTTTCTTAAACCTACGTCTTCAGAATCTCCTTGTGCCGGAGGGCGCGCTCAAGGGAAGGCTGTATTTTCATGTCCCGAAATTCAGCGATGGCAAAATCGAGATGGGCGATGGCCTCTGGCTTTTCATCGGGGTATTGTTCCAGGAGCTTTTCAGCTAATTGCAGCCGGGATAGGGCCAGCTCCGGCCGGAATCTTATCTCGGTGCAGACCCGGATGGCTTCCTGGTAATGCCGGCGGGCTTCTTCATATCGGCCAATACAGGTTTTGGAAAATTATCGTTCAGTGAATGATTTTACCAGACCAAAGATCTTCCAGGAAAATATTCCAGGGAATGATTTCAATATGGTCCGCAACCGTACGAGGTTTGGAATCGCAGCTCACGAGAATCCGACGTTTAGTTTTATATTCCTCTCCGAAGGCCAACAATCCTTTTAAGTGATGGGACTGTGCGAAATTGGTCCCTTTAACCTCCAAGGCAATTTGGTGGTCCCCCAGGATAAAATCTACTTCCAGTTGAGAGGCGGTCCTCCAATAGGAAATTGGATAGTGCAAATTTGAATAACGGGAATGGGCGGTTAATTCCATAAAAATAAAATGCTCGAAGGCCTTGCCGAAAAGTTCTGACCGCGCCTCGATCAAACCCCGCCGGGTCAGAAATCCAACGACACCAACATCGAAAAAATAAAACCGGGGGGCTAAGATAACCCTGCGTTTAGGCCTTTTTTGAAAGGAAGGGACAAATTTTCCAATCAGGGTATCTTCCAAAATTCGGTAATAGGCATTAACGGTAGGGGAACTGATTCCACACTCCCGGGCAATATTGGTGAATTGGATTATTTCCCCGTTAGATAAAGCGGCCACTTCCAAAAATCGACTGAATCCGGGGATGTTCCTGGTAAGGGCCTCAGCGGTAATCTCTTCCTTTAAATAATCCCCAACGTAGGCTTCGAGGCGTTTTTGAGCTATCCTGCTTCCGTAATGGGGGGGAAGGAGCCCGTTATTCAGGGCTGTCAATAATGAAAAATCAGGAATTTCAGGAAAAACCAAAGGGAAAAGTTCAAAGCGGACTGCTCTACCTCCCAGTAGATTTGCTTGCCCCCTTTTCAATTTCCGGGCGCTGGATCCGCAAAGGATGAACTTGATTCCTTTGTTCTCGATCAACCAGTGGATTTCGTCTAAAAGATCGGGAACCTTCTGGACTTCATCCAAAATAACAGGTTGGTCTTTGAACTGATCACGAGTTATAAGAGCGAGACATTCCTCCCGAATCAGGGATGGTTGATGCATCAAACGTCTGTATTCTTCAGAGAGAAGGAGATCATAGCGCTTTGAGGTTGGAAATCTTTCGCGGAGCAGGGTGCTCTTTCCCGTTTGGCGTGGTCCCCATAAGAAACAACTTGTTTCGGAAACCAGGGATAGGTCAATGATACGATTATGCATGACCAAATAAATATATCATTTAAATTATCATGTCAATTAAAAAGAGAGGAAAGACGCCAAACACTTAACAAGCCAGCTATTCAAATCCTATGCCTTCAGGATCTCCTTATGCCTCAGGGCTCTCTCCAGAGAGGGCTGCATTTTCATATCCCGGAATTCGGCGATGGCGAAGTCGAGATGGGCGATGGCCTCGGATTTTTCTTGGGGGAATTGCTTGAGCAGCAGCTCGGCCAGCTCCAGGCGGCTGAGGGCCAGTTCTGGCCTAAACTTCATCTCTGTGCAAATCCTGATAGCTTCTTGGTAATGTTTGCAGGCCTCGTCATATCTTTCCAAAAGGGCCGCTGCCCCACCCAGATGGCGGGGGATGCAGGTGGGATACCAAATGCCAGATGTACAGACCCCGGTGCCGGCGAAACGATTCAAGAGCAACTCTGCAGCCTGTTTATGGCCGGACAACACCGCTGCCTCAAAAAAAGGGGGGTCTATAAAATTAGGGGTCTCATCTTCATCAGTGCCAATCCCGGGACGCCTTACCACTTCTTGTTCAAGAAATTTTGAGACCTCGTCCAAATTCTTGCCAAGGTTAGCGAGCACAAGGCAGAACATAGGAATCGCCCCACTCATATTAAACTGTTTAACAACAGAGCGGAGTCTAGACTCAAGATCTTCAAGAGACCTCCCCAAATATAACCGTGCTCTATTCCCAGCTTGGCCGGCTATAATATTGGCGCTTTGAGGCATACCTGCTTCTTCTCCTTTCGATCGTATGTCTTGGGTTATATTTAACACCTCTTCCAAGCGGCCATCCATTAACAGCAGTAGAGCATCTGTTCCTAATGATGTCAGCAAAAAGCTAATTTGTCCGGTACGTTTGGCAGAGGTTCGGAGCTCCGACCAAACCTCCTCTGCTTTTTTCCGCATTCCCAAAGCGAGAAAGGAATTAGCTGCTAATAATAAAAACGCTGTCCTACGATAATATTCTCTCACTCCAAGGACTGAATCTCCAATTAACTCTTCAGCGAGCTGTACGTTCTTTTGAGCATGTCTGGGTGCAGTCCGATAGTTTAATAGCATATAGGCCGCAATCAACGAATTATTTAGGTCATTTTGATTACGAGCCGAATCAAAGGCCTTAGTTAGGAGTTTGAGACCCGATCGATTTTTTCCTGTGGCGCAGAGCATTGCGCCAATAGCGATATCTGCAAAGGGACGATCTTTGGAATCTGGTTTTGCATTACGGTCTGCGCGTTCAGCCCACTCCGCCCACTGAGGGGTGCCAGTACCCGGTCCGAGTTGTTCGCAACTAATAGCCGTTATGGCGGACTCACAGGCCCGTAAAGCCCGAGAACAGTCTCCAAGAGTTTCGGCAAGGGCAAAGGCCGCCGGAGCCTCTACATCCAGAATACGTTTAAATCCAATAGCCAAAATAAGAGCATCGCACAGGTCCAGTAAGAGGTCGCATCTTTTGGCCTTAT
>JBFMBU010000129.1:0-5999 GCA_040755035.1 Thermodesulfobacteriota bacterium
ATCTAACTTAACTGGACTGGCCGGGATAGGGCGATAAGTTACCCTTTGGACAATCCCCAAAAAATAAGACCCCCTTGGTCCGTTCCACAATTTCAAATAGGTTTGGTTAGATATTAAAGAATCATATTCTACGCAAGATGGATAGAAATTTTTTAAAACACTTATTCACCACGGAGGCACGGAGGACACAGAGATATTTTCTTTTTCTTTAACGGGAGATTCCGCCAAAGAAAACCCATCCGTCGCTTTGCGAAAAAATGATTCACTGGGTGCCGAAGGCATACCGCTTTCAAAAATCGGCATCTCCCGATTTTTGAAAAAACAAGGGTCTCTGTGCCCTTTGTGACTTTGGGGTGAAAAAATTTCTGTTTCAAATATTGAAACTTTTCGGCTTGTCCGGGTTAGGAAGTGAAAGGAGAAATTGATTATGTCAGAAAAGGTTTTCGAGGACTTGAGCCAGGCGGTGATTGAGGGCAATGAGGACAAGGTCCTGGAATTGACCCTGTCGGCAATCGAACAAAAGCTATCCCCCGACGACATCCTTAAGAAGGGGCTCATCCCCGGGATTCGTAAGGTGGGCGAGCTCTTTAACTCGGGGGAGTACTTTTTACCGGAGCTGATCATTTCCGGCGACGCGATGGAGAAGGCGATTGACCGGTTGACGCCCCTGTTCCGCGGCGGCGCCGCCAAAGATGGCGGCAAGTTCCTGATCGGCTCCGTCAGAGGGGACGCTCACAATATCGGCAAGAATATCGTGACCATGATGCTGAAATGTAACGGCTGGGAGGTCACGGATTTGGGCGTTGATGTCCCTCCTGAACAGTTTTGCGCGGCCATACGGGATGGGGCCTACGACATCTGCGGCATGTCGACCCTTTTGACCATGACCATGCCGGCGGTAAGTGATACGATTAAGGCCCTGGAGCGTGAGGGGCTGCGGGATAAGGTCAAGGTGATGATCGGGGGGGCGCCGGTTACGCAGGAATATGCCGATCAGATCGGAGCGGACGGTTTTGGGAAAGACGCCTGGGATGCGGTCACCAAAGCCGAAAATCTTTTGAAGGCGAAGTAGGGAGGAGGCCATGAAAAAAATGACGAGTGTTGAACGGGTGATCACGGCCTTAAGCCTGAAAGAGCCCGATAGGGTTCCGACCTTTGATTATCACAATAAGACGTTAATGAACGCCATCCTGCCCGGGTGTACCTATGAAGAGTTTGTAGAGCATATGGATCTGGACGCGATCATCTTCTTCGATAAAGTAGATGCCTGGCAATATGAGGTCGTCAGCGAGAGCCCGCGGATCGTCAGGGATCAGTGGGGTTGTTTGACCCGGTTCACCTCTGAGACCTTAGGCGTTCCTGTTGAACCGGTGATCAAGTCGGAGAAAGACCTTGACGGATACGTGCCGCCGGATCCCGATGATCCGAAGCGCTATGTCTGGCTGGAGAAGCTGGTCAAACGCTTCAAAGGGGATCGGGCTGTTTGCGTTGTGGTAACGGATGTTTTCGACATCGCTAAAGAAAGCCTGCTCGGCGATGAGGCCTATTTCAAAGCCATTATTAAGAACCCGGAACTGGTGGATCGGGTCAACGAGATTGTTTTGAATTACAATCTGGGGTATCTCCGCAACGCCATCGAGTTGGGAGCGGATATCATCACCATCTCCGGTGACTACGCCATGACCCACCAGCCCTTTGTCTCCCCCAGGCATACGGCCAGGTTTCTGACCCCTTCTTTGAAAAAGCAGATCGATTTGGCCCACAGCAGGAATTGCCTGGTGACCAAACATACGGACGGAAACATTAATCCGATTATCGATTTGCTTTTAGACACCGGCATCAACGGCCTGCATCCCGTTGATCCCATGGCGGGTCTCGATCTCGGGGATTATAAGCAGAAATATGGGGATCGTCTATGCCTGTGCGGCAACGTTTCTGTGGCCGCCACCTTGAGCTGGGAGCCTGTGGAAAAGGTCCGTCAGGAGGTAAAGGACTGTATTCGGAAAGCCGGATATGGCGGTGGATACATTTGTATGTCGAGTAATTCGATTCATTCCAAGGTCAAGCCGGAAAATTACATCGCTATGGTGCAGGCCATCAGGGATTTTGGGAAATATCCGCTGCATTTGGAATAAGGGCGCCGCAAGAATGACAAATTCGTCAAAACTCGAAAAACAACGAATTTGTCATTTCGACCGGAGGGAGAAATCTTTATTTGTCGATCTGTTAGAAGATCCCTCCCATTCGGTCGGGATGACACCGGCGACTTTTTACGAGTCCATCAGGAATGATGGGACCGAATCATTAAGAAGGAGGAATTTTGGTGACGAAAGAATTAGCAGCCGCACTGGCCGATTTTGATGAAGATATGCTTCTGGAAACCCTGAAAACCCGCCTGGAAAGCGGAGAACCTCCGCTCTCCCTTCTAAAAGAACTACAAAAGGGTATGGGAATGGTGGGAGAGCGTTATAATAAAGACTATTTTTTAAGCGATCTGATGCTGAGTGCTGACTTGTTTCAGCGTTCCATGGAGATTCTTGCCCCTTCCCTAACCGCCCAGACCGGAGATTTCGTGGGGCGTATGGTCATCGGCACCCCCAAGGGCGATATCCACGACCTGGGTAAAAATATCTTTTGTTCCCTGGCCCGGGGGGTCGGTTTTGAAGTGATGGATCTGGGGGTTAATGTCCCGGTGGAGACCTTTATCAAGGCAGTGAAAGATTTTAAACCCCATCTTCTCGGTTTTTCAGCCCTTTTGACCCCCGGCTTCACCCCTATGAAGGAGGTGATGGATCAGTTGGCGGATCAGAACCTGAGGGCCTCCCTCAAAGTGATCGTCGGAGGGGGGGTGGTTACCCCCACGGTCAAGGAGTTTCTGGGGGCCGATGGATTCACCACCGATGCCATGGACGGCCTGAAGCAGTGCAAGACCTTTCTCGGAATCGATTGAGGGACAAAGCAAGAAGGAGAGAATTTACTCATGGAAACGATGAATGTTTGGGAAAGGTTTAATGCGGCAGTGAGTTTTTCCGAGGTGGACCGTGCTCCGGTTTTTCCCATGCTGGTCTCCGGCGCTGCCAGACTGTGCGGGATCACCCAGGGGGAGGCCTGGAGGGACCACGATAAGGCACGGGAAGCCATTATCAAATGTTATTACGACTTCGGCTACGATTTCGCCTGTAAGCCTAATTTTTATTACGACCAGGTCCCGGGTATCCTGACCGGAGCCCCGGTACGCTACCGGACCCCCGGCAAGAAAGGGGGCGAAGATGACCTGATCCAGGTGAATGAACGGCCGCTCTTCGGCCGGGAGGACTACGACAAGTTGGCCAGCCTGGGGTGGAACGCCTTTTGGGAAGAGCAATATGAAAAAATGAGCGGGAAACCTTTTTCTGCTTTGATCAAGACCCAGGAATTCGGGCACCGGATTTACAGCGAGGACCTGAAAATATTGGAGGACAAGGGCATCCCGGTCTATTTGCCGGCCACCGTGGATTCGGTCTTGATGGCCTTCTCCTTATGCCGCACCTTTCTTGAATTTTCCAAGGACCTCCGTCAGGTGCCGGACAAGGTGGAAAAGGCCATGCAGGCCTCCTGCGATGAACTTATTAAAAACACCTTAAAGATGTGCGAAATCAATGGGGGAAAAATTGTATTTATTGTTTTAGAACGCGGTTCCGGGGCCATTTATCCCCTATCGATTTTTGAACGCTTCGAGTGGCCTTTCCTTAAGCGGTTTGTGGATGCCTTTGTCTCTGAAGGCATCACCCCCTGGCTGCATCTGGATACCGATTGGAGTTTGAACCTGCCTTATTTTAAAGAATTCCCCAAGGGCAAGTGTGTGGCTGATCTGGACAGTACCACCAATATTTTCCGGGCCAAAGAGGTCCTGGATGGCCATGTCTGCATCAGCGGGGATGTCCCGGCCAGCCTGTTTTCCATTGGAAAACCGGAAGAAGTTACGGCTTACTGTCAAAAGCTCATCCGGGAAGTAGGAAAAGGAGGCGGGTTTATGCTGACCTCGGGCTGCGAATGTCCGGTGGATGTGAAACGGGAAAACCTGATGGCCTTTGTGGAGACCGGTTTGTATTACCGGCCCTGATTTTTTGTAACACTTTAGCTTTCTTAAAATGTTTTAGCCACCGACTCAGACGGACAAAACTGGACGAAACCTTACTCTCACAGAGCACACAGAGACACAGAGGAAACCAAATTTATGGATTGCCGCTGACCCCGCCACTGGCGGGGCGGCAATCCATAACCAGCTCGGCGCTGATGCGCACTTTGGCCGAAGGCGGGAGGGGTTATAAAAAATCGGCCTCTCACCGATTTTTTATAAATAATGGTCCCTTCTCTCTGAGAACTCTGAGGGCTCGAGTGACCAAAGGGAACGGGCGAGAGGAAAAATTACTACCCGAAGGGCCCGACAGAGAGGGGGCGGCAAGTCGCCGCCACCTCGTCTTGTCTTTGTCTGGGGCAAAAATAGATTTTTCCTTTTTTGAAAAAGCTAAACAGATACAATTTTTTCAGAAGACCTATGAACACCGAAATATTAGAGGATATCCCCTTTAAGGTCGATCTGGATTCGCTGAAACGCCGTTTGCGGATCAGGGAAAGCGACCGAATGCTTTCCCTTTTACAAACCCTGGTCGGGGAAGCAGAAAATGTAGCCCGGCCCAAGGCCATGGTCAGAGCGGCTTATATCAATGATCGCAGCCAGGAGGCCATAGAGGTGGAGGGACAATGGTTCCGCAGCCGGGTCCTGGCCGTCAACGTCAGTCAGGCCCATCGCCTCTTTATCTATGTGGCCACCTGCGGAAAAGAACTGGAGCAGTGGTCCAGGGAACGAAAAGGCACTCTGGAAATTTTCTGGGCGGACGCATTAAAAGAAATCGCCTTGCGTCAGGCGGTAAAAGCAGTAGGGGTTTACCTGGAAGAACAATACCACCCCGGTCGGACGGCCCACCAGAATCCGGGGTCCCTGGAAGATTTTCCCCTCCCTGAACAGGAGGCCCTGTTCGCCCTGCTGGGAGACACCGAGGCCGGGATAGGGGTCACCCTGCTTCCCAGTCTGATGATGTCTCCTTCCCATTCCATCTCCGGGATTATCTTTCCCACTAATGAAGACTTCCAATCCTGCCTGCTTTGCCCGCGAGAGAAATGCCCCGGACGCCGGGCGCCATACGATCCGTCCCTGTATTCCCGAAAATATTCCCTTCTCCGGGAGACCTTGGGGCAATGAACCCTCAGGTGCAAATCCGCTTCCGGCCCCAGGGGATAAAAGTCTCGGTCCCTTCGGATCTGACCGTCCTGGAGGCGGCCCGGGAATCGGGGGTGGTGATCGATTCCATCTGTGGGGGGAAGGGGCGATGCGGCAAGTGTCTGGTAAAGGATCTTTCGGGAAAAGCTGAAGAACCCACGGAACGGGAAAAAGAATTTTTATCCTCCCAACAAATCAGGGAGGGTTTCCGCCTGGCCTGTCAGACCAGGGTGCGTGAAGATCAAAAGATCCAGGTTGTTCAGGAAACGGTGGCCCAGGGCTTGAGGGGCAAGGAAATCGGCGGGGTGGTTCTGGACGGTGTAAAGAGCCGGATCACCCAAAAGTATGTTGAGCTCCTCCCGCCCTCGGCAAAAGACCAGGTCTCGGACCGGGAGAGAATCACCCGGACTGTGCCGGAGATAAAACAGATCAGTCTGGAGACCTTAAAAAAATTACCCGGAGTACTCCGGGAGACGGATTTCAAGCTCACCCTGACCTTGTTTGAAGACGAAATTCTTACCATCAAGGCTGGAAATTCCAATTCAAAAAGCTATGGTTTGGCCATTGATCTCGGCACCACCACGGTCGCTGTATATCTGGTAGATCTGGAGTCCCGCCAAATAACCGCCTCAGGGGCATCCCTCAACCGACAATCGTCTTTGGGTGCCGATGTCATTTCCCGGATAAGTGCGGCCCAAGAGCATCCGGAAGGGCTGGACCGTTTACAAAAATCAGCGGT
>JBFMBU010000130.1:0-9723 GCA_040755035.1 Thermodesulfobacteriota bacterium
TAACTGTAAGGCCATTTCTTCCTTCTCTATAATATGGTTTGTAAAAATACCTGGTGGTTGTTTCCGTCAAGCTGAGACCGCCAGCGAACAATCACGGATAGGGTTTTTGCTCCCTGGACCGGACAATTATCGGCAATATTCCACATTAAAAAGTAAATGCTGTCTGGCTGGCCGGTCTGCCCTTCGGCATTGATGGCCAGGTTGGTTTGAGCTGAATTGACCGTATTCGGATCGGCATTAATATGGTCGGGGGCATTTATCTCCATCAAATCATTGGTGTTTCCATCGTCCCTTAACGGCAATTTTTGGGAGTCCAGGCTTAAACCAATTTGTTTCAGATTTTCCATTCGGCTCTGGGCCAAAAAGGTGGCCCGGTTCAATTCCCGGCTGTAAGAGGTCCCCTTGGTGGTGGTCCAGGAAAAACCGACCCATCCCAAAACACCGATCAGCAGGACCACCATGGCCACCAGTACTTCGATCAGGGTGAAACCCTGTTCGTATCCTCCTTTTATTCCTGACATCAGCAGTTCCTTATAAGTATTCGAAAAATGGTAGCAAGGTATTAACACCCTACGGTTCGTAGTGAATGGCTTCTCAATTATTTTAACTGAATCTTTTCTCTCATGTTAAAGCAAGACTGATGCCAATTAGACCGTTTAAATTATTTAATCGTTTTAACCGGTTATAATAGTAGACCTGAGCCTTTTCCCGTTTAGGCCGTTTATTTAAACAAAAAATGTAATAACCAGACAAAAAATATTTAGAATGGACAAAAAATGGAGTTAGGAAGAAAAGGGCTCCTTACGGTAGGTGGTCCACCTTCAGAATTCATCGGGACGCTGCGTAGCCTATGCTGCTTAGGTATCGCTTTAGGAAACTGAAATTGGTCTGCCGACCTTGGCCAGGACGCTTTGGATCTTGCTTTCGATCCGCGAATCCAGGCCTTTTCGATGGTCGAATTTGACCTGGAGGCTGATCCGTGCGCAATCCTGTTCCAAGGCACGGAAGCAGCGGGTGAGCAGGGCCAAGAGGTCCTCCCACTCCCCTTCGACCACCGTTCCCATAGGGTTCAATCGATAAGCCAGGCCGCTTTGATCGACAATATCCAGGATACGGGCCACGTAGACACTGAAGCTGTCCCCTTTATCCAATGGGATCATGGAAAATTCCATCAAGGTCATCGAACGCCTCCAAACTATTTAAGATTTCGGAATAGAGATTTAGGGTTCTTTGCGTTGATTGGTTTTTTTTAATTTTACTGAACCCAATAACAAACAAACCCAACAAACTCAACAAACCCAATCAACCCAGATAACCCTTTCTTATTTCCCCTTTTTATTGAACAGATCCGCCATGGTCCCCAGTTTACCGGATTCCTGAACCCGGTCCCGGTATTGTTTCAGTTCATCCCGGTCCTGATGGTCCAGGACCGATTTCTGCGAAAGCGAAATACGGCCCTGTTCGTCGATCTTTATTATCTGTACCTGAAGTTCATCTCCTTCTTTCAGTCCCTTGGCTGAAATTCCCTTTTCTGGCGTGGCGGTTTGACTGACATGCAGTAAACCGCTCTGATGGGGTCCAAGATCAGGGAGGTCAATAAAAAATCCGTAAGGTTTAACCGAGCGGATGATGCCCTTAACTATCAGACCCACCTCCGGCAAGGGTGCTCCCGCCCTTTGGGTTTGGGAAAGAGGCCCTGTTTCTCCCGATTCCGGTGCGTATTCTCCAATTTCATTTGCATCGTTTTCGCTTAAAACCACTGCTTTTCGTCGTTTGCGAATAACGTTGCCGCTACGGACCTGTTCTTCCCTGAAGGTTTCCATTTCATCTTCAGAAACGGGGGCAACCTCTTTGATGGAGAGGGAGATCCTTTTCTGCTCCCGGTTGATTTCCAGGACCATAACCGGTATTTCCTGACCTTCTTTCAACACATCCCGCGGGTGATGGATGCGCTTGGAACTGATTTCCGAAATATGGACCAGGCCGTCCAGACCCGGGGCAAGGGAAACAAAGGCCCCAAAGGCTGTCAGGCTGCGCACGGTTCCCAGGAGTACATCCCCCTCTTCAAACCCGAAGTCTTTTTCCCAGGGATCGGCTTCCAGGACCTTCATGGACAGGGAAATCCGTTGCTCATTTTTCTCGTCGCTTTTTATCTCCAGTACCTGGACTTTTACCTCCTGTCCCAGGGAAAGGAAATCAGCCGGGTCCTTAACCTGGCTGCGGGAGATCTCCGAGATATGAATCAATCCTTCAATCCCTCCCAAATCGACAAAGGCCCCGAAGGGGGTCAACCGGGTCACCCGCCCGGGAAAGACCTCTCCCACAGCCAGACGGCTGCGGGTGTTCTGGGCCAGGGCCTCTTTTTCGGCCTGCAGCACGGCCCGGCGGGAAAGGACGATATTGCGGCCTTCTTCTTCAAACTGGGTGACCATAAATTTCTGCGTCGTCCCAATAAAGGCCTCCGGTTTATCCACATAGGTCAGGTCCATCTGGGAAAAAGGACAAAAGGCCTTGGTCCCGGATATGGATATTTCCAGACCGCCTTTGTTGGTCCCGGTAACCGTTCCCTCCACGGCTAATCCGGCTTCAAAGGCCTTCCGCAGCAGGGCGACTCCGGCCCCCCCCGGTCCTCCCCGGAGATAACTGCCCAGATGGGCCCCCGACGGCCCATACCCGACAAAGTTCAGTTCCACCTCCTGGCCGGGTTTTACTGAAATTTCCCCTTTTTCGTCCTTGAATTCATCCACATCGGCCCAGCCTTCGGATTTTGCCCCATAATCGATAAAAACCGTATCGGCCGTGACCAGGACCACCTTGCCCTTGACCCGTTCCCCAGGAAGAAAAGAACCTTCCCTGGTGGAGGCAGCACTGGCCTCGAATAATTCAGCGAAATTCTTATCGTTATCTTCTTGATCCATTGTCAATGCTCCTTTATCAATATCCTTTCTAATGGTCTTTAAGTAATATAGTTATAAGAGGATCAGTTTCATATCCATCTTATGACTTATGAGTCGGTTATTACTCGGCCTTTACCGTTAAACGGGCACCTTCTTCCAAGGCCCCATCCAGCCCGGTTTCGTTTCCCCAGGCATCATAAACCCTGGCCCCTTTTTCGATTTTTTCGAAAAGTCCGGCCTGGGTCAAGGCCTGACGGACCGACATCCCCTTTATTAGATCAACTTCCTGATCGTTTACATAGATTTTCATAATCTATTCTTTCCTTTGAATCCGACCTTCCACCGAGGCGGAGATCTGTTTTTTCTCTTTGACGTAGCTCACCATCAGGTCTCGAAGTTCCCTGCCGGTGTCAAATAACAAGACCCGGTTTTCCTTGGGAGGGTCCCCTTCCTTTAACAGGGCGATCTGTTTCAGTAAGGCATATCCGTCACCGCCGGCGGCCAGAAAATCATTGGTGGCCAGCGAATACCAGGTCTCGGGGGAAAGGGGCTTTTCACCCACGAAAAAAGAAGTGATTTTTTGACCGGCAGGGGCTGCGGGATCAAATATGATCCTTACACCGGACACCTGCGGGAACCGGCCTCCTCCGGCGTCAGAGAGACCATATTCGAAAATAGCTTTCAATTCCCGGCCCGTCACCTTGAGGACCACCGGATAGTTGGTGAAGGGCAGGACGGCGAAAAGGTCCTTCATCCGCACCGGGCCTTTTAGAATATCCGTGCGCAGGCCGCCGCCGTTGGTCAAGGCCACGTCCGACTGCGTTTCTTTTCGCAGGACATCGGCCACCAAATTCCCCAGATTAGTTTCCTGCGTCCTGGCGCCCTGAGCGCTAAGGTCCAACAGGGCCTGGCCGATCACCTCATCCAGAACAGCGGCGGCCTCTTGGCTATAACGGGCAACGATCTCCTTGACCCTTGGATCCGGTTGCTGCTTATCCGGAGCAATGGGGATCAATCGGCCCTCATAGCGGATGATCTTTCGATCCTGGAAGGTCAGGTCCAACAATCCTAAAACCTTGGCATGTTCCCAGGCCTGGACGATGAGGGTATCCTTGATCTTCATCGGTGATTCAATTCGGGTGTGGCTGTGTCCTCCGACGATGAGCGGGACCCCATCCACAGCCTGGGCTAGACGGATATCCGCCGGCAGCCCCAGATGGGAAAGGACGATCACCAGGTCGGCCTGGGCGCCGATTTCCTTAAGGGCTTTTTGACAGGTATCTACTGCAGGAGAGAAAATCAGGCCTTGAACATTTTTTGGATGGGTGCTGGTTGGGGTTTCTTCGGTGATGAGCCCGATAATGGCGATTTTAAGGCCGGCGATTTCTTTAAAAATATAAGGGCTGATCTTGGGTATTTCCCTTACATTGGCTGCCAGAATGGGGAACCGGGCCTCCTGTATCCGGGCTCCCAGGACTTTTGGCCCGAAATCGAATTCATGATTTCCCAGGACCATGGCCGAAACATTCATGCTGTTCATCACTTCCATTGAAGAGCGGCCTTCAAACAGATTGGCCCAGGGGTTCCCCTGGATCATGTCTCCGGCGGCCAAAAAAAGGGTAGGGCGTCCCTGCCGCTGACGCTCAAGTTCATCGGCCAGATAGGCGATGCCCCCCATAAATGCTTTGCTGCCCGAAGGGCGGTAGGGTTCGGCAAAGCCGTGAAAATCATTAACATAAAGGATACGGAGTTGAACCGCTTCCCCTGCCTCTGCCAAGGGCAGTAAAATACAAGTCACAGAGAAAACACATAAGGCAATGAGCGCTCTAAAACCTTTTGTTGTCATTCCTGGTTCCCCTTTGGATTTGGAAAACTTTGTTTTTTCATTTTTTTTAATAAACGTCCATAATCGATCAAAGCGGCCATGGCCCCCACGGCCCGTTCCGGGTTGCCGAAGATGGGAAGTTTGAAGCGCCGGGTCATTTGAACCGCCATCCCGGGTAAAAAAGTAACCAGAAGGATCGGTTTTTTGTGTTCGGAGATAATTTTTCCAATTTCGCCGACAAACCCGCTGTCCCGCCAGAGATGGATTTCCTCTTTTTGAAATCCTTTGGTTTTTGCTTCCTTTGCTTCGGCCGGATGGCTGCCTTTTTCGGCTTGTATTTTTTTCCCCCGGGTCAAGGGACGCACGAAAAAAGAGAGTATTTTCTGTTTCAAGATCAATCGATTCCAGCGGGCAAACTGCTTCAGGTAGTTTTTAAACCCGGCCAGCATGCCCAGGGCGATAATGGCATCGACCTCCCCGCTGGCCGAAAGGGTTCGCAAAACTTCAATATGGGATCGCCGGTTCGGGGTGCCTACCAGGTCAAGAGGGTTCTGACGGCTCCAAAAAGGAGGAAGCAATTCGTCCAACCGCTTTATCAGGGAAGGAGACAAGGTGGAAAGGGTCAACCCCTTGAGCGCGGCTGCGTCCGTGGTGGCCACACCCCAGCCCCCACCCAGAGAGACGACAGCCAAGCGCTCGCCGGATGGAGGTCCCAGGAGGCTGAAGGCCTTGATCAGATCGATCAGTTCCTCGGTGGACTGGGCCTCAATAATGCCGGCTTGCCTGAAGATATCGGAAATCAGCTTGGGAGATTGGGACACGGCCCCGGAATGAGAACGGGCGGCCTCTGATCCCTGAAGGGTTTTGCCGGCTTTGAGGGCCAGGATCGGTTTGTAGGGGGTAATTTTTCGTGCCTCCCGAAAAAAGGCCTGCCCGTTCCTGATGCTCTCCAGATAGAGAACAATCAGACGGGATTGTTCATCCGCTCCGAAATAGGCCAGGTAATCCTCCACAGTCAGAAAAGCCTCGTTTCCTGATCCGACAAAGCGGGAGATCCCCACACCCTCTTTCAGGCCCAGTTCCATGATCTGGGCCCCGATATTTCCTGATTGCGAAATAATATCCACCGGCCCTTTTTTGACCCCAAGAGGCATAAAAAGAATTTCCAGACCGGCGGCTGTGCTTACCATACCCATAGTATTTGGTCCGACTATACGGACACCGTTTTCAACGGCGGTTCGAACCAGTTTTTCCTCCAACCGGGCCCCTTCCTCCCCCGCCTCTTTAAAATTCGAGGCCACCACCAGGGCATTCGGGATCCCAAGGCGTCCGCAGTTCTCGATCAGCGGAAGGGTTTGCAAGGCCGGAACGGCGGAAACCACCAGGTCCACCGGACCGGGCAAGGCATCCAGATCGGGAAAGGTCTTTTTCCCGAGGATAAATCGCTCCCCTGGATTGACCAGATATACCGGACCGGGAAAGGGGGATACCAGAAGGGTGGCGGCCAGGTTGAACCCCCACTTGCCGAAATGGTTGGAGGCCCCGACCACAGCCACGGCCCTTGGGGAAAAAAGGCTTTTCAGATCTTGTTTATTTATGGTCATGGGAATAAATTTTTTCTTGAAACCTTCTAACGGCCTCAGGAATGGTCCTGCGAATAAAGGCTTGTTTTTCCATTTCAGTGAGGCTGGAATAGGCGGAATAACCCGGATGATGAAGAGACAGTCTGGGGGTTTCCATCAAGGGGGGATACCCCCCTTGCTTGGTTTTACGTATCAGGGCAATGATAGGTATCTGGGCCAATGGCACTTCGGCTACCCATCCCAAACGACGCATACATTCAAAACGTACCTGATCAATCAGGAGGAAATATAGATCGAGAAGGGGATTAAGGTCCCGGGGGGACAGGTCCTGGAATTCCAGACCACTGCCCAGATCCAAAACCCCCAGGAGCAGGTCCTGGATCAAATGCCTGCTTCCTTCGTCATCCTCAGCCAGAAACAGGATCAGTTCATCGGGAAGATCGGACCAGCGGGTCCGTTCGTTTAAAAGCGGCAGTGCTTTAAAAAGGCGCTGCCACTCCCGAAAACCCCGTTTGGCTGCTTTTTTTTCTTTGATGGATTCGATGGAAACAACTTTGGACATGATTGGAACAAAAAATAAAAAGATTTAAAAATAATAATATAACCGAAATCGTGGAAATTACAAATCAGAAAATTGTTTTTGACTTTTTTCATTAAATCTGCTATAAAATTCTATATCTTATGAGTACCAACCCCGACGATCACTCATCAGGACTGATGAACCAGTTTCGTTCTCTGTTCCGGCGAAAGCAGGAAACCCCGTCAGAATCGCTTCTGGAAAGAGACTTTCAGGAGCTCATCGACCAGGGCGAAGAACAGGGATTGCTCACCCCCGAACAGGGGGATATGATCCAAAGCATTTTCGAATTCAAGGACACCGTGGTCCGGGAAGTGATGGTGCCCAGGACCGAAATGCAGGTAGTGGGCAGCGGAGACAGCATCCAGACCATTATCGACCTTACCTTGAAGCACGGGCACTCCCGTTTGCCGATTTATCAGGATACTCCGGATAATATCATCGGCATGCTGCACGTCAAAGATCTGCTCCCTTACTGGCATCTTCCTCCGGATCAACCCATTCCCTCGGCCATTATCCGTCCGGCCACCTTCGTCCCGGAAACTAAAAAAATCGTCCATCTCTTCCGGGAGTTGAAACTGGCTAAAGTGCACATGGCCGTGGTTCTGGATGAATATGGCGGGATTTCGGGACTGGTGACCATGGAAGATATTATCGAGGAGA
This sequence comes from Thermodesulfobacteriota bacterium, assembly GCA_040755035.1. Classification (GTDB taxonomy): domain Bacteria; phylum Desulfobacterota; class RBG-13-43-22; order RBG-13-43-22; family RBG-13-43-22; genus RBG-13-43-22. The sequence goes on from JBFMBU010000130.1 coordinate 7,546, forward strand.
TTATCGGTGATATCGAGGATGAATATGATTGTCAGGAACCCCTTCTCAAACCCTTACCCGACGGCAGGGTGGAAATGGATGCCCGTTTGGAGATCGAAGAGTTCGAAAGGTACTTCAAACTCGATATCGAAGAGAAGCATTTTGAGACTGTTGGCGGATTGATCATCGATATCCTGGAGAGGGTCCCCGAGGTCGGCGAAAAGGTTGACTTTCGAGACCTGGAATTAACCGTCCTCGATGCGGATAAGCGCCGGGTACGCCGTATTCTAGCCGGCAGGAAGGAAAATCCTCTCGGTGAATCCTATCCGTTTTGATTTCGCTGTCCAGGAGGTGGCCTTGTCCCAGATCGATTGGGGTGACTCCTCCTATCGGACTACTTTTAATAGACCCGTAGGGACCCTTTGCCGATCCATCGAGGCCATCGGGTTGCAACATCGTCCGGTATTGCAGTCCTTGGAACGGGGCCGGTTTGGATTGGTTTCCGGTTATAGGCGGCTCAAGGCCCTGGAACGAATGAAAAGACCTTCAGTTCTCTGCAAAACGGTTTCCCGGCAAACAGAGGCCAAGGAATTATTATTTTTTAATATTTTGGAAAACGCGGACCGGGGTTTTAATACGGTGGAGCAGGCCCTGGCCCTAAAAAGATTATCCGCTTTTGTGGATAAACAGGGTTTGATCCGGGAATGTTTACCTCTTCTCGGCTTGCCGCCGAAAGAGGAAATCCTTTCCCGCTGGATGACTATCAATGATCTGAGCCCGGTTTTTTGGCCGGCCCTGGTCCAGGGAAAACTCCATCCGGAAACGATAGAAACGGTAATGGGGGATTTTTTTACCTTAGCTCACCCGATATTGACCTTGTTCCTTTTTTTTCATTGGAGTTTTCAAAAACAAAAAGAATTTTTATCGGACTTGAAAGAAACCAGAATCCGTTTCCGCAACCCGGTGGAAACTTTTCTTTTTACCCCTTCCCTGCTGACAGCCCTTCAGGCAGCGGAGGCAACCCCAGGCCAGAAAGGGGACGTCTGGCGAAAAATTTTACGAAACCTCCTCTTTCCCGTTCTTACGGAAAGCGAACAACGCTTCCGGGCGTTGGTTGCCGAACTGCGCTTGGACCAAAAGATCCGTCTTTCTCCGCCCCCCTTTTTTGAGGGAGGTCACTATGAATTGACCTTCAGGTTTTCGACCCCCCCGGAGCTGAAGACATCGTTGAGCAAAATCGGTTTCCTGCTGGAGGAAGGGAAGCTGGATGGCCTTCCCTGATTTTCAAAAGATTCTCATAGAAAAAGGGGCCGAATTCGCCCCGCTCACCCAAAAGGTCCTGGCCGCCCTTCCCGGCATAGCTGTGGAAAATACCGACCCCGCCGGGTCCCCGCCTTTGTTTCCGGCCCTGCCCGTAACAAAAAGGACGCTGCTTTTGACCCGCTTTAAAGGCGAACTGGTCAAACCCTGTCCGGGCACCAAAGAGTACATCTGCTGCGGATACCGCATTTTGCATGTCGGCTCCAACTGTCCGCTGGATTGCAGCTATTGCATCCTCCAGGGATATTTTAACCAGCCCTATGTCCGTTTGTTCGTCAATACTGATGAAATTTTTCACCGGTTGCATACCTATGTCCAGGCCCATGGGGATGAAATTATTCGTCTGGGTACCGGTGAGTTTACCGACAGTCTGGCCCTGGATCATTTGACCGGCTTGACCCGGCTCCTTAGATCAGAGCTGGAGCGCTATAACAATGTGATAGTCGAATTAAAAACGAAAACGGTCAATATCCAAAACCTTCTTCAGCTCCCTGTAACAAAAAAAATCATCGTCGCCTGGTCGCTCAACCCCCCAAAAATTATCGGCAAGGAGGAACCTGGGGCGGCGACCCTGGAAGAACGAATACAGGCCGCGGCCCTCTGTCAGAAAAAAGGGTACCTGCTGGGTTTTCACTTTGACCCGATTTTTTATTTTAGCGGGTGGGAGGAACTCTATGAGCAAACCATAGGCCTTCTTTTTTCCAGGATCAGGCCTGAGAATATCGCCTGGATCAGTCTGGGTTGTTTCCGGTTTCTACCGCCGATGAAAGGGATCATTGAGCGCCTTCATCCCCGATCATCGTTTATTCACCAGGAATTTATTCCGGCCCTGGATAATAAAATGCGCTATCCGCAGCCGCGCCGGGTGGAAATGTATCA
>JBFMBU010000131.1:0-12389 GCA_040755035.1 Thermodesulfobacteriota bacterium
GTCACTCTTTCGCAACCTATCCGCAACCACTCCAAAACAAAAACGGGCAAGACGCTGAAATCTTACCCGCTTTTCTAACCCTGGTGCCGAAGAGGGGACTCGAACCCCTACAGGAGTACTCCTACTAGACCCTGAACCTAGCGCGTCTACCAATTCCGCCACTTCGGCGATCATTATTTGGTTGATTTTTAAAACGTTTGAAAATATAAATGAATTTTTTAAAGCTGTCAAGGGGATTTCAATAAAAAACGTTCGGCGTAAAGCGTTCGGCGTTCGGCGACATGGCTTTTGAGGGACCAATCTTATCCGTTTAGAAGTAGGGTGGTAAGTAGTTTTTTTCCTTTTGGGAAGGAAAGTTAAAACAGGGCTCCGGCGCCTTGTAGTCTGGACAAATTTTAAAATGGAAATACGACGAACGACGAACACTGAACGACGAACGTCTCTGTAGCCAAATCAATGGGCACCTATTACTCCGACCTCAATCAAATCAGACAACCCTTCCCGGCCGCGGTGCTGACCATCGGCAATTTCGATGGGATTCATCTCGGCCACCAGAGCCTTTTTCAAAAGGTCCGGGAACGGTCCCAGGCTATTAAGGGGACCTCCCTGGTGATCACCTTTCATCCCCACCCGGCAGCCGTTTTAAGACCTGGGCGGCCCCTGCGTCAAATCGTTTCCGATGAGCGCAAAGTGGACCTGATTTTCCGCCAGGGGATCGAAGTGGTCCTCTCCATCCCCTTCACCAAAGAATTCTCCCAGGTCTCGGCTGATGATTTTGTTCAGGATATCCTCGTTTCCAGCATAGGCATGAAGGAAATCGTGGTCGGATATGACTACACCTTCGGAAAAAAACGGGAAGGCAACATTCATCTTCTTCAGGAATTGGGAGACCGACTGGGGTTTGTCGTTCATATCCACCCCCCGGTGACCGTAGGCAACCACTTAGTCAGCAGTACCCGGGTGCGGGAACTGATCACTACCGGTGCCATGGAAGAAGCCAAGCTGATCCTGGGACGGCCCTTCAGCCTCAGCGGAACCATCATCCCTGGAAAGGGCATCGGCCGCTCGCTCCTCGGTTTTCCCACGGCCAATCTGCAACCAAACGAACAATTGATCCCTCAGCGGGGGGTTTATGTGGTCCTGGTGGAAAGCCCCCAGGGGTTTTTTTACGGGGTCACCAATGTGGGATTTAATCCGACTTTTGAAGATGGAAAAGTAACCTCTATCGAAACTTTCCTGTTTGACTTTAATAATGATCTCTATGGTAAGAATATTAAAGTGTTTTTTCTTAAACGTCTCCGGGGAGAAAGGGCTTTCTCCGGTCCGGAGGCATTAAAGATTCAAATAAACAAGGATATCGACCAGGCAAAAAAATGGCTGGAGAAGGAGAAGTTAAACAACTTTTCCGCCTACTACTAACCCGACCCGGACCAACCGCAACCAAATGGCATATCCGAATCTTTCCGAAACTTCTTCATCTGGTCCGGGAATAAAGGCTAACTAATAGATTCTATCCAAAATTTGCAGAGAATTTCTTACCAAAGGCGCTATTGCCCCTCCAATAGAATCCGCTTCCTTTTGGAGGATCAAATTCCCAAGCCTTTTTTTATTTTTTGCTTGACAAAAACCCTCTTAAACAGGTAAGACGACCTTGTCTTTTTTCAGTCGGAAACGGCTCAAAAAGTGGGGAGTTCAAACCTAAGCTGAAGACTTGAAGGAGTACGGATCAAGTGTTTTCACAGATGTTACAAGCCGGTCTCGGTGATTATTTGTTTGTCTTCGTTTTCTTTTTGGTCGGTCTGGCACTTCCATTAACTATGGTTATCCTTAACGCCCTTTTCGGCCCACATCTTTTTGGAAAAAAAAGGGGGGAAACCTATGAATGCGGGGTGCCGCCTATCCGTACCGCCTGGATCCAATTCGGGGCCTCATATTACCTGTTCGCCCTGATCTTTCTGGCCTTTGATGTCGATGTCCTTTACCTCTTCCCGGTCCTTCTGGCCTATCAAAGGGGAACAGGATACTTAGAACTGGTCGAATTGGTTGTTTTTATTTTTATTCTCGTATTGGCAATCACCTATGCCTGGCGTAAAGGAGTTTTTACATGGAAGTAACGGGAAGTGGCCCAATTTGCTTGCCCACCAGGGACCTGCGCAGCGAAATCAAAGAAACCTCGGCTGTAGTAGGGTTTGTTCCCATACAGCACCTCATTGATATCGTCCGGGTCAATTCCCCCTGGTTCTTTATGTTCGGCATAGCCTGTTGCGCCATTGAAGGCATGATGGCCCCCTTAATGCCCCGTTTTGACAGTATGCGTTTTGGACTTACCCCCAGAAATACCCCACGTCAATCCGATATCATGATTATCGCCGGAACCATCCCCCATAAATTGGTCCCGACCATTGAAACCCTTTATGACCAAATGCCAGGCCCCAAATGGGTCATGGCCCTGGGTAATTGCGCCATCTCCGGGGGACCCTTTTCCTATGACGGACAGTATGCCATTGTCAACGGTGCGGATAAGATCATACCGGTGGATATTTATGTCCCCGGCTGCCCACCTCGCCCGGAGGCCTTTATACAAGGGATACTAAAATTACAAACAAAAATTAGCAAAGGATTATTAGATGTCAACGCCAGGGCAGAAAAAGCTGCAAGAAAAGCTAAAAAATAGCCTGACCCAGGCCGTTCCCCAAGGGAAAGTCGAGGAAGTCGACTATGCAGGCACAGGCTGCCACCTGGAAGTCCTGCTCGATGGTGAGGGCATGCGTCCCGTGGCCCAGGTAATGAAGGAAAAACAATTTTACCTGGAGACCATAACCGCTGTCGATTATATCGATTTTTTTGAATTGGTATATGTTTATTCCACCTATTATCAAGATATGATCCGGGCCAAGTGCCGTATTCGGATACCCAAGGAGGCCACACCACTGAGCATCTCACCCATATATTCGGGGGCCATATGGCTGGAGCGGGAGGTTTATGATTTTTTTGGAATCCGTTTTCAGGAACATCCCGACCTGAAAAGGATCATCAATCCGGATAATGTGGATTATTTCCCATTACTAAAGAACTTTGGCAAAACCAAATTCACTGCAGAAATAGACGACATCCTATGCTGAATAAAATTACCATTGATGACGCCACCTTAGAACAAAGGGTCTATCAGCTCAATCTCGGTCCGCAGCATCCCAGCACCCATGGAGTTATGCAGTTTATTCTTACCCTGGACGGAGAACTGGTGGTGGCCTGTGAACCCAACATCGGGTATTCCCACCGCGGTCATGAAAAAATTGCTGAGAACCGGATCTACGAACAATTTCTTCCCTATCCGCCCCGAATGGATTATCTCTCCGCCCTGATCTTCAACTACGGTTATTGCCAGGCCGTGGAGAGACTTTGCGGCATCGAAGTTCCCCGCCGGGCCGAATATATCCGGGTCATTACCTCGGAATTAAACCGCATTTCCAGTCATTTTATCGGGGCCTTCGATTTAGTCATGGCCCTGGGGGCCTTTACCCCCTTCATGTATTGCTGGGATGACCGGGAGGTGCTCCTGGATCTCCTGGAAGGGGTAGCCGGGTCCCGGCTGACCTATTGTTATGGACGCTTCGGGGGGGTCCGAAATGATATTGACAAGGCCTTCTACGACGGCACCCGTCGCTTCATCGACCGCTTACGAGGGCGTATGAAGGATTACCATGATCTGGTAACGGGGAATATCATCTTTATAAAAAGAGCCAAAGATATCGGAATCATTACCAAAGAAACCGCCTTGGAATTCGGGGTTACCGGACCAAGCTTGCGTGGGTCCGGGGTAAAATACGACGTCCGCAAGCAGGAGCCTTATTCGGTTTATCCGGAATTCAAATTCGAAATTCCAACCCGGGAAGAGGGTGATTGCCTGGCTCGCTACCAGGTGAGGATGGCGGAAATTGAACAAAGTATGAATATCATCGAACAGGCCTTGGACCACCTCCCTCCGGGACCGATCCAGGCCAAGGTCCCTCGCTTCATCTCCCCGCCCGAAGGGGAAGGCTATTTTGCTTTTGAAAGCGCCCGGGGTGCCGTAGGATTTTATATCGTCAGTGATGGGTCTCGTGTTCCTTATCGCATCAAGGTACGCTCCCCTTCCTTTTCTAATTTATATGTCATGACTAAAATTTGCCCAGGCCATTTTCTGGCCGATGTGATCGCCATTTTCGGCAGTATCGATGTAACCGTTCCGGAGATAGACCGGTGAATATGACCCAACTGATCCAATTATGGAATGATGTGTACGCCTTCCTCGGCCATGATGTCACGGCCGGGTTGATCGGGCTGCTGATCCTTTTAGCCTTCATCCCTCTCCATGTCGTTATTCTGGTATGGCTGGAGATGAAGGTTTTCGCTCATATCACGCTCAGACCGGCTTTCATGCGAGTCGGTCCCCACGGGATCCTGCAGAATTTGGCCGACGGCATTAAAATGATCGGCAAGGAGATCATCACCCCAAAACCGGCCGACAAATTTCTTTTCTTTATCGCCCCCATCGTCATTATTGTTCCGGCCTTTATCGGTTATATCATTATTCCCTTCAGCCCTGTCCTTCAGATAAAGGAACTGAACGTGGGCATTATGCTCATCTTCGCCTTTTCCAGCCTGACGGTTTTGTCGCTGCTTATGGCCGGTTGGGCTTCCAATAATAAGTATTCCCTGATCAGCGCCGTCCGTTCGGTGGCCCAGAATGTGGCCTATGAAATCCCTTTGCTCCTTTCGACCATGTCGATCATCATCATGACCAATTCCTTCCGTATGAACGACATCATTGCCGCCCAGCCTCCGATTGGGTATATCTTGTATCAACCGATTGCCTTCTTAATCTTCTTCATTTCCACCACCGCGGAATGCAATCGAGCCCCCTTTGACCTGGTGGAGGCCGAATCGGAACTGGTTGCCGGATTCCATACCGAATATACCGGCATGCGCTTCGGACTCTTTTTCCTGGCCGAGTATACCAATGTGGTAATCGCCGCCGCCATGGCCACCGTTTTATTCCTCGGAGGCTGGCGGGGACCCTTTTTGCCCGGTATCGTCTGGTTTTTCCTTAAGGTCTATTTCCTGATTTTCGTGGTGTATTGGATACGCTGGACCTTTCCCCGGGTTCGATTCGATCAATTGATGAACTTTGCCTGGAAGGTATTGATCCCTTTCGCCCTGTTGAATTTAATCATTACCGCTATCGTGCTTAAGGTCGTTTAAGATGAATCCATCATCTCAGAGTTCTTTCAAACAGTATATCCTGGAGATCCTGATCGGGGCCAAGAGCCTGGTTGTTGGTATGGGAGTTACCGTTAGACGGCTCTTCAAACCCATTATCACTGTCCAGTATCCCTATCAAAAACTGACCATGACCCCCAATTTTCGGGGCCATATCGAATTCATCAAATTTGACGACACCAGGACCCATCATTGTGTGGCCTGCGGTCTGTGCGCCCGCATCTGTCCCTCCCATGTCATCAAACTTCAGGGGGAAAAGGCCAAGGCTGGGTCCAAAAAGGTGGGCCAGCGATATGTCATCGATTTTTCCAAATGCAGCCATTGCGGCATTTGCGTAGATGTCTGCCCGGAACAAACCTTAAAATTTTCCAGGGAGTACGAACTGGTCTTTTTTGAACGTTGGGATACGGTTATCAACCTCATGGCCCGCCTGGAGGAAAAATCATGACAACCATTGCCGACTTTATCCCTCCCAAGATGGTGGCCGAAGCGGCCTTCTGGCTCATGGTCCTCTTTACCATAACCGGGGCCGTGATCGCCGTTTCCTTACCAAAAATCGTCCATAATATCCTGGGCCTGGCCCTGTCGATGTTCGGCGTCACCGGTATTTATCTCTTCCTGGGTAGCCAGTTTGTGGCCATGATGCAGCTCCTGATCTATGTCGGGGCTATTTGCGTTACCTATATCTTCGCCATTATGCTCTCCCCGCCCCTGGAGGAAGGAAATCTTAAGAAAAGCAAACTCAGGATCGGAAGTGCCCTAGTGGTCGGGATCGTAGCCTTTGCCGGGCTGGTCCTGACCGTCGTCAATCATCACTGGGGACCGGGGACGACCCTGACCAGGGATTGGAGTATCAAAACCCTGGGACAGGTCCTGCTGACCCGTTATTTCCTGGTTTTTGAATTGATCTCCCTGCTTTTGGCCATCGCCATTATCGGGGCTATTATGATTGCCGGTTTGGGTCAGAAAAGGGATTAATCTATGGAACATTTGATCACCTACTTGATTCTGGGCGCCCTGATGTTTGCCCTGGGGGTTTTCGGTCTCATCCAGCAAACCAGTCTGATCGGTATGCTCATTGCCGTGGAATTGATTCTCAATGGGGCAGCCCTGAATTTTATGGCCTTTAATATGTTTTTGTCCAAAGATGCGGCTATCGGGCAGGTTTTCACCCTGATCATTATGGGAATCGCCGCCGCCGAAACAGCCATTGCCTTGAGCATCGTTATTACGGTTTATCGCCGGTTCAGGGAAATCAAACCCGACAGTGTCACTGAACTGAAAGGATAGAATTCTTCATTCCTATGGAAACAATGGAAACTATCATATCCATAAGGCCGGTCCTGGCGGTCCTCATCGCCACAGTAGCCTCCCTGTTGATCATGTTCACGCCCAAGAAACCGAATTTACGAGAGACCTGGTCGATTCTGGGCGCGGTGGGCACCTTTCTTACGGTCCTTTCCATGACCCCGGCGGTGCTGGCCGGCAAGGCCTTTGAAATCACCCCCTTTGTCATCCTGCCCGGCATCTCCATGAAATTCCGGGTCGATGCCCTGGGAATGATCTTCGGGACCATTTCCTCTTTCCTCTGGATCCTGGTAACGTTTTACAATATCGGCTATATGCGCTCCTTAAAGGAGCACGCCCAGACCCGCTATTATTTCTGTTTCGCTGTGGCCATTGTCGGCGCCGTGGGTGTGGCCTTTTCCGGTAATTTATTTACTCTCTACTTTTTTTATGAAATCATCACCATCTTCACCTACCCCTTAGTCGCCCATCATCAGGATGAAGAGGCCTATGAGGGGGCCAGGAAATACATGGTCTATTTGACCGGCACGGCCAAGTCCTTTTTCCTGCCGGCCGTGATTTTGACCTATGTCCTGGCCGGGACCCTGGATTTTGCCCCCTCCGGCATCACCAAGGGTATTTTTCCGGCCGATGCCGATCCGACCCTGGTGACCATCACCTATATCCTTTATATGGCCGGATTCGCCAAAGCGGCCATTATGCCCTTTCATAACTGGCTCCCTTCAGCCATGGTCGCCCCCACCCCGGTCAGCGCCCTGCTCCATGCCGTGGCCGTCGTCAAGGCCGGGGTCTTCTGCACCAGCCGGGTCATGCTTTCGGTCTTCGGTGTCGGCATTCTAAATTCCCTGAACCTGGGCATCCCCACGGCTTATGCCGCCTCCTTCACCATTCTCATGGCCTCGATCATTGCCTTGACCAAGGATGATCTGAAGGCCAGGCTGGCCTATTCGACCGTCAGCCAGTTGTCTTACGTCATTCTCGGTGTGGCCCTGCTCACCCCCAGCGCCGTCACCGGCGGTCTGATCCATATCGCCAACCACGCCTTTTCCAAGATCACCCTCTTTATGTGCGCCGGGTCCATTTATGTGGCCCTGCACACCAAAAAGATCAGCGAAATGGGCGGCATTGCCCGGCAGATGCCTTTTACCATCGCCGCCTTCAGCATCGCCTCTTTGAGCATGATCGGCGTGCCTTTAGTTTGCGGTTTTGTAACCAAATGGTACATCGCCCTGGGGGCGCTGCAAGCCCATCAGAATTTCTTTTTGATTGTTCTTTTGGCCAGCACGATTCTAAATACCGGATATTTTTTCCCGGTCATCTTGAAGGCCATATTCGACAAACCCCGGGAAGGGGATCCGGGGGCTCATCACGGTCAAGGACTGCACGAAGCCCCGGCCATCATGGTCATTCCCCTCTTCTTGACGGCGATTGCCTCAATCCTCATGGGATTATATCCGGATTACTTCCTGAACATCGTTAAGGCCGTAGATCCGGATTATTTACTTAATATTGCAAAGGCGGTTTTCAGATCATGAACTGGGCCAATCCCATCCAATATCTGCGTGATCACTTAAAGGCTTTGAAATGGATTCTCTATCTGGTCATGGCCGCGGCCATCGTTTTCAGCGCGGTCATTCCTCATCATGAATCCCACGATTTTTTTATGAAAATGATCGGTTTTCCGGCCTTCTGGTCTGTTTTCGGACTGATCGGCTGCATCCTCCTGATACGGATCATGAAAGGTCTGGCCCATACCGTGCTGGAGAAAAAAGAGGATTACTATGGATAAGTTTATTCATCCCGCCCTGTTTTTCATCCTTGGCGCTTTTTTGATCCCTGTACTCAAGGGGCGGATCAAACAGATCTACCTCCTCCTTATGCCGGCCATCGCCTTTTATTTCGTGATCACCGCCAATATCGGAGTTTACGGTGAAATCAACTACTTAGGATTCAGCGTCATCCTGGGACGGGTGGATCGCTTAAGTCTGGTCTTTGCCCATGTCTTCACCCTCATGGCCTTTATCGGGGTCATATACGGTCTTCATGTCAAAGAAGACGCCCAGCACATCGCTTCCTATTTCTATGTCGGCGGCGCTCTTGGTGTGGTTTTCGCCGGAGATTACCTGACGGTCTTCATCTTTTGGGAAATGATGGCCGTGGCCTCGACGTTCCTGATCTGGTTCCGTCGCGAACCGGCCTCCATTAAAGCGGGATTTCGTTACCTGCTTATGCACATCTTCGGCGGATTGCTGCTCCTGGGCGGTATTTTCCTCCACTATCAAAAGACCGGCTCCATGGCCTTTGTTCTTATCCCCCAGGCCGGGGCCGGTTTGGCCGAATATCTCATTCTGGCCGGCTTTGCCCTTAATGCCGCCGTCTTCCCGCTCCATGCCTGGCTGCCGGATGCCTATCCGGAAGCTACGGTCACCGGAGCGGTTTTTATGTGCGCCTTTACCACCAAAACGGCCGTTTATGTCTTGGCCCGGGCCTTCCCCGGTTTTGAGGTTCTGGCGATCATGGGAACGGCCATGACCATCTACGGGGTCTGCTACGCCACTATTGAAAACGATATGCGACGCATCCTGTCCTATCACATTATAAGCCAGGTGGGCTACATGGTGGCCGGTGTCGGTATCGGAACGGAACTGGCCCTGAACGGGGCCTGCGCCCACGCCTATGCCCATATTCTCTATAAAGCCCTGCTGTTCATGGGCGCCGGTTCGGTGTTGATGATGACCGGCACCTCGAAATTAAATCAACTTGGCGGTTTGTATAAGTACATGCCCCTGACTTTGATTTTTTATGTGGTGGGAGGCATATCCATCTCCGGCTTCCCCCTCTTCAGCGGTTTTGTCAGCAAGTCCATGATCGTAGCCGGGGCGGAACACGCCCATCATCCGGTATTGATGCTCCTGATGCTCCTGGCCTCGGTGGGGACCTTTCTTTCCGTCGGTTTGAAGCTGCCCTATTTCGCCTGGTTCGGAAAGGACAGCGGGCTGAGGCCGAAAGAACCCCCCAAAAACATGCTCTGGGCCATGGGGATCACCTCTTTCCTCTGTTTCCTGATCGGAGTGTATCCCAAGGTCCTATATGATCTGCTTCCCTTTAAAGAAGCGGCGGCGGAATATCATCCCTATGCCCTGCCCCACCTCTCGGAAACGGTTCAAATACTGCTGTTCACCGGGCTGGGTTTTTTCCTGCTGCTCAAGAGGCTTACCCCTGCGGCCCATATCAACCTCGATTTCGACTGGTTCTATCGCAAATTGATGGATGGTTTTATGTGGTTCGATAACCGCTTCATCCAGTCTTTTGATTTCGGCTGGGGAGAGCTTTACCGCAGTTTAGGTCTCAAGGCGACCATGGCTTTTGCCGGGTTTTTCGCCCGGTTTGACCGCTGGGGCATCGACGGGGTGATCGATAACGTCGCCTACGGCACCCAGGGGTTAGGCGACCAGGTCCGGAAGGTTCAAACCGGCAATATTCAGAATTATATCGCCGTGGCCCTGCTGGTGATCTTCGTTATCATCGGGGTCTTCTGGTTTTTATAAAAAAACAGAGATGAATTTTTAGCAAAAACAATCAGGGAACATAAAACTTATGGATTTTCTCATTCCCAATCAGCTTTCTTTTCCTATTCTGAGCACGCTCATTTTTTTGCCGCTGGCCGGGGCTTTGATAATTTTTCTGCTTCGAAATGAAATCGCCGTCCGGGTCTGGTCTCTAATCGTCAGCCTGGTCACCTTTGTCCTTTCCCTGCCCCTCTTTTTCAACTTTGACACGACCACCTATAAATATCAGTTCGGCGAACACGTCTCCTGGATCCCCGGATTGAACATCAATTACACCCTGGGGTTGGACGGGATCAGTCTGCTTCTGGTCCTCTTAAGCACCCTTCTGATTCCGATCTGTGTTCTGGGCTCCTGGAAGTACATTGAAAAACGGGTTAAGGAATTCCACTTTTGTCTGCTGTTGATGGAAACCGCCTGTATCGGGACCTTCTCCGCCCTGGATTTTGTCCTTTTCTATATCTTTTTTGAATTCATGCTCATCCCCATGTACCTTCTGATCGCCGTCTGGGGGGGGCCGGACAAGGTTTATGCCTCGCTTAAGTTCTTCATTTTCACCATGGCCGGCAGCGTTTTCCTGCTGGTGGCCATGATTGTGCTTTACCTGAAAACCGGCACCTTCAGCATACCGGAACTGATGACTCATCAGTATTCATTCACCTTCCAATGCTGGGTTTTTCTGGCCATGGGTTTCGCCTTCGCCATCAAGGTACCGATGGCGCCCTTGCATACCTGGCTGCCGGCTGCTCATGTGGAGGCCCCCACGGCCGGCAGTGTCATCCTGGCCAGCATCCTGTTGAAACTGGGGACCTACGGATTTGTCCGCTTTTGCCTGCCCATCACCCCCCAGGCCAGCGTTTACTTTGCCCCTCTTGTCTTCGGGATCTCTATCGTCTCCATTATCTATGGCGGCTATGTGGCCTTGGGGCAAAGCGATATGAAAAGGCTGATCGCCTATTCCAGTGTGGCCCATATGGGTTTTGTCACCCTGGGCACCTTCATGTTCAACAGGAATGGCCTGGAAGGCGCCATGATGCAGATGATCAACCACGGGGTGACCACCGGGGCCCTCTTTCTTTGTGTCGGGATCATTTACGAACGAAGTCACAGTCGTTTAATCTCGGTCAATTCCGGTATCAGTAAAATCATGCCGATTTATATCGGGTTTTTAGGCCTGTTCAGTTTGTCCTCCATGGCCTTTCCCGGAACCAATAGCTTTGTGGGGGAACTTTTAGTGTTGCTGGGCACCTTTGTCGAGCATAAATGGGTCGGGGCCTTGACCATTCCCGGGGTAGTCCTGGCCGCCGCTTACATGCTGCGTCTGCTTCAAAAAATCGCCTGGGGCGGAGAAGGGAATCCCTCCTTCACCGATATGAATCTGCGGGAGATTATTTATCTGGCCCCCCTGGTTATATTGGTGCTCTGGATCGGGTTTTCCCCGGGGGCGTTTTTGGAGGTTATGCATAGCAGCATAGACCATTTGATCCAACAGGTACAAGCCGGGAATGCGGTAGCGTTGATCAAGTAGTGAGATTGGCCGGTTGTTGGTTGGATTATTAATCCCTCACGACCCGTTTAGGTCTCTATGAAATTGTTGTTATCAGGGTTCAAGGAGTCAAGGGCCTTTCAAAGGAAAGGCATCGAATCAAAAACCTTGAACCCTTGGAACCTTGAATCCTTGACCCCTTTTTTCGAATACTATTGAGGAAAAAATTATAATGGATTTCTCCATATTCCTACCGGAAACCTTCTTGCTCCTGACAGCCTTGATCTTTTTCGCGCTCACTCTCTGGAAAGCCTCTCCGGACACCATACAAGGCTTGGCCTTTTTTCTGACGGCTGTGGGGTTAGTCATCAGTCTTTTCTCCATCAACGTTTCCGGAGAGATGTTCTATCGTTCTTATCGGGTCGACCTTTTCTCGCAGATATTTAAATGTCTGATCAGTCTGGGTTTCTTTTTAGTGGTGGTCCTGAGCCACAAACTGAAAAGTATCGAAGAACGGCTCCAACCGGAATTTTTCATGTTTTTATCCCTCAGCGCCCTGGGTCTGATGCTCCTGGTCAGCAGCGTGGAACTGTTGACCATTTTCATCTCCATGGAATTATCTTCCTATTCCATTTATGTCCTGATTCCCGTTCGCAATCAGGCCGGGGGCAATCCCATGGAAGCGGCCATCAAGTATATAATTTTCGGGGCAGCGGCCACCGGGGTGATGATCTTCGGGATGAGTTACGTCTTCGGCGTCTCCCAGTCCA